>NZ_CP127294.1:9047083-9365000 GCF_030285625.1 Amycolatopsis sp. 2-15
CGATTCGGCCCCGGCCGCGGCCCGCGGATTGGACCCCGCGCGGGGTCGAAGAGGGAATTTCGGTTACCGGTTGCTCCGGCCCACGGCGTCCGACAGTCACCCGATTAGCCCACGCAGGGTAGTCGAATCCCTCAGAGGATCTACGCTCCGTGCCCCCATCGAGTGGGGCGCCCCCAAAGATGAACACGATGTTGTGGTCTGGCAGCAACTCGCCGCCCGACCCGGTGATTTCTTTCGGGATCCTCCACTGGCCTGCGAATCCTCGTCCCGACCCCACCGGAGGGACGCCGGACGGGGGCGCCGGCCCCGCACCCTGGCTACCCCGTGTCACGGTATTCGTCCGACCATTGTCCGCAACTCAACCATTTGCCGCAGCGTTCCTCAGCTGCGACAACGTGGCGTGACATAAGGTCTCACTATTACGAGTGATCTGTTCGTGATCTTCATTGAAGGTGCCGTTTTCGCACATTTCCAGCCGGAAAACGAATTCTGGACACCCTTCTCAGGAACCGGCTTTTTCCGGGATACGATGCCGTCGTTACTATGGCCGCCTCCCAGTCCGCAAGGGCAGACCGGGTGCCACTCGAACGAGGGGCCCCGACCCGGCCACCGCCACGGACGCAAGTTGCCGGAGGCAGCCATGCACAACGTCGCGAACACCCCCGCGGCGAGCAACCCGCTCGAGGAGACCGGACAGCTGCCGGCCATGTTCGCCCGCGAGGGCGCGGAGCCGGCGCCGGCGACCCGGCGCGGTCCCGACTACGACCTCATCCAGCGCAGCCCCGAGTTCACCGCGCTGCGCCGGCGGTTCCGCAGATTCGTCTTCCCGATGAGCGCCGGCTTCTTCGTCTGGTACCTGACCTACGTGGTGCTGGCCGCGTACGCGAACGACTTCATGAGCACCCGCGTGTTCGGGCTCGTCAACGTGGGCATGCTGCTCGGCCTCGCGCAGTTCGTGACCACGGCGCTGATCACGCTCGTCTACGTCCGATTCGCGAACCGGGAGGTGGACCCGCGGGTCGCCGAGCTGAGGGAACGGGCCGCCGTGACGGAAGGAACCCGCCAGTGACCACCACCGAGCTCGCCGAGAGCGTGCCGGAGAGCAACCCGCTCGTGAACGTCGGGATCTTCGCGCTGTTCGTCGCGATCACCCTGTTCGTCGTGTACCGCGCGGGCAACCGCGGCAAGAAGACCACCGCCGACTACTACGCGGCCGACAGCGCCTTCACCGGGCGGCAGAACGGCATCGCGCTCTCGGGCGACTTCCTGTCCGCCGCTTCGTTCCTGGGCATCGCGGGCGCCATCGCGATCCACGGCTACGACGGCTTCCTGTACTCGATCGGCTTCCTGGTCGCGTGGCTGGTCGACCTGCTGCTGATCGCCGAGCTGCTGCGCAACACCGGCCGCTTCACGATGGGCGACGTGCTGAGCTTCCGGATGAAGCAGCGCCCGGTGCGCGCGGCCTCGGCCGCCTCGACGCTCGTGATCTCGTTCTTCTACATGCTCGCGCAGATGGCGGGCGCCGGCGGTCTCGTCGCGCTGCTGCTCAACGTGCACTCGCGGCTGGGCCAGTCGCTGGTCATCGGCGTGGTCGGCCTCGTGATGGTCGTCTACGTGCTCGTCGGCGGCATGAAGGGCACCACGTGGGTGCAGATCATCAAGGCGAGCATCCTGCTCGTGGCCGCCACCCTGATCACCGTGTTCCTGCTGGGCAAGTACGGCTTCAACTTCTCCAACCTGCTCACCGCGGCCACGGACAACAGCCCGATGGGCACCGCGCTGCTGCAGCCGGGCGGCTCGTACGGCGGCAGCGGCACCACCCGTCTGGACTTCGTGTCGCTGTCGCTCGCGCTCGTGCTCGGCGTCGCGTCGCTGCCCCACGTGCTGATGCGCTTCTACACCGTGCCGACGGCCCGCGAAGCCCGTCGCTCGGTGGTCTGGGCCACCGTCTGCATGTCCGTGTTCTACCTGTGCACGCTGGTGATCGGCTTCGGCGCCGCCGCGCTCGTGGGCAGCGACGAGATCAAGGCCGCGCCGGGCGGCGAGAACTCCGCGGCGCCGCTGCTGGCCCTGCACATCGGCGGCACGCTGCTGCTGGGCATCATCTCGGCCGTCGCGTTCGCCACGATCCTCGCCGTAGTGGCGGGCCTGACGATCACCGCGTCCGCCTCGTTCGCCCACGACGTCTACGCAAACATCTTCAAGCGCGGCAAGGCCGAACCGGCCGACGAGGTCCGCGTCGCGCGCCTGACCGCCCTGGTCGTCGGCGTGATGGCCATCCTCGGCGGCATCCTCGCCAACGGCCAGAACATCGCGTTCCTCGTGGCGCTCGCCCTGGCGGTCGCCGCGTCGGCCAACCTGTCGACACTGCTGTACTCACTGTTCTGGAAGCGGTTCAACACCACCGGCACGCTGTGGAGCATCTACGGCGGCCTCGCGGCGTGCCTGATCCTGGTGCTGTTCTCCCCGGTCGTGTCCGGCGCCGCCGACTCGATCTTCAAGAGCGTGGACTTCCACTGGTTCCCGCTCAAGAACCCGGGCCTGGTGTCGATCCCGTTCTCGTTCCTGTGCGGGTTCATCGGCACGATGGTCGGCCGCTCGAAGGCGGACGGGTCCAAGCACGCCGAGATGGAGGTCCGGTCCTTGACCGGCATCGGCTCCTGACGGACGGATCTTCACTGAGAAGGGGCGGGTCCCGGTGGGAGTCGCCCCTTCTTTTTGTTGAGGTGGCCCAGGTTCGACAGTCGCCGACGCCGCACACCACGGCGGCCGACGACTGCACTGGGCCTCGTTCGCCGACCGGACCGGACCAATCGTCCACGTCCGTCGGCCTGGGCGAAGTTCACCCGCGCAGGCCGTCCATCATCACCTTCATCAGGCGGGCCGCGTCCTCTTCGGACGCGTTCTTCGAGGCCGTGCCGATGCCGTGGCCGAGGCGCAGGACGTCGATGCCCGTGACGTCGGCACGGACGTCGCCGGTGGACTGGGCGGCGGTGACCAGGTCGGCGCACGCGGTGCGCAGGCGGGTCTGGCACCAGAGGAACGTCTCGGAGCCCGAGTCGATCGACGCCTTGAGCAGGGCGGCGAGGCCGTGGCGCTCGATGACGTACGCGACCTGCTCCCCCAGCCACGCCTGGAGCGCCTCCCACGGCGGCAGCTCTGCGGCGAGCACGGCGGCGCGCGAGGCGAGCTGGTCGATCTCGTCGCGGTAGACGGCTTCCATCAGCTTCTCGCGCGTCGGGAAGTGGCGGTAGAGCGTGCCGGCGCCGACGCCGGCGCGCTTGGCGATGTCGTCGAGCGGGACGTCGACGCCGTGTTCCGCGAAGGCGTCCTTCGCGGTGGCCACGATGCGGTCGTAGTTCCGCTTCGCGTCCGCCCGCATCGGCCGCGCTGCCTCCGCCGTCATCCACGCACCTCCTCGCACCCGGCTCCCCAGAAAACGGAGAGATTCTCCGAATTCCCTTGCGGAACCGGAGACGCTCTCCATATTATCGCGGACGCAACCAAGTGGAGAGTTTCTCCACTTACTTCGTCCCTCTCTGGGGAGTCCTCCTTGACCGAGTTGACCGAGCGAACCTCGTCGACCGAGCCTAGGCCGAGACACCGGACCGCCGCGTCCGGGCTCGTCCTCGCCATCGTGCTGACCTGCCAGCTCATGCTGATGCTCGACGCCACCGTGATGAACGTGGCGCTGCCCCGCATCCAGTCCGACCTGGGCTTTTCCGCCACCGGCCTGTCGTGGGTGATGACCTCCTACAGCCTCGTGTTCGGCGGCCTGCTGCTGCTCGGCGGACGCGCGGGCGACCTGTTCGGCCGCCGCCGGATGTTCGTGCTGGGCACGGCCGTGTTCACGCTCGCTTCGCTGGCCGGCGGGCTGAGCACGTCGGCCGGGTTCCTGATCGCCGCGCGCGTGGCCCAAGGGGTCGGCGCCGCGATGGCGGGGCCGAGCACGATCGCGCTGATCACCACCACGTTCACCGAGGCCAAGGCCCGCGTGCGGGCGCTGTCGCTGTTCTCCGCCGTCGCCAGCGGCGGGTTCGCGATAGGCCTGATCGTGGGCGGCCTGCTGACCGAGTGGATCTCGTGGCGGGCCGCGCTGTTCATCAACGTCCCGTTCGGGCTGGCCATCGCCGTGCTCGCGCCGCGGTTCGTGCCCGCGCCGCCGCCCCGGTCCGCGCACCTCGACGTGCCCGGGGCCGTGCTCGGCACGCTCGGCGTCGCGTCGCTCGTCCTGGCGTTCACCCAGGCCGCGTCCGACGGCTGGGGCGCGCCGCTCACGCTCGCCGCGCTGGCGGCCGGGGTGGTGCTGCTGATCGCCTTCGTGCTACTGGAGCGGCGCGTGGCCCATCCGCTGGTGCCGCTGTGGCTGTTCGCCGAACGCAACCGCGCCGCCGCCTACGCCAGCTTCTTCCTCGGGCCGATGGCCATGATGTCGATGTTCTTCTTCCTGACGCAGTTCCTGCAGGACGTACGCCACTTCGCCGCGCTGGCCACGGGGTTCGCGTTCCTGCCGATGGCCGCGTCGATCTTCACGCTCAGCCGGCTCATGCCACGGCTGCTCGCGCGGTTCGGGCCGAAACCGCTGGCCGTGACCGGCACGGTGCTGATGGTCTCCGGCGTCGCGTGGCTCTCGATGCTGACGCCGGACAGCGGGTACGTGGCTGCCCTGCTCGGGCCGCTGCTGCTGATGGGCGTCGGCGGCGGGCTGGCGTTCTCGCCGCTGAACGTGATCATCATGTCCACCGTGCCCGCCGAGGACGCGGGAGCCGCGGGTGGCGTGCTGCAGACCATGCAGCAGGTCGGCAGCACGCTCGGCCTCGGGATCCTGGTGACGGTGTTCGGCGCGGCGACGCGCTCGGCCGCGGCTTCGGGAGCCACCGGCACGCCGTTGCTGGTCGACGGGATGACGGCCGCGTTCCTCGCCGCGAGCGGGCTGGCCGCCCTCACCGTCGGGGTCGCGCTGACCTTCCGGCGAGGGAAAGCCGCGACGGTCTAGGAAGTGCCGGCTTAGAAGATGTCACGGCCCGCCTGCACCCGGTGCGTCACCCGGCGTTCGACGATGAACGAGACGAACGGGACACAGCCGGCGAGCAGCACGAGGATCGTGCTCTTGATCGACCAACGGGCCTTGATCGCGAGGTCGATGCTGCAGGCCAGGTAGATCATGTAGAGGACACCGTGGATCGGCGAGTACACCGCGGCGGGCGTGGCGTTGCCGAAGCCGTACTCGATCACCATCGTCGCGCAGAGCACGAGCAGGCCGACACCGGTGATCCACGCGGTGGTGCGGAACCGCACCAGGGCTCCGTTCAGTCGCGCCGGGCGGGTCTGGGCCGCACCGTCGGTGCTCGTGGTCATGGGTTCGTCCTCACTTCCGAGGTGGTGGTTCAGGCCTGCTGGTCGCGGGCGTTGAGCTCGCGCAGGTAGCGGTTGTACGCGGCGAGCTCGTCGTCCTCTTCGGCCACGGGCCGGGGCGCCGGGGGACGCGCGGGTGTCGAGACTCTCGGGGCGGGCACGGTGACCGCGGCCTGCTCGGCCTGGGCCTCGGCGCTCTCGCCCTGGGTCTCTTCCCGTTCGCGCAGCTTCTTGATCCGCCAGAACATGAACGCGGGGAACAGCCCGAACAGCGGCCACTGCAGCACGTAGCCGAGGTTCTGGAACGTGCCGTTGGCTGAGGTGAACCGGTCCCACTGCCACCACGCCAGCCCGCAGCACAGCAGCAGGCTCACCACGCACGTCGCGGCGATCAGGAGCCTGCGCCCGAGCGGGGACACGGCCGGGCCGGAGTTCACTGCCACGGCCTTGACGCTAGCACTGGGAACCCGGGCCGAAGCTGAGAGGCGGGCCCGCACGTGGTCCGCCTCTCAGCCGGTGACCTCGCGGTTCGCACGGATTTCACACCCGCGGGAATTCAGGCCGGCCCGGATTTCGGACCGACGGGTCTCAACCGGCCCGCACGGCCTTCGCCGACTGCGCGTAGCCGTCGGCGAGGCCGAAGACCTTCTGGGCGTATTCCGTGGAGTTGTTGTACGACAGGATCCCCGACCACCAGCCGGACGGCGTGGCCATGTCGCGCCCGCCCGCGCACAGGTAGCGGCCGGCGGCCAGCGCGGCGTCGTCGATCTGCTGCGGGTCGCCGAGGCCGTCGCCGTTGCCGTCGGCGGCCCACTTGCGCCAGGTGCTGGGGATGAACTGCATCGGGCCCACGGCTCGGTCGGCCACGGCGTCGCCGTCGAAGCGGCCGCCGTCGGTGTCGCTGATGGCGCGCACACCCGACGAACCGTCGAGCGGGACGCCGATGATCGGCTTGGACGGGCGGCCGTCGGCGCCGAGCACCGCCCCGCCGTATTGACCGTGGTTCGACTCGATGCGGCCGATGCCGGCGAGCGTGGCCCATGAGATGCGGCAGCCCGGGTCGGCCGAGCGCATCGCGAGCTCCGCGTTGCCGTACGCGCGCAGCGCCCGCGCGGGCACCCCGGTGACCGCGGCGACCTTCTTGGCCCAGTCGTCGAGCGGGTCGGCGGTGGAGTGCACCGACTGCGGAGTGGTCTGCTGGTCGGCACCGCCCGCGACGACGGCGCTGACCGGCGCGATCGAGCCCGGCCGCACGTCGGCCGCCTTCACGCTCAACGCGGGGATGTCCGTGGTCGTCGGGCTCGCGACCGGCGCCGACGCCCGGGTGATGAGCCAGGTGCCGCCACCCGCCACCGCGAGGACCACCAGAACCACCGCGAGCCGCACCGCCACGGCCGCGCCCCCTCGTGCCCGGCGCCGGGCAGGTGAGCCCGCGGGGGCGGCCTCGGCCTGGGTCTCGGCAGCGGTCTCGCCGTCGGCGTTTCCGGTGAGGGGCACGAACTCCGGTCCTCCAGCGTGGCGGTCGGTCGATCACACAACGAGCCCGCGCAGGTTAGCGTTACGCACGGGTTCGGATCGCTGCCGCCACGCCGGTTCACCCGGTCGTGTCGCGAGGGTGGTTCAGGCGGACTTCTGCTGCCGCGCGAGACGCGCGACGCACCAGGCCGGGGCGCTGCCACGGCGCAGGTGCTGGAGCACGGTCATCGGGCCCAGCCGGCGGCTGAGGTCCGAGGGCGCCAGGCCCGCCGCGCGGTAGTCGAGGGCCCGCTGGTCGAGCGGGCTGATGCCGGCGTCCCACCACAGCTCGGCCTCGGCGACGTCGCCGACCATCTGCCACCAGCCGGCGGCGGCCACGAGCAGCTCGTCCGGGACCTCGGGCAAGCGCACGCGCATGGCATCGAGGTAACCGGGGTCCGCGGCGTCGACCTGCGCCCAGCGCGAGGGACCGGACCGCGCGCGCTGACCGGGGATGCCGGGCGGAGCCTGAGGCGCGTCGGCCAGCCAGGCGGACGTGATGCGGTTGACCTCCTGCTCCTCGGCGGTCTGCTCGCGCTCCGCGGCCCACTGCCGGATCAACGCGTCCACTCCGGGATCTCCGGTCATCCCTGCCTCCTCATTGGTCCCCGACGGGCCGGCCCTGACGCCTGCCCCGTTGCGCGTCCACGACTTGCACCCAATGCGCGTGACCGAGCGGAAAACCCCGCTGTGACCCGGTTCCCGGGGGACCGGAGAACCGGCTGATCACGCAATGTGAGCACCGTAGGGCCGGGCGCGCTTTCTGCGCCATACCCCACGCCCCACAAATTCCTTGACCAGGCCCTTTTAGGGGGCAATCCACCCGGATGGTCGAGCGATCAGCCCGGATCCCGGGATCGCGTTACTCTGGGTAATTACCGGCGGGTAACGAGGCCCGCGGTGATCACGCGAACAGGGTCTGGAAGAACGTGATGATGGCCTCGGCCCCGTCGCGCAGCCAGCCGAGCACCTGGTGCACGAGGTTGGCCGACTGGGTGGGCTGGGTGATCAGGAAGAACAGCACGAGGACGACCACCCCGATGACCACGATCTTCTTCACGCCGCCTGACATGGCACCATCCAATCCGCTCGCCGGCTTCACGACGGGTCGTGCAAGCTCACTCTAGTGACGCCGGGCCGGCCAGGCCCGCTCGGCGATCGCTCAGCGGGACGCGTGTCTCGACCGGGTGACCCCGGCTCGATCGAGTGATCAGGCGCCCGGCGCCGCCCGCTAGGCTGCCGCGATGGACGACGTGGTGCTCAGGCCGGTGTGCGAGGCCGATCTCGACCTCCTCGAGGACCTGACCAACGACCCGGTCACCGCGGGCGAGTTCCAGTGGTTCGGCTGGCACGACGCCGGTTACCTCCGCCAACGCTGGCGCGACAACGCCGTCCTCACCACCGAGGGCGGCCTCCTCGTCCCGACCCTCGGCGGTGCCGTCCTGGGCCTGCTGTCGTGGCACCGTTCCCGCTCGGGACCCAGCTCGTACTGCTGGAACATGGGCCTCGTGCTGCGCCCGGAAGCCCGCGGCCACGGCCACGGCACCGAGGCCCAGCGCCTGCTGGTGCGCTACCTGTTCGCGCACACGCAGTTCAACCGCATCGAGGCCACCACGGACGTGGACAACCGCGCCGAGCAACGCGCCCTGGAGAAGGCCGGCTTCACCCGCGAAGGCGTGCTGCGCGGCTACTGCTTTCGCGACGGTGCCTGGCACGACAGCGCCGTCTACTCGGTGATCCGTTCGGACCTCGAACCGCGCTGAACCGCGGCCCGCTCCCCCCGGGTTTCACCCCGGCGCCCAGTAGTCCGTCAGGCGATGGCGCCGGCCGTGCGCAGTGCCGCCACGTCGGCGGCGGACAAGCCGAGGTCCGTGAGGACGTCCGTCGTGTCGGTGCCCGCCTGGTGGGGCGCGTGGGGCGTCGCGGGCGGCGTGCGGTCGAAGCGCGGCGCCGGGGCGGGCTGGACGGTGCCGCCGATGTCGACGAAGGTGCCGCGCGCCGCGTTCTGGGGGTGGGCCGAGGCCTCCCACGGCGAGAGGACGGGCGTCAGGCAGGCGTCGGTGCCTTCGGCGCGGGCGACGAGGTCGTCGCGGGTGTGCTTGCCGACGGCTTCGGCGATGAGCTGCCGCAGCTTCGGCCACTGCGCCTTGTCCAGGTGCGGCGGCGGGTCCGCCAGGCCGAGCACCTTCACGAGGTCGCCCCAGAATCGCATCTCGATCGCGCCGATGGCGACGTACTTGCCGTCGGCGGTCTCGTACGTGTCGTAGAACGGGGCGCCGCCGTCGAGGAGGTTGTCGCCGCGGTCGCCGGACCACGCGCCGGCCGCGCGCAGGCCGTGCAGGCTCGTGGTGAGCAGGGCCGCGCCCTCGACCATGGACGCGTCCACCACTTGGCCGCGCCCCGACGACGTCCGCTCGTACAGCGCCGCGAGCACGCCCATCGCGAGCATCAGGCCACCGCCGCCGAAGTCGCCGACGAGGTTGAGCGGAGGCACCGGCGCCTCGCCGGCGCGCCCGATCGGCTCGAGCGCGCCGGCGATGCCGACGTAGTTGATGTCGTGCCCGGCCGCTTGCGCGAGCGGGCCGTCCTGGCCCCAGCCGGTCATGCGCCCGTAGACGAGCCGCGAGTTGCGCGCGTGGACCACCGCAGGCCCCAGCCCCATGCGTTCGGCGACGCCGGGGCGGGAACCTTCGATGAGCACGTCGGCCTGCTCGGCCAGCTTGAGCACGACCTCGACGCCTTCGGGTGTCTTGGTGTTGACGCCGATCGAGCGCCGGCCACGCGCCAGCGGGTCGTTCGGGATGCCGAGTACGTCGGCGCCCGGCGTCGCGCGGTCCACGCGCACGACGTCGGCGCCGAGGTCGGCGAGGATCATGCAGGCGAACGGCGCGGGCGCGAGCCCGGCCAGCTCCACCACCTTCAGCCCGCCCAGGGGTCCGGCTTTCACGGTGGAAAATCCTTTCGTAGGCCGAAATCTCAGAGCGTGCGGGAGATGATCTCCTTCATGATCTCGCTGGTGCCGCCGAAGATCCGCGAAATCCGGACGTCGGCCCACGCGCGCGCGATCGGGTACTCGGTCATGTAGCCGTAGCCACCGAACAGCTGCACGCACTCGTCGACGACCTTGTTCACGCGCTCGGTCGTCCACAGCTTCGCCATCGCCGCGCCCTGCACGTCGAGCTCACCCTTGAGGTGGCGTTCGATGCACTGGTCGAGGAACGCGCGCGACACCGCCGCCTCCGTCGCGGCCTCGGCGAGTTTGAACTTCGTGTTCTGGAAGCCGAAGATCGGCCGGCCGAACGCCGTGCGCTCCTTGGTGTAGTCGATCGTGAGGTTCACGGCCGCCTCGAGCCCGGCCACCGCGGTCACCGCGATGATGAGCCGCTCCTGCGGCAGCTGCAGCATCAGCTGGACGAAACCCTGACCCTCGGCGTCGCCGAGCAGGTTGGCGACGGGCACGCGGACATCGTCGAAGAACAGCTCCGCGGTGTCCTGGCCCTTGAGGCCCACCTTGTCGAGCACGCGGCCGCGGCGGAAGCCCGGCGTGTCCGTCTCGACCACGATCAGCGACACGCCCTGCGCGCCCGCGTCCGGGTCGGTCTTGCACGCGACCACCACGAGGTCGGCGTGGAAACCGTTGGTGATGAACGTCTTCGCGCCGTTGAGCACGTAGTGGTCGCCGTCGCGCACGGCACGGGTCTTGATGCTCTGCAGGTCGGAACCCGTGCCCGGCTCGGTCATCGCGATGGCGCCCACGAACTCGCCGCTGGCGAGCTTCGGCAGCCACTCGCGCTTGCGGTCTTCCGAAGCGTAGGACAGCAGGTAGTGCGCCACGATTCCGTTGTGGACGGTCACGCCCCAGGCGTTGTCCCCGGAGCGGGCCTGCTCCTCGTAGAGCACGGCCTCGTGGGCGAACGTGCCGCCGCCACCGCCGTACTCCTCGGGGATCGACAGGCACAGCAGGCCCACTTCGCCCGCCTTGGTCCAGATCTCGCGGTCGAGCTTCTTCTCCGCCGCCCACCGCTCCTGGTGCGGCACGATCTCCTTCTGCAGGAACGACCGGGAAAGTTCCCGGAGGTCCTCGAGTTCGGTGGTGCTCCACGAGCTCTTCTGGATCTGCAACGGCACGGCGACGCCTCCTGCGAAGCTGGAAAACATTACGCGTGGAAGGTAAGTTCTGTTCGGAATGTACATCCGCGCAGTCCGGTACGTAAAGCGGGAGAGGCGAATGACCGAGGCCAAGGCGCACCGCACCCAGGCGCAGCGCCGGGAGCAGACGCGCACGGCCCTGCTGGACGCGACCGTCGAGTGCCTGGTGGACATCGGGTACGCCCGCGCGTCGATGCAGGAGATCTGCGCCCGGGCGGGCGTGTCGAAGGGCGCGGTGCAGCACCACTTCGCCACGAAGGCCGAGCTGATGGCGGCCGCCGTCGAGCACCTCACCACGAAGCTGCGCACGCAGCTCGCGTCTTCGCTGGAAGACCTGCCGGGTGGCGCGTCGGGTGTCGAGGCCGCGATCGACCTGCTGTGGGCGGGCTATTCGGGCACGCTCTCCACGGCCGTCACCGAGCTGTGGGTGGCCGCGCGCACCGACCCGGAACTGCGGACGGCGATCCGGCCCGTGGACCGGGCGCTGGGCCGCGCGACGCTGGCCCACGTGAGCCAGGTGGCGGGTGACCTGCCGAAAGAACGCGCGGAGACGCTGTTCTGGCTCACCGTGAACCTCACCCGCGGCCTCGCGCTCGACGCCGAGCTGGGCGGCGACCCGAACCGGCGGCGCAAGCTGCTTCAGGAGTGGAAGCGGATCGCGGTGCTGATGTACTCGCAACCCTGAGCCGATCCTGGGCCGACCGGTGGCAGGATCACGCCGCCCCTTAGCGGATGAGGGTTCTTCGTGGTGGAATCGCAGATGCCCTGAGCAGGCGAAGGAGCCCCGATGACCAGCGCGCCGCAGTACCCGCCGTCACCCGTCGCCGAGCCGGGCGCGGTGTCGCGGCTGCTCGCGGGGATTCTCGGGGTGTTCTCGGCCGCGCTCGTGGTGGCGGGGACGTTCCTGCCGATCGCGGCGACGCGGGTGACGGTGGCCGGTCAGCTGCAGAGCGCGTTCGCGGTCACCGCGTGGAACCGCCAGGTCGAAGCGGCGCCGCAGGCCGAGCGGGACCTGTTCGCGATCAGCCACGTCGCCCGCTACGGCATCCCGCTCACGGTGACGGCCGTGGTGCTGCTCGTCGGCGCGCTGCTCGCGTTCACGCGTTTCCGCGGTGCCGCCCGCACGCTGCTGATCGCCGGCGGTGCGGCTGTCGTCGCGGCTGTGTGGACGATGAGCATGGACGTGTCGGCCAGCCTCAGCTACGAGCAGAAAGACGCCACCATCGTCGCCCACTACACGACGGGCACCGGGTTCTGGGTGATGCTCGGCGGGGGCGTGATCGCCGTGCTGGTACTGGCGCTCGCCGCGTTCGGCGGTGGCCGCTGGACCGCGCCGTGGGCACCGCAGCCGTACTACTACCCGCCTGTGAACGACGAGCCGGTGATCTACTCGCTGGACTCGCCGCCGGCTCAGTCCTGGGCCGAGCCGCCCGGGCAGGGCGTGCTTTCGCCGGAGTCCGAGCCCGCCGAGGAGCCGGCTTCCCCGCCGTTCCCGCCGCAGGACGCGCAGCCCGCGCCGGGCGTCGAGCCGCCGGGCAAGCACCGCGACGATTCCGATATGTGAATCTAATTCAGCTTTTCCGCTCGACCGCCGTACCGTCGGTATGCTGTACTCGTCGGTAACACCGGTCTGAACGGAGACGGCATGACCAGCACGACACCGGCGAACCTCAGCGGCGAGACGGCCCTGCCCGCGACGATCGGGGGTGTCGCGGGAGCGCCTGCCGCGGCGCGCGCGGCACGGCTCGTCGCCCGCGTGACCGGCGGTGCGGACTCCGCGCCGATCCGCATGACGGCGCCGTTCACCGGGCTGCCGATCACCACGATCCCCCAGGCCACCGACGCCGACGTGCGCGCGGCGTTCGCGACCGCGCGCAAGGCCCAGCACGAGTGGGCGGCCCGGCCGGTCGCGCAACGCCAGCGGTTCCTCGTGCGCCTGCACGATCTGATCCTCGACCGCCAGGCCGAAGCGCTCGACCTCGTGCAGGTGGAGGCCGGCAAGGCGCGGCTCGACGCGTTCGACGAGGTGAGCGCGGCCGCGCTGGTGGCGGCCTACTACGGCAAGCACAGCGCGAAGATCCTGGCGCCGAAGCGCGCGGCCGGCGTGATCCCCGCGTTGACGAAGGCGGGCGAGCTGCGCCACCCCAAGGGTGTCGTCGGCATCATCTCGCCGTGGAACTACCCGGTGGCGCTCACCGCGATGGACGTGTTCCCGGCGCTCGCGGCGGGCAACGCCGTGGTGCAGAAGCCGGACAACCAGACGGCGCTTTCCGCCTTGTGGTTGCAGGAGCTCGCGTCCGAGGCGGGCCTGCCGGACGGGTTGTGGCAGGTGGTGCTCGGCCGCGGCTCGCAGGTCGGCCCGGCGCTGCTCGAGGAGTGCGATTACCTGTGCTTCACCGGCTCCACGCCGACCGGCAAGGATCTGGCGACGCAGATCGCGGCTCGGCTGACGAGCTACTCGCTCGAGCTCGGCGGCAAGAACCCGATGATCGTGCTGCCGGACGCCGACGTCGCCAGGGCCGCGACGGGCGCGGTGACCGCGTGCTTCTCCTCCGCCGGGCAGCTGTGCGTCTCGGTGGAGCGGATCTACGTGCACGAAAGCGTCCGCGAGGAGTTCACCCGCGCCTTCGTGGCGCGCACGGCCGCGCTGAAGCTGGGCGGTGAGCTGGGCTTCGGCCCGCAGATGGGTTCGCTGACGTCGCCGAGTCAGCTCGAGACCGTGTCGGCCCACGTCGAGGACGCGCGGGCCAAGGGCGCGCGCGTGCTCACCGGCGGGCGCGCGCGGCCGGATCTCGGGCCGCTGTTCTACGAGCCGACCGTGCTCACCGACGTCACGCCGGACATGGTGCCCTTCGCCGAGGAGACGTTCGGGCCGGTGGTGTCGATCTACGGCTACACCGATGTCACCGACGCCATCGAGCGCGCCAACGACACCGCGTTCGGCCTCAACGCCAGCGTCTGGTCGCGCAACGGCCGCGCCGGCTGGGAGGTCGCGGCGCGGCTGAAGGCCGGGACGGTGAACGTGAACGAGGGCTACGCGGCGACGTTCGGCAGCGTCGGCGTGCCGATGGGCGGGATGAAGGACTCCGGCGTCGGCCGCCGCAACGGAGCCGAGGGGCTGCTGAAGTACACGGAGGCGCAGTCGATCGCCGTGCAGCGCGGGCTGGCGTTGCGGCCGCCGCGCCGGGTGCCGGGCGGGGTGTGGGCTCGGGTGATGACGTCGAGCATGAAGCTGTTGCGGCACTTGCCCTGGCGGTGATCAGCCGAGGCCGAGGAGCTCCACGGCCGTGCGGTCGAGGATCGCGGCGATGTCGTCTGAGGGCAGCCCGGAGCGTTCGACGTAGGTCACAGCCTCGCTGAACCCGTCGCCCTTCTGATACGGGAAGTCGGTGCCGAGCACCAGGCGGTCGGCGCCGAGCGTTTCGGCCGCGACGCGCAGCGCCGGCACGTGGTTGTGCCCGACGGTGTCGTAGAAGATCCGGCGCGCGGCGAGACTCGGCTTCTCCGGGGTTTCCGGTGCCTCCCAAGGGTTCTGGCGGTCGATGCGGGGCAGCAGCATCGGCAGCGCGCCACCGAGGTGGGGCAGGATGATCTTCATGCGTGGGAACCGGCTCGGGATGCCGGCGACGATCAGGTGCAGCACGGCGACGGTGTCCTCGATCGGCGCGCCGATCTGCCAGGTCAGATTCGGCCCGATCAACCGCGACTCGGCGCCGACGCCGGCGGGATGCACGAACAGGACGCTGCCGCGGCGGTCGAGCTCTTCGTAGACGGGCAGGAACGCCGGATCGCCGAGTGTGCGCCCCAGCACCGACGTGGTGACGGCCGCGCCCAGGAACCCCAGCTCGTCGAGCGCGCGGGTGAGCTCGGTGAGCGCCGCGCCGGTGTGCGGAAGCGGCAGGGACGCAAACGCCTTGAACCGATCCGGGTGCTGCCACACGAGCTCGGCGTAGTCGTCGTTGACGAACCGCGCGGCCTCCACGGCCGCCCGCTCGTCCTCGAAATGCGGCGGCGCGGGCGTGGTCGAAAGCACCTGAAGGTCGATGCCCGCCGTCGCCATCTGCTCGAACCGCGCATCGAGCTCCGCCGCGGTCGCCCCCGCACCCAGCCGGCCCTGCGCGGTCGCCTTCTCGTTGCCCGAGCGGGACAACAGGTCCAGGTACGCCTCGCTCCACAGGTGAGCGTGCACGTCGACGCGCATCCCCGGCTCCTCCCGACGCGGTTAGCATGCTATTTGATCACCAGTGAACCACTGCCGGACAGCTTCGGCACGCGGCGAGCCTCGGCACGGAGTTCGGCGACGGACAACGACATCGCAAACCGGCAAACCGATCCCGAACGCGGCCAGCTTGAGCCCTTTGCCGCAGAAGCCAGCAGTCGGGACAACGCCGGCGCGGCGGGTCGGCACGCGAAGGCGACAACCCGCCCCAACTCCCCTCGGCGCGAAGCAGGCAACAAACAACCGCACCCGCAACCGGCACAACCGCCCGGGAGCCGAGGGCAGCCCTGCGCGGCAGGAGCCGGCAGGGGCCGGCAGGGGCCGGCAGCCGGGACAAGCCCGGCGCGGCGGTTCGGCGCGCGACGGCGACAACCGGCGCCCACTCCCTCTCACGGGGAGCAGACAACAAACATCCACATCGCAAACCGGCAAACCGCGGTCGGGCGGCGCGGGCCGATCCTTCGCCACAGGAGCCGGCAGGGGCTGGCGGTCGCGACAGCGCCGACGCCGCGGCTCGGCCCGCGAACGCGACAGCCGGCCCGCACTCCCCTGCGCAGGGGAGCCGGTAACGGACAACCGCGCTGCAAACCGGCATAAAGCCCCAACCGCAATCAGTGTCAAACCTGCGCCGCAGGAGCCGACAGTCGCGACAGCCCGGCGCCGCGAGCCGGCACGCGAAGGCGACAACCAGCGCCCACTCCCTCCCACGGGGAGCAGACAACAAACAACCGCACCCGCAACCGGCCAAACCCCCGGCGCGGCGGGTCAGTCCTTCGCGGCCGGAGTCGTGAGCAGGCCGCGGTCGTAGGCGATGGCGACGGCTTCGGCGCGGCGGCTGGCGCCCAGCTTGGCCATGACGCGGGAGAGGTGGACGGAGACCGTCTTCTCGCTGATGTAGAGCTCGTCGCCCACCTGGCGGTTGGTGCGGCCGAGGGCGACGCGTTCGAGGACGTCGCGTTCGCGGTCGGTGAGGGGGTTGCGGCCGGCGGGGGCGGCGGCCGGGGTGACGCCGGGGAGGTCGGTGCGGGCGCGGTGGGCCAGGTCGCGTACGGCGTCGCGCAGGGGCAGCGCGCCGAGGGCGGAGGCGACGGTGTGGGCGGACGTCAGGGCGTCGCCGGCGGGCAGGCCGTGGGCGAGCAGGGCCTGGGCTTCGAAGTAGCGGCACATGGCCTGCTCGTAGACCGCGCCGTAGTCGAAAGCCGAGGCGGCGGCAGACCACAGCGCCGCGTCGGCGGGGCCTTCGAGGCCGGAGGCGGCGGCTTCCAGGCGGGCGAGCCAGGCGTGGCCTTCCGGGCCGAGGGTGCCGGAGCGCGGGCTGCCCTCGACGGCGGTGCGCCGGCCGTGTTCCAGCAGGCGGCGGCCGACGGACACCAAATTTTCGGCAGCGCGCTGGTCGCCGTGCAGGCGGGCGTCGGCGGCGAGGGCGGCGACCGAGGTCAGGCCCAGCGCGACGATCCGGATGCCGCCCAGCAGCCAGGGCTCGATCTTTTCCAGCCACGCCACCAGTTCCTCGGTGACGCGCACGGCTTCGGTGTGATCGCCGCGCCAGGTCGCGAGCTCGATGGCGGCGTCGCCCGCCGAGAGGGCGATCTGGATGTCGGCGGCCCACCGCTGGCGGAGCCCGGGCAGGAGGCGCGCGGCGTCGTCGAACCGGCCGCGCGCCACGAGGAACAGCACCCAGTTGGCGAGGATCCGGGCGGCGACCGCGCTCGACACGCCGCGCCCCGCGCGCCCGGCGGCGTCTTCCGCGGGCCAGTCGCCGCTGAGGTAGCGCAGGTAGAGCTGCCGCGCGCGCAGCTCGAGGCCGAACGAGCTCCACGTGAGCCCCGACTCCTCCGCGCGCGCCACACCGTTGGCCACGTGGGTGAGGGCTTCGGCCATCTCGGCCTGGTCGTCGTAGCTCAGGGCGAGGAAGTACAGCCCGCGCAGCTCGACGTTGAGGGCCTCGGCGTCGCGCGCCTTGCGGATGCCCTGGCGCAGCCGTTCCCGCGCCAGCGCGGCGTCGCCCGCCGAGTCGGCCAGCGTGCCCAGCGTGATGAGCCCCGACGCCTCGGCCCCGACCGCGCCCACGGCCCGCGCGTCGGACACCGATGTGAGCGCGTTGTCCAGCGCCTCGCCCGGCTGGTCGAGCAGCCGCAGGAACCCTGCGCGCGTGGCGAGCACCCACGCCCGTGTCGCGCTCGGTTCGCTGTCGGCCACCAGCTCCCACGCCCGGTCGACGGCCAGCGTCGCCTCGTCGAGCGTGCCCTCCAGCGCCAGCAGCGCCTCGGCCAGCCGGCGCCAGACCTTGGCGGACCGCAGCGTCGGGGCGTCGGGCCCCAGCAGCTCCGTCGCCGAACGCGCGTAGGCCGCCGCGCGCTCCGGCTCCCCCGAAGTGCCCGCGAAATACGAAGCCTCGTGTAGCAGCTTCAGCTCGTCGACGCCTTCGGGCCGGTCCGCGACGGGCACCGCGTCCCAGATGGACAGTGCCTGTTCGGCGTGGCGCAGGGCCGCCCCCGGCGCGCCCAGCTTCTCCGCCTCAGTCATCGCGCTCAGCAGCGCGGGCAGAGCGGTGACGAAGTCGCGACTTTCAAGACTGTGGAACGCCAGCTTGGCGTCGTGCCCGCGCCCCTGCGGGATCGCGCGGATGCGGGCCGCGTACGCCGCGTGCGTGCGGTTGCGCTCCCCCGGCAGCAGATCCGCGTACACCGCTTCCTGCAACAACGCGTGACGGAACACGTAAGAGCCGTCCTCGATCACGAGCACGTGGTGTTGCACGGCTTCGCGCAGCGCCTCGTCGAGCTCCAGCTCGCCGATGCCCGCGACCTCCGCGAGCGCGGCGTGCGACACCGGCTCGTTGGCCACGGAGATCACCCGCAGCACGCGCCGCGTCTCCGCCGGGAACCGTTCGAGCCGGGCGAGCAGCACCTCGGCCAGGCCGGCGGGCAGGTCCCGGCAGTCGGCGTCGGTGGCCAGCAGCTCTTCCACGAAGAACGGGTTGCCCTCCGAACGCGCGACGATGTCGGCCACCACGTCGGCCGGCAGCGGCTCGTCGGCCAGCGCCTCCACGAACGCCCGCGCGTCGGTGGGCCCGAACGGCGCCAGCGCGACCTGCTCCACCGTGGCCAGGCGCACCAGCTCCGACAGCAGCCCCCGCAGCGGGTGGCGCCGGTGCACGTCCTCCTCGCGGTAGCTGCCCACGACCAGCAGCCGCTGCGCGCGCAACCTGCTGGCCAGGAAGGACAGCAGGTTGCGCGTCGAAGAGTCGGCCCAGTGCAGGTCCTCGAGCAGGATCACCACCGGCCGCGACTCGGCGACCTCGGTCAGCACCCCCAGTACTGCATCGAACAGCTGGAGCTGACCCAGGTCCTGTTCCGGTCGCGGCCGGCGCATGACCTCGCGCTCGCTGGCCGACACCTGGCCGTGTTCCCCCGGGCCCATCGGCTCGGGCTCCCCGCTCTGCGGCAGCAGCCGCGCGAGCGCCGGCCGCGACCGCACCGCGGCGGCGACCACCGGATCCCCCGACGAGCCCAGCGGCGCCAGCGCCTCGGCGAACGGCAGGTACGGCAAACCGCCGTCACGCACGTCGATACAGCGGCCGGTGAGCACCAGCGCGCCGTTCGACGTGACGTACTCACCGAGCGCGGTGAGCAGCCGGGTCTTGCCGACACCCGCGTCGCCCGCGATCAGCACGGCGCCGGCCTCGCGCCGCTCCGCCCGGGCGAAGGCAGCGCGAAGCCGCCGCATCTCGTGAGTGCGGGCGACCAGCGGGATTCCGGAGCCTAAGCGGGGCACGAGGAGCATTCTGTCCTACCCCACCGACAGTTCCGCCATGCTTTTCGCCGAGGGCGTGACACCCTCGGCGAACAGGTCGTTCACCGCGCCAGGTGATCGGCGCGGGTGGCCACCTGGGCGGCCGTGCGGCGTTCCTGCGCCGGCACGGTCACGCTGGTCACCCGGTGGGCCCGCAGCCACCGCACGACGCGGCTCTGCTTGGTCATCCGCGCGTCGCGCCCGGCCTTCCGCAGCTGCTCCTCGCGGTAGGCCACCTCGGCGCTCATCGCGTCCAGGAGCTGGTAACTCATCGCTTCTTCCCCATCCTCTGCGAGTGCCTTCTTCCGTGACACTCACAGTCGTCCTGAGGCGGGGTCCGCGGCATCGGGCGATCACCCCGTCCTGGACGCCAAACGACCCCTTACCCGAGGCATCGACCGGCGAGGAGCAGGTCGGCGGGGTAAGGGGTCGCCGGGTGGAACGTCAGTCGCGGGCCGGGTCGCCGGCGCGCACCGCCGCCAGCAGCCCCCGCCAACCCGAAGCGGGGAGGCGGAAAGCACCCCCTTCGGGGTCCTTCGAGTCACGCACCGCGGCGTCGCCGCCGACGAACGCGATCTCGACGCAGTCGTTGCCGCCGCCGCTGTGGCTGCTCTTGCGCCAGGTGGCCCGGGAAAGATCCGCGTCCGGCATCATGTTCCCCACTTCCTCACTGTGTCCTCGGTTCCAGGTGGTGCACTGCAGCCGGCGCGGTTGACCGTTCGGCGAACCGGCCGGCCGCCTCGGTGATCAAGTCGACCGAGTCGTCCGGTTTCAGTGCGGCAGCGCGCAGGTGGTCGAACATCAGCGCGTAGCGCCGGACGTCTTCGGGTTGTTCGAGGTACAGGCCGCTCGATGTGCTGTCGTCCACGTACACGACGTCGGGGTCGGCCTGCTCGGGGAACCCCATGATGAGGAACGGGCCTTCCATGCCGGGGTGCGCGCCGGCTCCGAAGGGGACCACCTGGATGGTCACGTTGGGCTTCTCGGCGACCGAGGCCATGCGGTAGAGCTGCTCGGCCATCACCTCGGGGCTGTCGACCACGCGGTGCAGCACCGCTTCGTCGACCACCGCCCAGTACTCCGGCGGCGGCGTGTCGCTCAGCAACTCCTGGCGCGCCATACGCGCGGCCACGCGACGCCGGATCTCGGCGTCCTCGGCGTCGGGCCGCAGCGCCCTGATCACGGCGTGGGCGTAGCGCTCGGTCTGCAGCAGGCCCGGCACGAGCAGCGCCTGGAACGCGCGCAGCGAAGTCGCGTCGGCCTCCAGGCCCACGAACGTGCCGGTGAACACCTCGTTGTACGCGTGCCACCAGCCGCGCTTGCGCGCCTCGCGGGCCAGCTGGACGAGCGCCTCCTGCTCGTCGCCGGTGATCCCGTAGAGCGCCAGCATGTCCCGGGCGTCGCGCGGGGTTACGCCGACATGCCCGGTCTCGATGCGGCTCACCTTCGAGGCGGAGCACTCGAGCTTCTCGCCCACCTCGTCGATGGTGAGGTCGGCGGCTTCCCGGAGCCGCCTCAGCTCGCTCGCGAGCCTCCGGCGGCGAACGGTGGGTCCCTGGCCTCTCGCCACGACAGCACCTCCGGATCGTCTTACGCGATGCGGGCACCGTCGGCCAACGCTGCCCGCACCGCATATCTAACCAGCCGTCCGACTAGTCAGTGGGGTATTAACACTTCGGAATTCCCGCCTCCGCGACGGGGCTCCGCCCTGCAATTTGCAGATTGCGCTTGTACTCTGACAGCCGTGTGAACCGGAACCGGTGACGCCGCGCCGAAGGGGTCGGCGACGGTGATCGTTCCGGGTTCCTGAGCAGCGTAGACGACGACCAGCCGGAAACAGACACCGAGTGCGCGGGCGTTTCCGGCGGAAGGTGTCCGGGGCCGCCCCCGACCGGTCCCGGGCATCTTCACCTTCGGTTGCCAGTTGTTGTCAGACCATCACAGGCGCACTCCGGCGATTACCCGGCTACGCATTTCGTTTTTATCGCCACCCGGAAGTGTGGTTGATTCCGCACACCCCACTCAGCGACACACTCTCAGTAGAACCGCGACCGTCCTCACAGGACGCGCAGTAGTCCCTCCTGGACGACCGTGGCGATGTGCGTGCCGTTCTGCGCGAAGAATCGGCCCGTGGCCAGGCCGCGCGCGCCCGAGGCGCTCGGCGAGGTGCTGTCGTAGAGGAACCACTCGTCGGCGCGGAAGGGCCGGTGGAACCACAGCGCGTGGTCCAGGCTCGCACCGAGGACCTTGTCGACGTCCCAGTACACGCCGTGGCGCGCGAGGATCGAGTCGAGCAGGGTCATGTCGGAGGCGTAGGTGAGCACGCAGACGTGCAGCAGCTGGTCGGCGGGCAGCGTGCCGTCGGCGCGCATCCAGACGCGGTTGCTCTCCGGGCGCTCGCCCGTGGCGCGCGTGATCCACGGCGGTTCACCGACGTAACGCACGTCGATCGGGCGCGGACGCTCGGTGAAGCGCAGGCCGAAGCCGGCAGTGCGCTCACCGAACGTCGGCAGCGTGTCGGGGGCGGGCACGTCGGGCATCGGCTCGCCGTGGTCCAACCCCTGCTCGTCCTTCTGGAACGAGGCGGACAACGCGAAGATCGCCTTGCCGTGCTGAATGGCGGTGACGCGGCGAGTGGTGAACGAGCGGCCGTCGCGAATGCGGTCGACCTCGTAGAGGATCGGCACACTCGGGTCGCCGCCGCGGATGAAGTAGGCGTGCAGCGAGTGCACGCGCCGGTCTTCGGGCACGGTGCGCCCGGCCGCCACCAGGGCCTGCCCGGCGACCTGGCCACCGAACACGCGGACCGGGGAGTGCGCGGGCGAGACCCCGCGGTAGAAGTCCTCCTCCACCTTCTCCAGGTCGAGGAGGTCGACGAGCCGGTCGAGCACCGCCTGACCGCCGCCGGCGGCCTCGTCGAGCCCGGCGGCGGCGGTCCTGGCGATATCGGTCATGCCCGAACCCTATTCGGTCGGCATGAACCTCGTCCCTTATGCGTGGTCGTCTTCACCGAGGCGGTGCACGTGGATCAGGTTCGTGGAGCCGACGGTCCCGGGCGGGGAGCCGGCCACGATCACCACGAGGTCGCCGCGCTGGTACTTGCCCATTTCGAGCATCGCCTGGTCGACCTGGTGGATCATCTGGTCCGTGGAGTCGACCCGCGGCACGATCGTGGTCACCGTGCCCCACGTCATCGACAGCTGGCTGCGCACGCAGTCCTCCGGCGTGAACGCCATCAGCGGCAGGCGCGTGTGCAGGCGGGCCAGGCGGCGCACGGTGTCACCGGACTGGGTGAACGCGACCAGCGCCTTGGCGTTGAGCCGCTCGCCGATGTCGCGGGCGGCGTAAGAGATCACGCCGCGCTTGGTGCGCGGGACGTGCGTGAGCGGCGGGACGACCGGCGAGTCGGTCTCGACCGCCTCGACGATGCGGCCCATCGTCTGAACCGTCTCGATCGGGTAGCGCCCGACGCTGGTCTCGCCCGAGAGCATCACGGCGTCGGTGCCGTCGAGCACCGCGTTGGCGACGTCGGAGGCCTCGGCGCGCGTCGGGCGGGAGTTGTTGATCATCGACTCGAGCATCTGCGTCGCGACGATGACCGGCTTCGCGTTCTCGCGGCAGATCTGGATGGCGCGCTTCTGGACCAGCGGCACCTGCTCCAGCGGCAGCTCGACGCCGAGGTCGCCGCGGGCGACCATCACCGCGTCGAAGGCCAGCACGATGGCTTCGAGGTTGTAAACGGCCTCGGGCTTCTCGATCTTCGCGACGACCGGCAACCGGCCCTTGCCGACGCGGTCCATGACCTGGTGCACCAGGTCGATGTCGGCCGGCGAGCGCACGAACGACAGTGCGATGAAGTCGACGCCCAGGTGCAGCGCGAACTCGAGGTCCTCGATGTCCTTCTCGCTCAGCGCCGGCACGGAGACGTCCATGCCCGGGAGCGAGACGCCCTTGTTGTTGCTGACGGGGCCGCCTTCGGTGACCTCGCAGACCACGTCCTGGCCCTCGACGCTCTTGACCACGAGGCCGACCTTGCCGTCGTCCACCAGGAGGCGGTCGCCCGGCTTGGCGTCCCTCGCGAGGCCCTTGTAGGTGGTCGAGACGCGGTCGTGCGTGCCCACCACGTCCTCGACGGTGATCCGGACCACGTCGCCCGTGTGCCACTCGGCCGAGCCGCTGGCGAAGGTGCCCAGGCGGATCTTCGGGCCCTGCAGGTCGGCGAGGATGCCCACCGCCCGGCCACTCTCGGCCGCAGCAGCCCGGACCAGGTCGTAGACCTGCTTGTGGTCGCTGTGGCTTCCGTGGCTGAAGTTCATCCTCGCGACGTCCATTCCGGCGTCGACGAGTGCCCGCATCTTCTCCGGAGTGGAGGTGGCGGGACCCAGCGTACAAACGATCTTCGCGCGTCGGCTCACGTTCGATGAGAGTAGTCGCTCATCCCCCGCACGTCTGTACCGATACCGAAAGTTCGGAGGAAGTGTTCAGAAACCATTCAGATGACTAACCTCCGTAAGCATGATGGCGGTTCGGCGGCTCGCGTTCGTGATCGCGGCGTTCGCCCTGGTCGGGGCGTGTTCCGCGCCGGTGAAGCCCCCGTGGCGGCCCGTTGACCTGCCGGTTTCCGGTACGCGCGTACTGGGATTCGTCCGAACTTCATCGGGAATCGTCATGACCGGCTCGGTGCCGGGGCCCTCCGGACGGGCTCCGGCGGCGTGGTTGAACGGCACCGCGGTGCCGCTTTTCCCGGCGACGGGTTACGGCCGACAGGCGGAGCTGACACTGCCCGCCGCTTCGGGTGCCCGGCTGCTCGCACTGGGCTCCGCATACGGCGGCGCGCACGCCAATCCGCGCCCGACGATCTGGACGGGGTCGGTGACGGACGGGCTGACCGAGCACGCACAGCCGGTGGAGCTGCTCGGCGGAGAGCGGGCGGTGACCACGTCCGGGTCCGCGGCCGGGCCGGCGGAGTTCGTGCTGACGGGCCAGTGGGACCACCGGTCCGGCGGCGTCGGCGCGGCGGTCTGGACCTCGGCGGACGGCGCTTCGTGGGCTTTGCGGGAGGATCCGGCGCTGCTCAGCACCGCAAGCGAGCAGACTCGCGTCTTGGCTGCGGCTTTTGACGGGCAGGACTACGTGGCCGTCGGCGACGCCCGGTCGGGCCTTTCGGTGCGGCCGATGGCGTGGACGTCGGCGGACGGTTCGGCGTGGACGCGGGTTTCCCTGCCGTCCCCCGCCGACTCGGCCTCGGCGTGGCGCGTGACGTGCTCCGGCTCGGCCTGCGACGCCGTCGGGGTGACCACCGAACAGCGGCTCGCGTGCTGGCACTCGGGTCCTTCGTGGACGACGGCCGCGGGCGGGCCGGTGATCCCCGCGGCGCAGCTGCTGGAGGTGACCGGGCTGACCCTGGACGAGTCCGGCCACCTCGACGTCGCGGTGAAGGTCGCCGGGCGGCCCCGCTTGTGGCGCGTCGGCCGGCACTGCGAGGACTTCGCGGAACTGCCGCTGCCCGAGCCGGCCGCGTCGCTGGCGTTGCTCGCGGACGGCCCGGACCTGCTGCTCGCCACGACAACAGGTTCGGCGAGCCGGGTCTGGCGGTACCCGCTCCCCCGCTGACCGGCTCTAACGGCGCGGCTGTTCACTCGGCCCGACGTGGTCGCGCGCCCATTCGTTGAAGGCGCGCAGCTGGCGCCAGGACTTGCGGACGCGGTCGAAGGCCTCGCGTTCGTGGAGGAAGTCGGCGGGTTCCCAGGAGCGGGCGGCGTACACGGAGCGGTAGCGCAGCAGGTCGAGGCGCGGGTGGTCCTCGGCGAAGCCGCGGGGACGGGATTTGAGGCGGTCGCCGTGGATGTCGAACCCGGCGCGCTTGAGCTTGGCCAGGATCTGTTCCAGCACGGGGCCGTGGAGCTCGGTGTCGACGGCCGTGCGGAACCGCGCGATCTGGTCGGACGCGAGGTGGAAGCAGCCGCCGCCCACGCGCAGGCCCGCGGGGCTCAGCTCGACGTAGTAGGCGCCGCCGCCGCGGCCCGACTCGATGACGCCGCCGCAGTGCGTCTTGTACGGGGTCTTGTCCTTCGCGAAGCGCACGTCGCGGTAGGGCCGGAACACCTTGCCCTCGCCGAAACCCTCGCCGAACTCCGGCTCCAGCTCCTTGAGCAGGGCCTCCATCGGCTCGCGCACGTCGGACTTGTAGGTCGCGACGTGTTCGTCCCAGTAGGACTTGGAGTTGTCGGCCTCGAGCCCGTCGTAGAAATCGACGGCGTACTCACCGAATCCAGTGAACTTCACGCCGAGCACGATAATCCGCGCCACCGACAGTTTCTCCGCCGGACGCGGGAGACCCCGCCGGAGCAGCTCCGGCGGGGTCGGTTCGCCCGGGGACCCGGTGCGGCCGGCGCGCCCCTGCGCCGCCGGCCGCACAGGTGACCGAACGGGGACAGTGGGACTCTCACACCGTAAGTGGACTAGACCATTAGGTCAATGGTCTAGTCCATGGAATCAACCGGACAATTCGTTGCTCGATGTCGATCACGCGCGGAGCGAAGACGGCCTGGTCACGACACGGCTGCGGGGCCCGCGTACGCCCCGCGGCACTCGCGGCGCGGCACACCGGAAGCGTCAGGCCGGCGTCTCGAACGTGATCCCCGCTGCCGCCGCTCGGCGTTCGCCCCAGGTGTGAGGGCGGTGAGCGCCGGGCCGAGGGCTTCACCGTCCGGGGTGAGGCGGTATTCGACGTGGGGAACGCGGCCGTCGAGGGCTTGGCGGTGGACGAGGCCGTCGGTGGTCAGCTCGCGGAGCTGCTGGGTGAGCATCTTCTCGCTGATGGCCGGCATGCGGCGGCGCAGCTCGCCGTAGCGGTGCACGCCCTCCTTGAGGTGCGCGAGGATCACCGGCTTCCACCGGCCGCCGACGACGTCGACGGTGAGCTCCACCGGGCACCAGTACTGCCTGCCCGCCATCACGGCCTCCTCGCTACGCACCGGAAAGTACGTGGTTGCCCGCCGGCGCCGGGTGCGCTCTGCTGACCCCATGATTGTGGAATACCTGCGCTACACCATCCCACCCGAGCGCGCGGCGGCGTTCGAAACCGCCTACGCCGAGGCTGCCCTCTCGCTCGCGAAGGCGCCCGAGTGCGTCGGCTACGACCTGAGCCGCTGCGTCGAAGACCCCACGCGTTACGTGCTCGCGATCCGCTGGACCTCGGCCGAGGCGCATCTCGAAGGCTTCCGCCGCGGCCCGCACTTCCCGCCGTTCTTCGCGGCGATCCGCGACTACGTCGGCGACCTCGACGAAATGCGCCACTACGAGCCGACCGCCGTCACCGGCCCCCGGCCGCCCACGCTGTACGAATGGGCCGGCGGCGCCCCGCGCTCCGGCGCCTGACCGAGGTCTTCTACCGCCACGTGCCCGAAGACCCGCTGCTGGAACCCGTGTTCCGCGGCATGGACGCCCGCCACGCCGAGCACGTCGCGGTCTGGCTCGGCGAGGTCCTCGGCGGCCCGGCGGACTACACCGTCCACCACGGCGGGCACCCGCACATGATCGGCCGGCACCTCGGCCGCGGGATCACCGAGGAGCAGCGTCGCCGCTGGGTGTCGCTGCTGCTCGACGCCGCCGACGAGACCGGCCTGCCCGCCGACCCGGAGTTCCGCGCCGCGTTCGCCGGGTACCTGGAGTGGGGCAGCCGGCTGGCCGTGCTGTTCTCCGCGCCCGGTGCCGAACCGGCCACGGACGAGCCGGTGCCGCACTGGGACTGGACGATGCCACCGTGGCAGGGGTCTTAGACACCGTGTCACGTCCGGCAGTGGCGTGATTGGTCCACAAAGGACCGCCGTGTTTGGTACGCGACGCCGGGAATCCGCGCGCCCGGACGCCGGGTGGGACAGGCCCACACCCGGCCCGGGAAAGACCGCGGCGGAAGAGACTCAGCCGAAGAAGACTTCGGCCTCTTCGTAACGCTCCAGCGGCACCGTCTTCAGTTCGGCCGTCGCCTCCGACAGCTTCACGCGCACGATGTCGGTGCCCTTGAGCGCCACCATCACGCCGAAGTCGCCGTCGGCCACCGCGTCCACGGCGTGCAGGCCGAAGCGGGTGGCGAGCACGCGGTCGTAGGCGGTCGGGGTGCCGCCGCGCTGCACGTGGCCGAGGACGACCGCGCGCGACTCCTTGCCGGTTCGGTGCGCGATCTCGTCGGCCAGCCAGGTGCCGATGCCGCCGAGGCGGACGTGCCCGAAGGCGTCCTTGTCCCCGGCCACCAGCTTCTCCTCGCCGCCTTCGGGCAGCGCGCCTTCGGCGACGACGATGATCGGCGCGTACTCGTTCTCGAAGCGGCGCTCGACCCACTCCACGACCTGGTCCACGGAGAAGTGGCGCTCCGGCACCAGGATCACGCTCGCGCCGCCGGCCAGGCCGGAGTGCAGGGCGATCCAGCCGGCGTGGCGGCCCATGACCTCCACGACCAGCGCGCGGTGGTGCGACTCGGCCGTGGTGTGCAGCCGGTCGATCGCCTCGGTTGCGATGGAGACGGCGGTGTCGAAGCCGAACGTGTAGTCGGTGGCGCTCAGGTCGTTGTCGATCGTCTTGGGCACGCCGACGACGCCGACGCCGTCGTCGGTGAGGCGCTTCGCGACACCGAGGGTGTCCTCGCCGCCGATCGCGATCAGCGCGTCGATCTCCTGCTCGGCGAGCACGGCCTTGATCTTCTCGACGCCGCCCTCGACCATGTACGGGTTGGTCCGCGACGAGCGCAGGATCGTGCCGCCGCGCGTGAGGATGTCCTCGACGTCGCGCAGGCCGAGCGGCTTGCTCTCGCCCGTGAGCGGTCCCTGCCACCCGTTGCGGAAGCCGGTGAACTCCCAGCCGTGCACCTCGATGCCCTTGCGGACCACCGCGCGGATCACCGCGTTCAGGCCCGGGCAGTCACCGCCACCCGTCAGCACACCGACACGCATCTCTTGCCTCCGTCTGTTCTCATGTGGAGATCGCAGTCACATTTCGCCGCCAGAGTAGCGGCAATCGTCTGGATCGGTGCAGGGCGTACCACCTGGCGAATCGGTCCTCGCGCCCCGGCGGCGGCCGCGTGTGCTAACTTCATCGGCGTGCAGCGCTATTTCTGGTTTACGAAGCCGGCCCCGGGTGGGCGCGGCGGCGTGAACCTGCGCTGAGCCCCCACCCCGAGCCGGATTCGAAAACCGGCTCGGCGAGTTCCCGCGGGTCGGTGTCCACCAGGAAGGAACCACCCGCCGTGACCACCCCGCAGCTGACCGCCGGGCCCGCCGACGCGAGCACCCTCGACAACCAGCGCACCACGTCGATCAGCCCGCTGATCTCGCCCGCCTTACTGCGCGAAGACCATCCCGTGGACGCTGCCGTGGCGAAGATCGTGCACGCCGGCCGCACCGAGACCGTCGACATCCTCGACGGCCGCGACGACCGCCTCGCCGTGGTCGTGGGCCCGTGCTCGGTCCACGACCCCGAAGCCGCGATCGAGTACGCCCACAAGCTGGCCGCCAAGGCCGAAGAACTGCGCGGCGACCTGCACATCGTGATGCGCGTGTACTTCGAGAAGCCGCGCACCACGCTGGGCTGGAAGGGCCTGATCAACGACCCCGACCTCGACGGCACCTTCGCTGTGAACAAGGGTCTGCGCCTGGCCCGCAAGCTGCTGCTCGACGTGTCGGCGCTCGGCCTTCCGGTGGGTTGTGAGTTCCTGGACCCGATCACGCCGCAGTTCATCGCCGACATCGTCACGTGGGGCTCCATCGGCGCGCGCACGGCCGCGAGCCAGGTGCACCGCCAGATGTGCAGCGCGCTGTCGATGCCGGTGGGCATCAAGAACTCGGTGGAGGGCGACATCCAGGTGGCGGTCGACGCCACGCGCGCGGCCGCCGCGTCGCACGTGTTCCCGGGCATCAACGTCGACGGCCTCGCGGCCCTCCTGACCACCTCCGGCAACCCCGACTGCCACGTGATCCTGCGCGGCAGCTCGCAGGGCCCCAACTACGACGCCGCTTCGGTCACCGAGACCCTCGGCCGCCTCGCCAAGGCGGGCCTGTCGGAACGCGTGATCATCGACGCGAGCCATGGCAACAGCAACAAGGACCACGTCCGTTCGCGTGAGGTGGTGCTGGAGCTGGCCTCGCGGATCGCCGCGGGTGAGCGCGGGATCGTCGGGCTGATGATGGAGAGCAACCTGGTTGCGGGCACCCAGAAACTGGTGCTGGGCCACGCCTCCGAGCTCACCTACGGCCAGTCGATCACCGACGCGTGCCTGGACTGGGACACGACGGCGGATCTGCTGGACACGCTGGCTGGCGCGGTGCGGACGCGGCGCTGAGTCGTTCGGGGGCCGGGCGTCCACTTCCAGGGCGCCCGGCCATATGAATCGCGCGTATTTCGGGGTATGAACTCCGCATGGGGGACGAGGAACTGCTGCTCGTGCCGACGGCCAAGAGGCTGATGTTCGGCACCGCGTTCTTCGCGGTGTTCTTCGGGTTCGAGCTGGCGTTGGCGCTGACCGGGGTTCTTGACGGCTGGTGGCGGGTTTCCGCCCCGGCCGTGTTCCTCGTGGCGTTGGCGCTGACCGCGACCGCGGCCTGGCGAGCAGCCCGGGCGCCCTGGCAAGTGCGCTGCAGCGCGGCCGGGGTCGAAGTGCGGGGCTTCGAGCCGGTCGCCTGGTCCGCACTGGCAGAGATCCGGATCGGCCCGTACCGACCGCGCTGGGTGGGATTCCTCTCCGCCTTCCCCTCCCCGCGCGGGCTCGCACGCGTAATCGCCTTCGTTCCCGGGGAGGAGGGTGGCGTGCCCGCCGTTTCCGTGTACGACCCTTACGCCCGGCCGGGCCGGCAACTCTCGGCGCGCAACGCCCACCTGGCGCGGAAGCGCTACGGCAGCCCGCTGCTCGTCTTCACCCACAGCATCGACGTTTCGCCCGCCGACATCGCCGAGGTGCTCCGCAAGCTCACCGGAGTGCGGGTGATCGAGACCTGAGCTCAGCGGGTACAGCCGGACTGGGTGTGCAGCCACGCTGATGCGGCCGCGATCACCTCGTCGGTGGTCGCGGTCGCGGGCAGTGGGTGGTCGGGTTCGATCGGGGTGTTGCCGTAGACGCGGCCGGTGCGGTCGACTTCGCGCACGGTCGTGATCAGCAGTTCGGCGCCGTCGCTGAGGTGGTAGACCTCGTTGCCGGTGGCCAAACCGGCAGTCGCCTGGCCGAAGGTTCGCGCGCGGGCGAGACCACGGAACGCGATGAGTGTCGCCTCGCCCGAGCTTCCGGTGCGGGCCGAGGTGAGCACGGCGACCGGGGGCCGGGGGTTGGCCAGGCGCAGCGGGTTGGATTCGGCTACCGGCGCCGTGCCGATCGTGATGCGACCGGCGTGCAGGGTCCAGGTGGTCGAACCGTCCGGCCCCTCGAACGATCCCGCGCGCCCTCGCCCAGCAGCGGCGCGGCGACAGTGAGCAGGGGAACCAGGTCACCGCCGACGCCGGCCGATTCCTCACGAAGATCAAGCCGCGCCCCGGAGGAAGGCAAGTTCGAGGACGAGCCGCGGTTCCCATCCTGTCTGCTGAAGGCCCGGGATGCCCGGTCGAGCCCGCGGGGCCTTCGCCATTCGCAGTTCGCCGGTGCAGCTTTGCCACCTCGCCCGGCGGGACAACATGCCCCCGCCCTCCCGAGGGGGGCGTCCCCAAGCCCATTCTATCGGCCACCACCGACAAAACCGGACAACAGCCTGCCATGGCGGGTAGTTGTCCACAGCCCGATCGAGTGGGGATGGCCGCCAGGGCGCACAACCACAAAGCCGTGAGGTCCGCGCGAGCACCGATCGGCGGTGCCGGACGGGCGGCCGACTTACGGAAGCAGGCCGAGGGGGTTGATCAGGTAGTTCATGGCGACTCCGGCCGAGGGGCCGCCGCGGCCGTGACCAGGCCGGGCACCAGAGCTACCGCCGCGAACCACGACAGCACACGGCGCACGACGAAGCCAGCAAGTACCCGACGCATTGACGAGCCCCCAGGAAAAGCTCAACGGCGCCGGAACGCCGGCTCGATCACTTCCCACCGTTGCAGGTTGTGCTTCGCGTCCGCAAGCGCGTCGTGCTGGTCGGTGGGGGCCAACGGGAGCTTCGGCTTCCCCGCGTCTTCCCAGCGTTGGCGCAGGTCGCGCGTGAAGCGGGGTAGCTGGCGCGGCAGCGCGGGCATGGGGCCCCACAGCTGGGCGAGCGCGACGTGGTCGTAGGCGGCGAACCAGGCCCACAGCTCGATGCCGCCCGGGGGCTTGCCGAAGAACTCCAGCAGGTCCTCCCGGATCTTCTCGCGGCTGCGCCACGAGCGGTCCGCCGGCGAGGGCAGCTTGGGCAGCACGTTGTCGCGCACCCACGGGCCCGCCTTGGCTGGGTCGAAGTCGGTCGACACGGCGTAGAACTCGCGGCCGCGCTCGTCAACGACACCGATCGAAACCAGGTCGATCGTCACGCCGTCCTCGATGAACTCGGTGTCGTAGAAAAAACGCACCGGTGAACTCTAGTGGGCCTAGCCGACCTTGCTGTCCGGCACCCGGTCGGCGTCGCGGCCCGACGGCTGTGCAGGCACCTTCGGCTTGGCGCCGGAGGCCTCGGCGGCGAGCAGTTCCTTGGCCTTCGCCGCGTAGATGTCCACGTACTCCTGGCCCGAGAGCTCCATCAGGGCGTACATGATCTCGTCGGTGATCGAGCGCTCGATGAAGCGGTCGCCGGCCAGGCCGTCGTAGCGGGAGAAGTCGAGCGGGGCGCCGAAGCGGATCTCGAGGCGGCGCGGCCACCACATCTTGGAGCCGATCGGGTTGACCTTGTCCGTGCCGACCATGGCGACGGGCACGACCACGCCCTTCGACTCCAGCGCGATGCGGGCGACGCCGGTCTTGCCCTTGTACAGGCGGCCGTCGGGCGAGCGCGTGCCCTCGGGGTAGATGCCGAGCAGGTGGCCCTGCTTCACGAGCCGAATGGCGGTGTCGAGGGCGGCCTGCGCCGCGTTGCCGCTGGAGCGGTCGATGGGGAACTGGCCGACGCCGGTGAAGAAGCACTTCTTGAGCAGGCCCTTCAGACCCGGCTCGGTGAAGTACTCCGACTTCGCCGGGAACGTGACCTTGCGCTTCACGCGGATCGGCATGAAAAACGAGTCGGCGACCGCCAGGTGGTTGCCGGCGAGGATCGCGCCGCCGTTCTCGGGGATGTTCTCGGCGCCGACGACCTTCGTCGGCCACAGCAACCTGAGCAGTGGTCCGATGAAGACGAACTTCATGAGCCAGTACAGCACCGCGCGCCAGTCCTTCCCGAGGCTCAACCAGAGTTCCCAGTGGTCAAGCCTACGAAACGCGGCGGTGTGCGCACAATGCGGGACGAGCCGCTACTGGGTGGCAGCGATCGATCTCACAGCGGTACCTGCCAGTTCCGGGCACCGGCCGGGGCCCCACAAGACCACTCGACCGTGAGAGCATGGAAGACCTACACCGCTTCGATCGGAAGGGCGTTCGTCATGGGCGTGCTCGCCGGCGCGGAACCGTTCGCCCACACCGGTTCCTCCGGGGCCGGGTTCCTGCTGTGCCACGGCTTCACCGGGACGCCGGCCGGGCTGCGGGCCTGGGGCGACCATCTCGCCGCGGCCGGGTTCAGCGTGCGCTGCCCGCTGCTGCCGGGCCACGGCACGCGCTGGCAGGACCTGAACCGGACCACGTGGGAAGACTGGTACGGCGCCGTCCGCGAAGAGCTGCTCGCCCTGCTGGCCGGGAACGACACCGTGTTCGTCGGCGGGTTGTCGATGGGCGGCACCCTCACGCTGCGCCTCGCCGAGGAGTTCGGCGACCGGATCGCCGGGATCGTGCTGGTCAACCCGTCGGTCACACGACTGAGCGCCGACGCGAAGCTGCTGCCGCTGCTCGCGCGCGTAATCCCGTCGATCCCCGCGATCGCCAACGACATCGCCAAACCCGGCGTCACGGAGCTGGCCTACCCGCGTACGCCGGTGCGCGCCGCCGCGAGCCTGGCGCGCCTGTGGAAGCTCGTGCGCGCCGACCTGGGCAAGGTCACGCAGCCGGTGCTGCTGCTGCGCTCCCGCGTCGACCACGTGGTGGAGCCCGAGAACTCGCGGATCGTGCTCGCCGGCGTCGCCAGCACGGACGTGACCGAGGTGGTGCTCGAGAACAGCTTCCACGTCGCGACGCAGGACAACGACGCGGAACTGATCTTCAGCCGCAGTGTCGACTTCGCCCGGGCGCTGCGGGCGGGACAGGTGGGTGCCTGATGACCCGGGGGAAAGGCACGGACGGACCCGAGGACGTCGACGCCACGTTCGCCGAGATCGTGGCCGACCTGCGTGCCGAGGGTGTGGGTTTGTTCCTCGAAGAGGACGCGCTGGAGCTCGCCGACGACGCGGCGGGCGAGCAGGGCGGCGAACCGGCCCCGCCGCCGGTCGCCAAGACCGACCCGAAGCCCGACAAGCCCGAGAAGGCACCCGAGGCCGACAACTGGCGCACCGGCGGCACCACGTGGGACGCCACGATGTTCAGCGACGACCCGGCCGAGGACGACGAGCACTTCGTGCCGCCCGAGCCGCCGCCGCTGCCGCGTCCGCGCAAGGGCGCGTTCGTGGTGCTGCTGTTCTTCGTGGTGGGGCTGCTGCTGCTGATCGTGCCGAACCTGATCGGCGTCGGGCCCGCGCTGGCGACGCCGCTGGGCATCCTCGCGCTCGCCACCGCCATCGCGCTCCTGCTGCTGCGGGTGCGCCAGGGCCCGCCGCCGGGCGCCGACCCGACCAACGGCGCCCAGGTCTGACCGGGCGGGTATGCGGATCGACTTCAGTCCTTCGCGGCGTTCGACGATCGGCGCGGAGTGGGAGCTGGCCCTGGTGGACCGGCGCAGCGGCGAGCTGGCCTCGGTCGCGGAACGGATCCTCGACGCGGTGCGCCCCGACGGCGCCGACGAGCACCCCAAGATCAAACAGGAACTGCTGCTCAACACCATCGAGGTGATCAGCGGCGTCTGCTCCACTGTCGCCGAGGTGAAGGCCGACCTGGCCGAGTCGCTCGACGTCGTGCACAAGGTCACCGACCCGCTGGGCGTGGAGCTGTTCTCGGCGGGCACGCACCCGTTCTCCAACTGGTACCGCCAGAAAGTGACCGACAAGGCGCGCTACGCCAAGCTCATCGACCGCACCCAGTGGTGGGGCCGGCAGATGCTGATCTACGGCGTCCACGTGCACGTCGGCCTCGACCACCGCGACAAGGTGCTGCCGGTGCTCGACGCGCTGCTCAACTACGCGCCGCACCTGCAGGCGCTTTCCGCGTCCTCGCCGTACTGGGGCGCCGAGGACACCGGCTACGCGTCGAACCGCGCGCTGATGTTCCAGCAGCTGCCCACGGCCGGGCTGCCGTTCCAGTTCCGCGAGTGGGCCGAGCTGGAGCACTACGTCGACGACATGTTCACCACCGGCGTGATCGACCACTTCTCCGAGATCCGCTGGGACATCCGCCCCGCGCCGCACTTCGGCACGATCGAGATGCGCGTGTGCGACGGCCTGCCGACGCTGGAGGAGGTCGGCGCGGTCGCCGCGCTGACGCAGTGCCTCGTCGAGGACTTCAGCACGCGCCTCGACCACGGCGAGCGGCTCCCGACGTTGCCGCCGTGGCACGTGCAGGAGAACAAGTGGCGCGCCGCCCGCTACGGCACGGACGCGATCATCATCCTCGACGCCGCCGGCCGCGAGCGGCTCGTCACCGACGACCTCGCCGACCTGCTCGAGAAGCTCGAACCCGTCGCGCGGCGGCTCGGCTGCGTGGCCGAGCTGCGCGACGTCGAGACGATCCTCAAGTACGGGCCGAGCTACCGGCGTCAGCGCGCGGTGGCCAAGCAGCACAACGGTTCCCTGAAGGCCGTGGTCGCCTCGCTGGTCGCGGAGATGCGCGACGGGATCGTGCGTTAACCGGCGTCCAGCTCGCGCAGCAGGGTGCCCGGGCCCATGATCGACGCGCCCAGCGCGGTGACCCGGGACCGCAGCTCGCGGTCGGCCGTGACCACCACGACGTGGTCGCCCGGACGGGCTTGCGCGGCGACCTCGACGATGTGGGAATCACCGTCGGCCGGTGCCGTCGCGATCTCGACGCCGGTCACCGGCTCGACCCCGCGCGCCTGGCCTTCGACGACGAGGACCACTCGCGGCCACCACTCCCACGTCGGCCCGGCGCCGATCCCCGCGACGGAGTCGGCGATCCCCCACTCGGCCAGCTTCGCCAGCCGGTCACGCAAGCGTTCGGCCGCGCCGCGGCGGTCGCGCCACCAGCCGTCGGGCCGGGAGCCCACCACATTGGCACCGTCGACGATCAGCACGAGCTCGCGGCCGAGCTGTTCCCGCAGCCCCGGCCACGACTCGGCGAAATCGCGGTGCAACGACAGCTCGGCCACGTCTTCGGGCGCGACCCAGCGCAGCTCGGAGCTCTCCTGGTTGGCCACGCGCGCGTCGAGCGAGCTGTCGGCGACGCCGAGCACGGTGGTGTAGCGCCAGGTCCCGTGGTCGAGCACCGACGACGACAGCGCCCGGAACGCGGCCTTCGGCACGTCGGCCTCTTCCCACGCTTCGCGGGCCGCGGCCTCGCGTACGGTCTCGCCCGTCTCCAGCGCGCCGCCGGGCAGAGCCCAGGTGCCGCCGTTGTGCACCCACCAGGCGCGCCGCTGTAGGAGGACCCCACGCGCGGGATCGGACAGGAGCAGCCCGGCCGCGCCGTGCGCACCCCAGTGCAGCCGACCGCACGAACACCGCACGAAGCGGTTGGCGGTCATCGGCGTCACCCGGCCAGCCTTCCACCGGAAGACCGCCGGACGCAGCCTCCGTGTGGACAACTGTGATCGTCAGCCGCGTTCGCCGAGCCGTTCGGCGACGAACGCCGTGCAGGCGTCGAGGTTGTCTTTCAGCCGGTTCGCGCGCTTGCGGAGCAGCTCCAGTTCGAGCCGGCTCGGTGGCTGGTTCTCCCGGATCCGGAAGACCACCCCCGCCAGGCGGATCGACAGGCCGTAGGTCACGGAGTCGGCCGAGTCCAGGAGCTCTTCGAGCAAACGCCGCTCGCCGGTGGTGAGTCCCGGGGCACTCGGCCGGGGTTCACGAGTGCCCCGGGACGCGGTGGCCCTGCCGCCACCCGACGTGGCGACAGGGGTCGAGGTGTCCCCGGCAGGTGATGCGGGTGCAGCGGCACCGGGGTCGTCCTGCGGGTCTTCGCCGGCAACGCGGAGTCGTGCGGTCATGGGTCAGCCCTGCACCTTCGAGAACGCCGCTTTCGACAAGGCTTTGCGCGACGGACCGGTGTCCGGCCGAGGCTCCGGAATGCCCAGCGCGCGGCGGAACGCCGTGTCGCAGCTAGGGCAGGTCGGGTCGAGCCACGGTTTGCCGGGGCTGTGAATGTCGTTCTCCCCGACGGTCGGCTCCGAACCGCACAAGGCGGCGAACGTTGCCCCGGCATCGAGCGAACCGAAGTGCACGGCCGCTCTCGCGTGACGCTGTCCTTCCGCTTGCTGCCACACGTACATGGAGCCCTCCCCGGGTGATCGACCACCATTTCTTTGCTCGTGATGAGTTTCTTCTGTGCATGCACAGGTTGCAAGTTCCAACGACTAGATACACCCAATCGGTGTGCACACTTACTGATAGGGTTTGTGCATGCCCAGCACACGTGCGACACCCCGGCAGGTCGAACTCGGCGTGCTCTTGCGCAGGATTCGCAAACGCGCCGGTCTCACTCAGCCGCAAGTGGCGGAATTGGTGAGCCGATCGCACTCACACATCTCGCGCCGTGAGCGCGGAGAACTCGGCTTCGAAGAACAGGCCGAGCTGGAGCGAACCCTGACGGTCTCCGGCGCCACGAGCGAGGAGACCAGCCAGGCGCTTCGGCTCTGCCGCGACGGAACCGACCCGAACTGGCTGATCCCCGGCATCGCCCGGGACCTCGCCGTGGTCACTGAGTACGAATCGGTCGCGAATGACATCTTCGCGTATCAGCCGTCATTGATCCCCGGACCGTTGCAGATCCCGGAATACACCCGCGTGATGATGGTCGACGGTGACATGCCGGAAGCCGAGATCGACAGCAAGCTCGAACTGCGAGCAGCGCGACGGCGGAGACATCTCGACGGCACCGCACGGTACGAATCAGTCATCGGCGAGCAGGCGATCCGGTACCCGGCATGCCCGCCCGATATAGCAGTGAGGCAGCTGCGCGATCTCTGCGAGATAGCCGAGCTTTCCCACATCTCGATTCAGCTGCTGCCATTCCGGCTGGGCTATCACCCGGCGCGGGAGGGCGGCTTCGACCTCATCCGCTCGGATTCGACGACTGTGGTCCACGTCGAGCAGTACCGCTCGTCGACGACCCTGACCAACACCCGCGACGTGAAAGACTACGTGGAAGCGGCGGAGCGAATCCGCCGTGACGCGATGGGCGCAGTGGCTTCGGTGCGCGCCATCGCGAAAATCGCGGATGAGTTGGAGCGAACGGGATGAACGAAGGTGTCTGGCGGACGTCGTCGTACAGCGGCCAACAGGGCGAGTGTGTCGAAGTGTGCACTGTCTGGCGGACGTCGTCGTACAGCGGCCAGCAAGGTCAGTGCGTCGAGGTGCGCACGCTTTCCGAAGAGGCCGGTGTGCGCGACTCCAAGGACCGCGATGGCGGCTCCCTGCTGATCGCCGGGGCGGCGTGGCGGGCGTTCCTGGAACGCCTCTGACCGTTGCGGTGGAAGTGCCCCAGCATCCCGACGGTGCTGGGGCACTTCCGCGTCCGGGGAGTGTCGGCGACAGCGTCCGCCGGCGACAGCGTCAGCCGGCAACCTCGGCGACCGGGGCCTTGGCCGCGTCGAGGGCCAGGGCCGCGGCGCCGACGATGGCCGTGTCGTCGCCGAGGTGGGCGGTGCGGATGCGGGCCAGCGGGCGGTAGCGCGCGCCGGTGATGGCGCCCGCGTAGTGCTCGCGCGCCTCGTCGAGGAACAGCGGCGCCGACTCGGACACGCCGCCGCCGATCACGATGATCTCGGGGTCGAACACGTCCGCGACCAGCGCCAGGCCCTCGCCCAGCCACTTGGCCAGCTCGGCCATCGCCCGCAGCGCGATCGGGTCGCCGTCGCGCGCGGCTCCGGCGACGCGGCGGCCTGTGACCGAACCCGGGTCGCCCGCGACCTCGCGCGAAAGGACCGTGGAGCGGCCGGGGTAGCGAGCCAGCAGCTCGACGGCGGTGGCGGCCAGCGCCGTGCCGCTGCAGTAGCGCTCCCAGCAGCCGTACTTGCCGCACGGGCACGCGCGCCCGCCCGGCACCACGGTGAGGTGGCCCAGTTCGGGGGCGACGCCATAGGCACCGCGGTAGATCTCGCCGTCGAGCAGCAGCCCGGCGCCGATGCCGGTGCCGAGCGCGACCAGCGCCGCCACCTGCGCGCCGCGGGCCGCGCCGAAGCGGTGCTCGCCGACCACGGCCGAGTTCACATCGTGCTCCAGCGTCACCGGCAGGCCCACGCGCTTCTCGATGCGGTCGGCCACCGGCGCGTCGCGCCACGCGAGGTGCGGCGCGAACATCACCGACCGGCGGTCGCGCGCCACGAACCCGGCCACGGCCAGGCCCACGGCGGCGACGTCGTGGCGGTTGCGCAGGTCCTCGACGACGCCGGCGATGGCGTCCTCGAGGGCGTTCTCCTCACTCGGTGTCCCGACGCGTGCGGTGTCCAGGAGCGATCCCCGCTCGTCCACCACACCGGCGCGCACACTCGTGCCGCCGACGTCCACCCCTATCGTCAGCACTCAGTTCTCCTGCTCCGGCCGCCAGTCTTCCCGCTTGCGGACGGCGATGTGCTGCACCCGGGCGGCGGCTCCCGGGTCGTCCGCGGGCACGGTGGCGTCTCTGGGGCTGGGTGTAGGGCTGTGCGAGGGCCGGAAGCCCGGCATGTGCACACCCTCGTCGGGCTCCCAGCGGTCCGCCAGAACCGCCCGTAGCAACGCCACCAGCTGCGCCGCCTGCTCCAGCAGCCGGGCGGCGAACTCCGGCCGTTCACCTCGCACGACGGCGACGATCGCACACAACGGGCACCAGCCGCACCCCGGAATCCCCGCCGCACCCGGCTCGGAGTCGCGGGACGGCTCGTGGACCTCGTCTCGGCCGTGCCCGGCGGTCACCAAGCCGTCCAGCCACGGCGCGGCCCGCTCGACCACCAGCTCCACGAGCAGGCGGATCTCCTCGGCCAGCCGCAGGCCTTCGGCGGCGTACCCGGGCTCGTCCTCTTCACTCACTCGCGACCCCGGTTCCCGGCCAGGCTGATGACCAGGCCACCTCCGTCGGACTCGGCGCCGGTGATCCGGCACGGCCGCAGTGTCTCCGGCAGGGCGATCAGCCGGCGGAAGCCGTCGACGGTGATCGCGAGGTCGTCGTCGACGCGGGCGAGGTCCACGTCGGACTCGCGCTGCAACGGGATCGCGATCCGCAGCCGGAAGCCGTCGGCGTCCGGCGTCACCTGCAGCAGCGGCGTCACGGGTTTTCCGGTGCCGGACAAGGGATCCCGCGTGCCGTAAAGCTCGCGGGCCAGCTCGGCGAGCGCCTCGGCGCCCACCGGTTCACTCGCCCGGTGCTCGACGCGCGCCAGGTCGGCCGGCCCGAACCCGGCGGCCGCGAGCTCGGCCAGCACGGCGTCCTGCTGGGCGCGCCGCGTGCGCAGCCAGCCGGCCGCCGAACCGCGCCAGAACCCGGGCGCGGGCATGAGGCAGTTGGCGATCAGGCCGTCGACGGCGATGCCGCGCAGGGCCAGCGACGTGAGCGTGCGGCGAGCCTCGGCGACCACCACGCGCTCCGGCGTGAGGACCAGCCGCACGGTGGTCACGGACGGGTCGGTGAGCAGCTCGCGCAGCGAGTCGAGGTGCGCGCCCAGGCGCCGCACGGAACCAGCGCCGCGCCGGCCGTAGGCCTTGCTCAGGTAGCCCGCGACGGCCTCGGGCAACGCCAGCAGGCGCAGCGTCTCGGCGGTCGGACCACAGTCGACCACCACCGTGTCCCACGGCCCCTGCCCGCCCAGCCGCTGCACCTCGCCGAGGGCGAGCAGCTCGTCGACGCCCGGGAGCACGGTCAGCTCCTCGGCGTCGAGCGTGTCGAGCCCGGCGCCGGCGAGCAGCGTGCGCAGCTGGTCGCGCAGCTCGTGCCACGTCCGGTCGGCCAGCGCACGGGAGTCCACCTGGGCGGCCCACAGGCCCGCCGGTGAGCCGTCCCGGCGGACGTCCACTTCGGACGGTTCGCCGCCCAGCGCCGCGCCGAACGCGTCGCCGAGCGAGTGCGCCGGGTCGGTGGAGACCACGAGGGTCTTCCTGCCGCGCCCGGCGAGCGCGGTGGCGGTGGCCGCGGCGAGCGTGGTCTTCCCGACACCCCCCTTGCCGGTGAACAGCAGGATCCGCATGTCGCCTAGCCTTCGGCCCGTCGCTTCAGTTCCTTGAGCGCCGTGTCCATCACCATCTTCTCGGCCTTGCGCCGCAGCAGGCCGATCATCGGCAGCGCCAGCTCCACCGAGAGCGTGTAGGTGACCTTCGTGCGCCCGTCACGCAGCGCTTCGAGCGCGTAGCGGCCGTTCTGCGCCTTCTGCATCTGGCCCTTGACCAGGTGCCAGCTCACGCCGAGCCCGGTCGCGTCCCAGTCGTACTCGAGCGTGTAGACGTCCTTGATCGGCCCGGCGTCCAGGGTCAGCTTCACCTGCTTGGCCCGCCCGGCGTCGTCGGTGCCCAGCACCTCGACCTCCTGGACGGCCTTCGCCCACTCCGGGTACGCGGGGAAGTCGGCGATCACCGTCATCACCCGTTGGGGCTCGGCGTCGACCTCGATGGACTGCGTGGACTGCTCGGCCATGGGACGAAGCGTAGCCGGACTACGTCATCACCAGCGCAGCACGTAGGGCTGCCCGGTCTCCTTGAAGTGACCCACGTTACGGCACTCGGTGTGACCGAGCCGCCGCCGCGAGGCCAGCGGCTGGTGCACGTGGCCGAACACCGACCAGCGCGGCCGCTGCTCGTGGATGAGCTCCAGCAGCGCCCGCGAGCCCAGCTCGGCGCGCCGCGCGACCACGTCGTAGGTCAGCTCGGCCACGGCCGGCGGGATGTGCGTGCACAGCACGTCGACGTCCGAGAGCTTGGCCACGCCCTCGTCGAACTCCTCGCGGGCCCGCAAGTAAGGCCGCCAGGCGGCGCCCTTGCGGGGCCGCGGCGCCACGCCTTCGGGCAGCACCGCTCCCCCGACGAACCCGAAGCGCAGGCCACCGATCGTGGTGACCTCGCCGTCGAGCACCTGCACGCCGTCGCCGACGAACTCCGGCCACAGCGCGGGCGAGTCGACGTTGCCGGGCGTGGCGTAGGTCGGCGCGGTCATCGAGGCGAAGAGCGTGGCGTACTGCTCGCGCACGGCTTCGTCCACGGCCGAGGCCGGGTCGTCGAGCGTGGCCCACAGCGTGCGCGAATAGGCCACCGTCTCGTCGCGGCTGCCCTCGCGGCGCAGGCGCGCGAACTGCGCCACCTTCTCCGCGCCGAACAGGGCGCCCATGATGCCCTTGTCGTGCTCGCGGTAGTCGACGAAGTCCAGCAGGTCGCCGAGCACGACCAGCGCGTCGGCTCCCTCACCCGCCCGCTTCAGCGCGTCGGCGTTGCCGTGCACGTCCGAAACGACGTGAACCCGCACAAGACCCTCCTAGTCAGTGGTCCCGAGGTCTGCAGACCGTGGCGGGATCCCGGGCTCGCGCCCGTCCTCGAGGACGTGCTTGAGCTCCAGTGCGAGGTGCTTCGCCGCGCGGGCCCGCCGGTCGAACTCCCGGCGCAGCTCACGCGGAGCCAGGGTCCGCGGCGCACCACCGGGGCCGGAGGGCGTCGCGCGCAGGAAGTAGTGCAGCACGGTGCCGTCGAGCACGGGTTCCAGCCAGACCTCCATCGTACCGACGAGCGCACCCGTCACGGTCCAGCGCAAACCCTTGTCGCCACGGTCGGTGTACACCTGAAGGGACAGGTCCGGCCAGTACCGCCGCCAGGCGGCCGGGTCGGCGAACGCGGCGGCGATCGTGCTCGGCGGCACCACGATGAAGGTCTCGTCCACGAGATCGAGAGCGGGTGGTCCGGGGTTCACAGGCGCAGAATGTCACGACCTCGTCCGGCGGGTCGGCGCGGCGTGGTCTTAAGGTCTACGGCAAGCTAAGTTGACCGGCGGGTAACCCCGCACGCGTCGAACACGGAGGTCCACGTGCGCGAATACAGCGCCCCCGCCGGGAAGCCGGTGACCGACGACGAGAACCTGGCCGACGTCGTCTGGGCGAACGCCGAGCGGTTCTCCGACGTCGTGAGCTTCCGCCGGCAGGTCGAGGGCACCTGGCTGGACGTGACGGCCAAGGACTTCGCCGACCAGGTCGCGGCCGTCGCCAAGGGCCTGATCGCCGCCGGCATCGGCCACGGCGACCGCGTCGCGATCATGTCGAAGACCCGCTACGAGTGGACGCTGATCGACTTCGCGATTTGGGCCGCGGGCGCCGTCACCGTGCCGATCTACGAGACGTCGTCACCCGAGCAGGTGTATTGGATCCTGTCCGACTCGGCCGCCACGGCCGTGCTCGTGGAGACCGACACCCACGCCGGCGCCGTCGACGAGATCCGCGGCCGGCTCACCGCCCTGCGGCACACCTGGCAGATCGAAGGCGCCTCCCCCGCGGTCGACGAGCTGACCGCGCTGGGCGCCGAGGTCACCGACGAGGACCTGCACGCGCGCCGCCGCGAGGTCAGCGCCGCCGAACTCGCCACGATCGTCTACACCTCGGGCACGACGGGCCGGCCGAAGGGTGTCGAGCTGACGCACCGGAACCTCCTGGCCGAGATCCGCGCCGACATCGAGGCGTTCCCCGAGCTCATGGAGCAGGGAAACTCGCTGCTGTGTTTCCTGCCGCTGGCCCACATCCTGGCCCGCGCGCTCGCCGTGACCGCGCTCTCGGCACGCGTGACGCTGGGCCACACGTCGGACGTGAAGAACCTCGTCGCCGACCTCGGCACGTTCCGGCCGACGTTCGTGGTCGCCGTGCCGCGCGTGTTCGAGAAGGTCTACAACTCGGCCAAGCAGAAGGCCCACAGCGACGGCAAGGGCAAGATCTTCGACGCGGCCGAGGCCACCGCGGTCGAGTACAGCCACGCCGTGGACAAGGGCAGCGTCGCGTTCGGCCTGCGGGCCAAGCACCTGGTGTTCGACAAGCTCGTCTACAGCAAGCTGCGCGCGGCGCTGGGCGGGCGCTGCGTCGCGGCGGTCTCGGGCGGCGCCCCGCTCGGCGAGCGGCTGGCGCATTTCTTCCGCGGCATCGGCGTGCCGGTGTTCGAGGGCTACGGCCTCACCGAGACCTCGGCCGCGGCAGCCGTGAGCACCAAGACGGCGTTCCGCGTCGGCACGGTCGGCAAGCCCGTGGCGGGCACCTCGGTGCGCATCGCCGACGACGGCGAGATCCTGCTCAAAGGCAGCGTCGTGTTCGGCGCGTACTACAACAACGCCGCCGCGACCGCCGAATCCCTCACCGACGGCTGGTTCCACACCGGCGACCTGGGCGAGCTGGACGACGAGGGCTTCCTCAAGATCACCGGCCGCAAGAAGGAGATCATCGTGACGGCCGGCGGCAAGAACGTCGCGCCGTCGGGGCTCGAGGACACGATGAAGGCGTCGCCGCTGATCAGCCAGGCCATGGTGGTCGGCGACCAGCGCCCGTTCATCGCCGCGCTGGTCACCATCGACGAGGAGTTCTTCCCGTCCTGGAAGACCCAGCACGGCAAGCCCGCGCAGGCCACCGTCTCCGACCTGGCGGCCGACGCGGACCTGCTCAAGGAGATCCAGACGGCGGTCGACGAGGCCAACAAGCAGGTCTCCCACGCCGAGGCGATCAAGAAGTTCACCGTGCTGGCCAAGGACTTCACCGAGGCGAGCGGCGAGATCACGCCCTCGCTGAAGCTCAAGCGCAACGTGGTGAACAAGAACTACGCGTCCGACATCGAGGCGCTCTACCAGCGCTGAGCCCCTCCCCCACCGCACCGCCCCAATGTGGCGTTCGGTGCGCTCAACGCACCCAATGCGGCGTTCGGTGCGCTCAACGCACCCAATGCGGCGTTCGGTGCGTTGAACGCAACCAACGCCACATTGGGGTGCTCGGGTCAGTTCTGGGGGAAGGCCTGCTGTTGCTGCTGCTGGTATTGGGGCTGGCCCTGCGGCTGCTGCGGAGCGTGCTGGGCCTGCTGCTGGCCGGGCTGCTGCGGGGCGCCGTCGGGGACCACGTACACGGCGGTGCCGTACGCGGCGATCTCGCTGGCCGTCTGGGCGATCTCGTTGCAGTCGAAGCGCAGCGCGAGCACGGCGTTGGCCCCGTGCGCCATGGCTTCCTGCGAAAGGCGGCCCAGCGCCTCGTAGCGGGAGTCGGACAGCAGCTTCGACAGGCCCTTGAGCTCACCGCCCGCCATGGATTTGAAGCCGGCACCGATGTTGGAGAACATGTTGCGGCTGCGCACGGTGAGGCCGAAAACCTCGCCGAACACGCGAACCACGCGGTAACCGGGCAGATCGTTCATCGTGGACAGCATGATCGGGAACTGCATGGGGGGTGCGGGTTGGGTCATGCGCCGGATCGTAGCCATCGGTGGCGCCGCGCACTCGCGAATCAGCCTGTGATTCGCGAGTTCCAGTCGATGTGGTGGTGGTACAGCCAGCCGCGTTCCTCGCCGACGTCCTGACCGGCGCTGGCCGCCACGAGTTTCTCGACGCGGGTGCGCCGCAGCTTCTCGTAGGCGGCGAACGCGGCCGGCGCGTCCGGCAGGTCACGCAGGCACAGCGCGAGCACCACGCTGTCCTCGATCGCCATCGACGCGCCCTGCCCGGCGGCCGGGGAAGCCGCGTGGGCCGCGTCGCCGACGAGCACCATCGCCTCGGTGGACCAGACGCGGGTGGTGGGCACGTCGTAGGAGTGGCCGCCGAAGACTTCGTCGCCGGTCGCGGCCACGATGTCGGCGCACGGCAGCGGGTCGCCGTCGAAGGCCGCGTGGGCGAACTCGCGCCAGCCGGCCGGCGTGACGGCGGCGATCTCGTCACGCGGGCGTTCGGTGTCGGGGATGCGGGCGAACCAGAAGGTGGCGCCGTCGGGCGCGGTGGTGAAGCCGAAGGCGGCGCGGCTGCCGCGGATCATGCGGTAGATGCCGGGCGCCGCGGGCAGGCCCTCGGCGCGGGTGTAGCCGTAGACCACGGTGAGGCCGGTGAAGCGGGGGCGGTCGGCGGCGGGGTCGATCAGGGTGCGGACCTCGGAGCGCACACCGTCGGCGCCCACGAGCACGTCGCCGGTCGCGGTGGACCCGTCGGCGAAGGTGGCGACCACGCCGGAGGCGGCGGTTTCGGCGGAGACTGGTCCGGCCGAAACGAGGCGGCGGCCGTGCTCCACGGTGATCCCGCGGCGGTCGGCTTCCTCCTGCAGCGCGCGGTAGAACGCGGCGCGGGTGAGCGTGCGCGGCCCCGCGAGCTCACCGGTGTCGAACTCGCGGGTGCCCGTCGTCGTGCCGTCCGGCCCGACCAGCTCGACGCCGAGGGCGGCGAACGACGCGTCGTTGACGGGGCCGGCGGCGTCGATCGCCTTCAGCGCGTCCATGCCGTTGTGCATCACCGTGAGAAAGGCGCCGGCGTCGGCTCCTCCGGAGGGATAGGCCTCGAAGACCACGGGCTCGTGGCCGGCGCGCTGCAGCGCCATCGCCGTGACCGTGCCCGCGACGCCACCGCCGGCGATGAGAACGCGCATCTAAATCCCCCCAGTGCCCGAGTCCGTGCCACCGCCGACCGTACCGGGCGGCAGTGACACGGAAGCGGGAACTCGGGTGGCTCAGGCGGTCTGGGCGACGGCGAGGCGCAGGCAGACGACGAGCGCGCGCACCGCTTCCTCGACCTCTTCGAGCACCGGGAAGGTCGGGGCGATCCGGATCGTCGCGTCCTTCGGGTCGTCGCCGTAGGGGTGCGTGGCGCCGGCCGGGGTCAGCGCGACACCGGCCTCCTTGGCCAGGCGCACGATCTCCTTGGCGGTGCCCTCGGGCACGGTCAGCGAGACGAAGTACCCGCCGGTCGGCTTGGTCCAGGTCGCCAGGCCCGAGTCGCCCAGCTCCTCGGTGAGGATGCGGTCGACGGCCGCGAACTTCGGCGCGATGATCTCCGCGTGCTTGCGCATGTGGGCGCGCACGCCGTCGGCGTCCTTCAGGAACATCGCGTGGCGCAGCTGGTTGACCTTGTCCGGGCCGATCGTGCGCTTGGCCAGCACACCCGACCACCACGCGATGTTGGCCGCCGACGCGCCGAAGAACCCGACACCGGCGCCGGCGAGCGTGATCTTCGAGGTGGAGCCGAACACGAACGCGCGGTCGCCGTTGCCGGCCTCGGCGCACAGCGCCAGGATGTCGGCGACCTCGGCCTCGGTGTCCGTGAGGTGGTGCACCGCGTAGGCGTTGTCCCAGAAGATGCGGAAGTCCGGCGCGGCAGTGGGCATCGCGGCCAGGCGGCGGGCGACCTCGTCGGAGAAGGTGACGCCGGTCGGGTTCGAGTACTTGGGCACGCACCAGATGCCCTTGATGCCGGCGTCCTCGGCCACGAGACGCTCGACCACGTCCATGTCCGGGCCCTCGTCGGTCATCGGGACCTGGATCAGCTCGATGCCGAAGCGCTCGGCGAGCGCGAAGTGACGGTCGTAGCCCGGCACCGGGCACAGCATCGCGATGCGCGGCTCGTCGGCCCAGCGGCGCTCGCCACCCGGCAGGGTGCTCAGCAGCGCCTGCACCACGGCGTCGTGCATGAGCTCGAGGCTCGAGTTGCCGGCCGCGAGCAGCTGGTCGACGGGGACCTGCAGCGCGCCGGCGAAGATCCGGCGCAGCTCGGTCAGGCCCTTGAGGCCGCCGTAGTTGCGGGTGTCGGTGCCGTCTTCGGCCTTGTACTCGCCGTTGGGCAGCGTGAGCAGGTCCGCGGAGAGGTCGAGCTGCCGGGGGGACGGCTTGCCGCGGGTGATGTCCAGGGAGAGGCCGCGCTCGACGAGCGCCGCGTAGTCGCGACGGGCGGTGTCGACGTCGACGGGAGCAGTGGTCATGACACCACGCTAAACCGCGCGTCGATACCATTTCGGGTGACCCCCTGTCCAGGGTCTACGGTGGGGTCTCGTGCGTCACGTGGTCCATGCCGATCAGCGTCAGTTCTCGTTGCGGGACAACACCGCCTGGGTCCCCGGCGACGGTGGGTGGTCCGACGAGGCGGTGACCTCGCACCGGATCGCGGTGGAGCCGTCGTCGCTCGCGGTCGCCACCGCGCGCTCCGATCTGGTCGAGGTGGAGGTCGCCGTGCACCCCGGTTCGCCCCCGGTGCCATCCGGGGCCGAACACGTGGTGGAGGCCGACCTCGCCGTGCCGGGCGGGAAGGTGACGCTCGCGGGTCCGGCCGACTACCCGGGTCAGGAGCGCGTGCTGGAGCTCGCGCCCGGCCGTTACCGCGTACGAGTGTCCTATGTGGAGAGTGGCCCGCCGGCCGTGACGTGGAACGAGCACGAGTACGGCGAGCACTTCCGCTACGTCGTGGACCTGTGGCCGGTTACCGCGCCGGCGCCCGTCACCGTGGTGCGCCAAGGCGCCGCGGTCTGGGACGGCTGACCGGAAGCGGCCATCCGGGACCCCTCCCGCTCCTGCGCTCTTATCGTCTTCGCAGAGCAACGCGGAAAGCGGGGAGAGGCAGTGCGGGACAGCCAGAAAGCCGAGATCGCCCAGATCTGCGAGGCCGTGGCGCGGTCGATGTTCACCCAGGCCGCGATGTACTGGGGCATCGACCGCGAGGTGCACGCGCGCCTGCCCGAGACGATCCGCCGGCACGCCGAGGGCCTGCTGCCCCCGCTCGCGCAGGCCGCGGTGGCCGACGCGACGCCGGACCTGGCGGAGGCGCAGGCGTCGGTGGAGCTCGCGCTGCGGGACACGCTGCGCGCGTCGGCGGCCGAATCGGTGGAGATCACGTCGGCGCGGCTGCTGCCGGCGCTGGCCGAACGCGCGGTGCGGGAAGCGACGCCCGACGTCGAGTCCATCCGCGCGAAGCTGGTGTCGACGGCCACGCCGGAGGTGGCCGAAGCGCTGCGCGAGCAGACCGCCAAGACCGTGGCCGGAGCCGTCGAACAGGCGACGGCCGACCTGCGGACCACGCTCGCCGACCAGCTCCGGCGCACGGTGCTGCCGGAGCTGGCCCGCGAGGCCGTCGCGAACGCGACGCCCGATGTCGCCGAGGCCCGCGAGCACCTGGTGCGTGAAGCGACGGCAGCGCTGTCGGGCACGATCGAGAAGGCCGTGGCGGAGGTGGCGCGGCAGGCCAAACCCGACCTCGTCGAGCGCGTGTCGGCCGTGGCCGTGGCGCGTGTCCGCTCGGTCGTGCAGGCGGCGGCCGAGAAGGAGCTGGCCGCAGGGCAAGCCGATCGAGCTGGCCGAGGACACCCACGCCGTGCTGCCGGAGGTGCTGGTGGCCCTGCACGCGCGCTGCCACGTGCTGCTCGTCGGTCCCGCGGGCACGGGCAAGTCCATGCTGGCCAAGCATGCGGCGCATTGGCCACCGCCGTCGCGCGCAGCTCGCGGATCGACGCCACCAGCTCCTCCACTTCGTCCGGGTGCGAAGGCGCGTGCCGCAGCGCGACCACTGAAAACACCGTGCGCTCCTCGGTCGGGGCGGTCAGACTGGGGCGCGTGCACATGATCGACTTGCCCGAGGTCGTCCGCGGCGCGCTGGAGCTCGAGCGCACCGAGCGGGGCCTGGTGCCGCATCGGTTGCCCGCGTGGGCCAGGGCGCGGGGGGACGCGCAGCTGGCCATGGCGGAGGCGCAGCCCTCCGGGGTGCGGCTGGTGTTCCGGACCGCGGCGACCGTGGTGGAGCTGGACGCGGTGCGCACCAAGGTGTCCTACGTCGGCGCGGCGGCGCGGCCCGACGGGGTGTACGAGCTGTTCGTGGACGGCGCTCCCGTCGGCGCCGGGACGGTCGGCGGCGGGGACGAGCTGCGCGTCGACATGACGACCGGCGGCACCGAGGTGCGGCGCGGCGAGCCGGGCACGGTGCGGTTCGCCGGGCTGCCCGCGCGGGTCAAGGACGTCGAGATCTGGTTGCCCCACAACGAGCTCACCACGCTCGTCGAGCTGCGCGCCGACGCGCCGGCCAGCGCGGCGAACCCCGACGGGCGGCGGCGGCGGCTGCACCACGGCAGCTCCATCAGCCAGGGGTCCGGCGCGGCGAGCCCCACCACGACGTGGCCGGCGGTCGCCGCGAGGCACGCGGGCGTGGAGCTGACCAACCTGGGTTTCGGCGGCAGCGCGCTGCTGGATCCGTTCACCGCGCAGGTCATGCGCGACACCCCGGCCGACGTCGTGAGCGTGAAGCTCGGCATCAACCTCGTCAACGCCGACCTCATGCGGCTGCGCGCCTTCGGCCCGGCCGTGCACGGGTTCCTCGACACGATCCGCGCCGGCCACCCCGCCACGCCGCTGCTGGTCGTCTCCCCGCTGCTGTGCCCGATCCACGAGGACACCCCCGGCCCCGGCGCCCCGGTCTTCGAGGCCGACGGTGTCGTGCGCTTCCGCGCGACCGGCGAACCCGGCCCGGGCAAGCTGACGTTGAAGGTCATCCGGGAAGAACTCGCGCGGATCGTCTCGCAGCGGCGCGACGACCCGAACCTGCACCTGCTCGACGGCCTGACCCTCTACGGCGAGCAGGACTTCGCGGAGCTGCCCCTGCCCGATGCCCTGCACCCGGACGCCGAAACCCACCAGTGGGTCGGTGGACGCTTCGCGCACCTGGTGTTCGGTGCGGGCGGGCCGTTCGGGAACGGGTAGCCGCCTGGCACCGCACGGCTCACGCCGCTCCAGGCCAAGCCGGGCCAAGCCGAGCCGGGCCAGGCCGAGCCGGGCCGAGCCGGGCCAAGCCGAGCCGGGCCAGGCCAGGCCAGGCCAGGCCAGCTAGGCCGAGCCGCGCCGGGCCAGGCCAGGCCGAGCCGGGTCGGGCCAGGCCGGACCGGGCCGGGCCAGGCCGGACCGGGCCGAGCCAGGCCGGACCGGGCCGAGCTAGGCCGGGTCGAGCTAGGCCGGACCGGGCCAGGCCGAGCCGGGCCAGGCCGAGCCAGGCCATGCCGGGCCGGGCCCTCGCCGAGCGATCAGTAGCCCGAGACACCGCCGCTGGTGCCCGTGCCGTTCGCGGTGGTCGCCGGTGCGCCCCCGCCCGGGGTGACCACGACGGCGTGCCACGTGCCCAGCACGCCGTCGCCCTTCGTCTGGCCGGGGGCGCTGTCCTGGGCGTAGGTGTAAACGGGCTTCCCGTTGAACGTCGCCTGCTCGATACCGTCGGAGCGGGTGAACGTGGCGAGCTGCCCGGGCAGGCTCACGCCGTTCGCGGGCTGTGCCGGGCCGGTGATCGGCGGCCAGAGCGACTTGCACCCGCTGTCGGTGCACGCCGACATGCCGGGCTTGTCCTCGTCGAACGTGTAGAGCGTGAAGCCCTTGGCGTTCACGAGAACCGTCCCGAGTGAGGTGTTCGCCTCGCCCAGCGTCGCGGGCGCGGCCGCCGAGGAGGCGGGCGCCTGAGCGCCGGCCGGCGGGGGCGCCGAGGCGGCCATGCCGCCGCTCCCGCACGCGGCCAGCCCGGCCATCGCCGCGACCGCACTGCCCGCGATGGCGAGAATCCTGAGGTTTTTCACGGTTTCCACCCTTCTCCTTCGCGACTCCCCCACACCCGGAACACGTAGCGCCCCGGTTCCGGGTTCGACCGGAACCCCTTGCGGCGACGCGGATCACACCGATGCGTCCACTGTGGACGCGCAAGGGGTGAACCGGGTCACCACTGTGAACAAAGAGGACGCGCGTTTCGTGTGACCGACCGGAACGTTCCCGGCGAAAGCGCTGTATTCGCCCGCGGAGGACGGAATCTACAGCGGGTCGAGACCCGTGATCTTCCACGACCCGTCGACGCGGTGGGCGGTCACGGCCAGCTGCGCGACCGAGGACTGCGGTGCTCCCCCGCCGGGCAGGATCGTCTGCTGGTCCAGGAAAAGCAGCAGCGTCGCGTCGTCGCCGTGCAGCGTCCGGACGCCGGCCGAGCGTATGGTGGTGGTGCGGATGAGCTTGCCGTCGGTGGCGCGTTGGCTCGCGGCGGCGAACTGCGCGTGGTACTGGCCGACGGCGGGACCGCTGAGCACGGAGGCGGCGGCGCGCGAGGTGCGGTCGAGATTGGCGTAGTCGTAGGAGAACAACGCCTTCACCCCGGCGCTCACCTGGTCACGCACCTGGGTGGTGGTGGTCTGGTCGACCAACGTGTCGTCGTCGCGCGGGCGCAGCGCCGAGGCCTGCACGGCGAACCACACCGCGCACGCGAGCGCCACCACGGTCACGGCGATCGACCAGCGCTTCACGAGCCCACCGCCTGGACGCCGCCGACCTTCCACGTGTCGCCCTCGCGCGCGAAGTCCACGGTCAGGCGCGCTTGTTTCGGTACCGGCGCGCCGCCGCCGGTGCTTACACGTACGTCGAGCACAGCGATGACCCGCGCCGTGCCCGCGGCCGGGTCGAGGTCGGTGACCGCGGCCTGCAGGAGCGACGCCGTCGACACCGTCTTGGTGCTCGTCGCGCGGTCGAGCTGCAGCTGCCGGTCGCCGGCGAGGTTCGCACCGTACTGCCCCGTGGTGGCACCGATCCAGCGGTCCACGTCGGCGCCGCCGGTGTGGTAGTCGATCGTGTTGAGCGCCACCAAGTCCGTGCTCGCCGCGGCGAGCACGGCGTCGCGGTCGCGGCCGCGGGCCAGGCCTTCGTCATGGGCCGCCTGCCACCAGGACCAGCCGAACCAGGCGGCCGCGAGTACGGCGAGCACCGGCACGATCAGAAGCGCCTTCATCACGACCCGCCCAGCAGCGCCCCGAGACCGCCGGCCGGCGGCGTGAGCAGACCGAGCAGGCCCGGCAGCTGGTTCGCGTCCGGAGTGGTCGACGGCGCCGATTCCTTCGGCGCAGCCGGGATCGCGGGCGGCTTCCCCGCGTAGGGCGCGTTCTGCGCACCGCGAACCTCGACAGGGCTGCCCGGCGGCTCGGCGCAGTAGGCGTTCACGTTCACCGGCGCTTCGGTGGTGTCGTTGGCCGGGCGCTGTTTCGTGCCCTCGTAGCCCTTCGTGCACGACGCCGGGTCGAAGAAGTTGAACACCACACCCAGGTGCCCGGTGCCGTCCGGCGACGTCGACGGCGAGAACGCCGAGATCACCGGGTAGGCCACCAGCAGCTCTTCGATCGCGTCGGTGCGCGTGGAGGTGATCTGGGCCGTGGTCAGGGAGTTCGCGAAGATCACACCCAGATCGGTGCCCGAGGTCGCGAGCACGTCGCTGATCTGGCGGCTCAGCTGCGGCGCCTGGTCGATCACCGTGCGCAGGTCCGGGTCCGACGACTTCAGCTGCGCCGCGATCGTCTTCAACCCGCCCGCGAAGTCGGTGATGTTCTGCGCCTGGCGCTCCTGCGTGGCGAACACCGTGCGCGAGTTGGCGAGCAGCCCACGCGTCTGCGGGATGTACTGGGCGGCCTTCGCGGTGAGCGAACCCGTGCTGTCCAACAGCTTCTGCAGCTGCGGGCCCGTACCGGCGAACGCGTCGTAGGTCTCGTCGACCACGGTCTTGAGCGAGTCCGGGTGCACACTCGCCACGAGATCGTCCAAATGCGACAGCACGGAGTCCGGCGACGTGGGCAGCGACGTGCGGTCCTCCGTGATCACCGAGCCGTCGTGCAGATACGGGCCCGTCTCGCGGTCGGGCAGCAGGTCCACGAACTGCTCCCCCACCGCCGAGCGGTTCGCCACCTGCGCGTGGAGGTCGTCGGGGATGTCCGGGCCGCCGGAGTCGAGGTCGAGGTGCACGTCGAGGCCGTGGCCGGTGAGCGTCATAGCGGACACGCGCCCGACCGTCACGCCGCGGTAGGCGACCTCGGAGTTCACGAAGATGCCGCCGGAATCGGCCAGCTGCAAGGTCACCTGGTAGCCGCGGGAGCCGAAGAGCCGGTCGAGGCCCGCGTACTTGCCGCCCGCGTAGACCACCGACACCACGGCGATCACCACGAACGCGATGAGCTGGATCCGCGTCTTGCGCGAGGTCATCCCGCACCTCCCCCGAGCAGGCCGCCCAGGAGGCCGCCGAGCAGCCCGCCGGGCCCGGCCTGGTTCTTCGCCGGCGGCGCGGTGGTCGGCAACGGCAGGGGCAACGCCGGCGTGGCCGCACCCGAGCCCTGCGAAGTCAGCCCGGAGATCTGGATCGGCGGCTGCGAGGAGTTCGTGAAGTTCTGGAGCAGCTTGTCGAGGTCGAGGTTCACGGTCGCGTCGACGTTGGCGTAGTCGCCCTTGATCGTGTTGCCCGCGTAGTCCGGGAACGGGTAGGTGAGCAGGATCTGCAACGCGTTCGGCAGGTCCTGGCCCGCCTCGCCGAGCTTCTGCAACGTCGGCTGCAGCGCCTTGAGGTTCGCCACGAGCTGGTCGCGGCTGCGGTTCACCGTGTCGACCGCGACGCCCGAAAGCTTGGTGAGCGCGTTGAGCATGCCCACGAGCTGGTCGCGCTGGTCGGCCACGATCTTCAGGCCCGGCGCCAGATTGTCCAGCGCGGTCTTGATGTTCTGCTGCTGCCCCGCGAGCGTGTGCGAGAGCTTGTCCAGCCCGTCGATCGCGCGCAGGATCTCGCCCTTGTGCGAGTCGAGCTGCGTGGCGAGATCGTCCACCCGCGACAGCAGCGCGCGCATCTCGGGTTCGTTGCCGGACAACGCGTCGTTGAGCTCGTGACTGATGTCCTGCAGCTGGCCGAGGCCGCCGCCGTTGAGCAGCAGCGAAAGCGCGCCCAGCACTTCCTCGACCTCGGGGTTGCGGTTGGTGCGCCCGAGCGGGATCTGCGCGCCGTCGGCGAGGTGACCGGCGGGCTTCTCGGCGGTCGGCTGGCCCAGCTCCACGAACTTCTCGCCCAGCAGACTCGACTGGCGCAGCTCGGCGCGCGCGTTGGCGGGCAGCTGCACGTCGCCGTTGACCGTCATGGCTACGAGGGCCGAGCGGGTGTCGGGCGTGAGGGTGATCTTGTCGACCCGGCCCACGGCCACGTCGTCGACCTTCACGCTCGCCTGCGGCACGAGGTCGAGCACGTCGGTGAACAGCGCCGTCACGTAGTACGGGTGGTCGCCGAGGTTCGGCCCGCCCGGTAGCGGCGTGGAGTAGAGGCCGTTGAAGCCGCCGTCGCTGCAGCCGGCGAGCACGAGCACGCCGGCGAGCACCCCGGCCAGGCGCCGCCGCTTCACTTGCCACCGCCGGAAAGCTGCGTCATCACGTCCACCAGCGGAAGCGGCAACGGGGGCAGCTGACCGTTCTGCAGCGAGTTGAGCACCTGCGGCACGGTCGGCAGCTTGAGCGCGCCGTCGAGCACCGGCGCGAGCTGCTTGCAGATGTCGGTCAACGTGGTGGGCGCGCCCTTCGGCGTGCCCGCGGCGAGGATCCGGCAGACGGTGAGGATCGGCGGGTTGGTGATCTCGTTGAGGTTGTCGCGCACGGCGATGGTGCCGGAGGCGGCATCGTAGGAGTTGATGAAGTTCGTGGCGCCGGTCGGCGCGATGTCGAGCACCTCGGCGAGGGCGGCGCGCTGGTCCACGAGCACGCCCGTGAGCGACGCCAGTTTGTCCACATTGGACTCCAGGCCGGCCTTGTTGTCGGCCACGAACTGTTTCACGTCTCCGAGTGAGGAAGCCAGGGAACTCAGCGCAGCGCCGACGTCGGCCGAGTCGTCGGCAAGGAACCCGCTGACGTCGGCCACGCGTTCGTAGAACTCGTTGAGCTGGCTGTCGCTCTGGGCGAGGGCAGCCGTGAACGAGTTCAGGTTCTGGACGGTGGCGAACAGGTCGTCCTTGGAGTCGTCGAGCGTGCCCGCGAGGTCGGCGAGGCGGCCGACGGTCGAGTTGAGGTCGGCGCCGTTGCCCTTGAGGTTGGCGGCCGCGGTGTCGAGGACGTCGGACAGCGCGCCGTTTTTGTTGGCACCGTCGGGGCCGAGGGCGGTGGAGAGCTTGTCGAGGCTCGCGTAGAGATCGTCGAGCTCGACCGGTGTGGCCGTCTTGTCGCGGGCGAGAACGGTGCCGCTCGCGAGCGTGGGGCCGCTGTCGTAGGCCGGGGTGAGCTGCACGTAGCGGTCGCTGACGAGACTCGGGGCGACCACGACTGCGCCCACATTGAGGGGGATCGGCACGTCGTCGTTCACGCGCATGTCCACGCGCACCGCCTGCCCGTCCGGCGTCACGGCGGTGACCTCGCCGACCGGCACGCCGAGCACGCGCACCGAAGAACCGGCGTAGAGGCCGACGGTCTTGCCGAAGTACGCCGAGAGCGTGGTGCCGCTGCTCGTGCGGAACACCAGCCAGAGCCCCGCCGTGAGCAGCAACGCGGCGACGCAGGCAAAACCCAGCCAGGTCACCAGGTTCCGCTGCGCTCGCGTTTCGATAGTCACCGTCCGCCCACCCCCTGGTTCGGCGCCGCGATCGGCGGGGTGCAGCCCTCCGGGTTGATCGACAGCCCGCCGGCGGTGATCGTCGGCGGCAACAGCCCGCACAGGTAGCCCTCGAACCAGCGGCCGTTGCCCGTCGCGTTGGCGCCGACTCGCGCGAACGGCGCCATCAGCGCCAGGCCGCGGTCGAGATTGCCCTGGTTGCGCTGCAGCACATCGGTCACCTTCCCCAGCGCGTCGAGCGTCGGCTTCAGCTGCGTGCGGTTGTCGGCGACGAGCCCCGAGAGCTGCTGCGAGATCTGCTGCGTGCCCTTGAGCAGCGCGCTGATCTGGTCCCGGCGGTTCTGCAGCTCGCTCAGCAACAGGTTGCCGTCGCTGATCACCTGCTGCAGCTGGGTGTTGCGGTCCGAGAGCGTCTTGGAGATCGTGCTCGTGTTCGCCAGCAGCGTGTGCAGGTCGGCGTCGCGCGAGGACACCGTCTTCGACAGCGCAGACAGGCCCGAGAGCGTGTCCTTGAGGTACTGCGGGCTGCCGGAGAGCGAATCCGACAGCGCGGTGAAGCTGTCGGCGAGCTGCTTGGTGTCGATGTCGCCGACGGTCGTGGAGAGCTGGTCGAACGCGTCCTGCAGCTGGAACGGCGTGCGCGTGCGCTGCAGCGGGATCGTGTCACCGGGGCTCTGCGTGCCGGCGCCCTTCGGGTCGAGCGCCAGGTACTTCTCCCCCAGCAGCGTCTTGATCTCGATCGACGCGGTGGACGCGTCGCCCACGCGCACGCCCTTCACCCGGAACTTCACCAGCACCTGCTTGTGCCCCAGCGCCACCGAGGTCACCTGGCCCACCTTCACGCCGGCGACCTCCACCTCGTTGTCCGGCGCGAGCCCGGCGGCTTCGCCGAAGTACGCGGAGTACGTGGTGCCGTTGCCGAACATCGGGATGCTGTCGGAGAAGTAGGCCACGGCGGTCACCAGCAGGATGAGCACCAGCGTCACCCCGCCGACCGCGGCCTGGTTGCGTTCCTTGAGCCGCTTCACGGCCCGCACCTCGCCGCGCGCTGCGTGGCGGGCAACGGCACGATCGGCAACGTCACGTCCAGCGACGAGATCCCGATCGTGCCCTCGATCCCGCACAGGTAGTAGTTGAACCAGCTGCCGTAGCTCAGCGTGCGCGTGAACTTCTCCAGGTTGCCCGGGAGCACCTGCAGCAGGTGGTCGAGCAGCTGATCGGAATCGGCGAGGTTGTTCGACAGCGTGCCGAGCTGCTTCACGTCTTCCTGCACGGCCGGGCGCGCGTCGGCGAGCAGGCCCGACGTGGTCTCGGTCAGCTCGCCCAGCGCGCCCACGGCGTCGCCGATCGGTTTGCGCTGCTCGGCCAGGCCGCTCACGAGCCGCTGCGTCTGGTCGACGAGGTCACCCAGCTGCGGGCCGCGGGAGTTCACCGTGGTCAGGACCTGGTTGAGGTTGTCGATGACCTGCCCGATCACCTGGTCCTTGCCGGCGATCGACGTCGTGATCGACGCGGTGTGGGCCAGCAGGCTCGTGATCGTGCCGCCCTCACCCTGGAAGACCTGGATGATCTCGGCCGAGAGCTGGTTGACCTCTTTCGGGTCCAGCGCCTGGAACAGCGGCTTGAACCCGTTGAACAACACGGTGAGGTTCAACGCGGGTTTGGTGCGCTCGGGCGGGATCGTCGCGCCGTCGGCCAGCGTGCCGCCGCCCGTGACGTCGGTGCCGAGCGCGAGGTAGCGCTGGCCGACGAGGTTGCGGTACTTGATCGTCGCGGTCGTGAGCGCGGGCAGCTTGTACTGGGCGTCCACGGCGAAGCGGACGTCAGCGAAATTCTGCTCGCCCTGCTGCACGTCGATCGAGTCGACCTGCCCCACCTTCACGCCGGAAATGCGCACGTCGTCACCCGGCTGCAGGCCCGACGCGTCGGTGAACTTGGCGGCGAACCCCGCCGTGGTGCCGAAGTTCGTGTTGGCGATGGTGGCCGCGAGGATGCCGGTGAGCAACACCGTGACGGCGGCGAAGACGAGGATCTTCACCAGCGCGGGGATGAACGACCTCACTTGAGCTCCACCTCCGCCCCGCGGTAGAGCGGCCCGACGAGCAGGCCCGCCCAGCCGGGGACCTGGTCGGGCGTGGTCTTCATCGCGGACGAGGCCAGCAGGTCGATCAGGTCCTGTTCGTCGGTGGACCCGAAGATCGAAGGCGCGCCGCCCGATTCACCGCCACCGCCACCGCCGTCGCCATTGCCACGGCCCGCGACGGTGTTCGACGTGATCGCGCCCGAGGTGATCTCACCCGGCAGCGACTCGGCGGGGCTGTGCGGCGGCGCGGGTTTCGAGGAACCGTCCTTGACCGCGCCGTCCGGCGGATACTGCGGCCAGTACCCGGGTTTCGGCACCTGCGGGTAACAGCGGGGGCCGCGCTTGTCATCGTACTTCGGCTCGTCGACACCCGGCAGGTACTTGCCGCGGCTGGCGCTGAACTCGATCGTCACGCGGCTCACCTCGGGGTGGGCCGTGCCCTTGCCGAACGCCAGCTCCGCCTCCGGCACCGAAGCGGCGAGCTGCTTGAGCAGGCAGGGGTACTCGGGTGCGTACTTCGCGAGCACGTCGAGCGTCGGCTGCACGGCCGTGGTGAGCCGGATCAGGTTGTCCTTGTTGACGTCCAGGAAGCTCGTGAGGTCGGCCGAAGCGGCCGAGACCGAGGCGTACACATCGGACAGTCCCTGGCGTTTCTCCACAATGGTCTGCGTCGTCGTGGTGAGGTCCGCCAACGCGTCGAGCAGGTCCGGCGCGGCCTTGTCGTAGGTGGCCGAAACGTCGGCCAGGCCGGTGATGTCGGCCTTGAGGTCGGGCAGCGACGGGTTCAGCTGCCCGAGGTAGTCCGAGAGGTTCACGAGCGTCTGGCCGAGCTGCTTGCCGCGCCCGTCGAGGGCGGTCGACACGGCGCTGAGGGTGCTCGACAGCTTTTCCGGCTGCACGGCCTGCAGCAGCGGCATCACGTCGTCGAGCACCTGTTCCAGCTCGATCGCCGTGCTGCTGCGGTCCTGCGGGATCACGTCGCCGGCTTCGATGTGCGCGGCGGGCTTTCCGGGCAGCTGCAAGGCGACGTAACGCTCGCCGAAGAGTGTTTTGGGCAGCAGCCGCGCCGACACGTTGCTCGGGATCTCGCCGATCTTGTCCGGCTGCAGCGCGAGCTCGAGCTCCGCGTGGTCGCCTTTCGCGGTCACCGAACGGATCTCGCCCACGAGCAGGCCGCGCACTTTCACGTCGCCGCCGGTGCGCAGCTGGCTGCCGACGTGGTCGGTCTCCAGCTTCACGAGCGTGACGGGCGTGAAGACCTTCTTGTAGATCGCGATCGTGGTCGTGAAGAACAGCGCCGCGACGACGAGGAAGACCAGCCCCAGCACCTGGTACCGGAGCCGCTTCAGCGTTTCGCGCCGCGTGCTCATCCGGAGATCCGCACGGTGGTGTTGGCGCCCCAGATCGCGAGGCTGAGGAAGAAGTCGAGTACCGAGATCAGCACGATCGACGTGCGCACCGCGCGGCCCACCGCCACGCCGACGCCGGCCGGGCCACCGTCTGCGGTATAGCCGTAGTAGCAATGGGACAGGATCACGATCACGCTGAACACGATCACCTTGGCGAACGACCACAACACGTCTTCAGGGGGCAAGAACAGCGTGAAGTAGTGGTCGTAGGTGCCGGCCGACTGGCCGTAGAGCCAGATCGTGATCTGCCGCGACGCGAGGTAGGACGACAGCAGGCCGATCGCGTACAGCGGGATCACCGCGGTCACGCCGGCGAGCACGCGCGTGGTCACGAGGTAGGGCATGCTCGGTACGGCCATCACTTCGAGCGCGTCGATCTCCTCGGAGATCCGCATCGCGCCCAGCTGCGCGGTGAAGCCGCAGCCGACCGTGGCCGACAGCGCGAGCCCGGCCGAGAGCGGCGCGACCTCCCGCGTGTTGAAGTAGGCGGAGATGAAGCCGGTGAGCGCGGCGGTGCCGAGCTGGTTGAGCGCGGAGTAGCCCTGCAGTCCCACGATGAGGCCGGTGAACAGCGTCATGCCGATCATCACGCCGAGCGTCCCGCCGATCACCGCGAGCCCGCCCGTGCCGAAGCAGACTTCGGTGAGCAGCCGGCGGGTCTCGTGACCGTAGCGGCGGATCGTGCGCGGGGACCAGGCGAGCGCGCGGCCGTAGAACGACAGCTGGCGCCCGAGCCCTTCCAGGCTCGCGCCCGGGCGCGCGATGATCTCGAGCGTCCGGTCGGACAGCGCGGGGGCCTCGATCGGTTCGGCGGTCACGTCACAGCGCCTTCGGCGGCACGATCTTGAGGTAGATCGCGGTGAGCACGACGTTGATGAGGAACAGCAGCAGGAACGTGATCACCACGGCCTGGTTCACCGCGTCGCCCACCCCCTTCGGCCCGCCCGCGGGGTTCAGGCCGCGGTAGGCCGCGACCACGCCGGCGACGAAGCCGTAGAGGAACGCCTTGATCTCGCTGATCCACAGGTCCGGCACCTGGGCCAGCGCGTTGAAGCTGGCCAGGTACGCGCCCGGAGTGCCGCCCTGGAGCACGACGTTGAAGAAGTAGCCGCCGAGCACGCCGACGACGCTGACCAGGCCGTTGAGCAGCACCGACACCACGATCGCGGCCAGCACTCGCGGCACCACAATGCGCTGGATCGGGTTGACGCCGAGCACTTCCATCGCGTCGATCTCTTCGCGGATCTTGCGCGCGCCGATGTCCGCGCAGACCGCGCTGCCGCCCGCGCCGGCCACGAGCAGCGCCGTGATCAGCGGGGCGGCCTGCTGCACGATCGCGAGCGCGCTCGCGGCCCCTGTGAACGACTGCGCGCCGATCTGCGTGGTCAGCGACCCCAGCTGGAGCGCGATCACGGCCCCGAACGGGATGGCGACCAGCGCCGTCGGCAGGATCGTGACGCTCGCGAAGAACCAGCACTGCTGGATCCATTCGCGGAACTGGAACGGACGCCGGAAGATCGCCCGCAGCACCTCCCAGGACAGCGTGGCGAGCCGGCCGACCTGGGTCAGCGCCGCGGTGCCCGGGAGGATGATCGAGCCGCTCTCGCTCACCACACCTCCCAGTAGTCACCCCCGAGTCTTGTCCATACCTCCCGCCCGATTTCCGTTAGCGGTGTTCACTGCTCGCTCTCAGTCGCCTGGATCACAGCTTCAACGCGTGAGTCGCCGTAGCCCCGCCATCCGCTACGAACTCGCTCCTGGTGCAGTACGAGCTCTCGTCACTCGCCAGGAACACGAGCAGCGGCGCGATCTCGTCGGCCCGCCCCACCCGGCCGAGCGCCACCTTCTTGCCGACCCACGACACGTCGACATCCGTGCCGGCGGCTTCGGAAACCATCTTCGTGTCGATCATGCCGGGGTGGACGGAGTCCACCCGGATGCCGCGCGCGCCCAGCTCCAGCGCGGCGACCTTGGTCATCCCGCGGATCGCGAACTTGCTCGCGGTGTAGGCGACGAGGAACGGCATGCCGGCAAGTCCCTCCACAGAGGACACGTTGACGATGGAGCCGCCACCGGCCACGGTCATCGGTTCAACGACCGACCGCATCCCGAGAAACGCCCCGATCTGGTTCACGCCCACCACGCGTTCGTAGTCGGCCAGCGTGGTGCCGGCCAGCTCGGCGAAGTGCAGCACGCCGGCGTTGTTCACGAGCACCGTCGGCGGCCCGAACTCGGCGACGGTCCGCTCGACCGCGGCCGTCCAGCCGTCTTCGTCGCAGCCCCTGCGCGTACGCCGGGGCCGAAGCGGCGAAGAAGCACGGCGAGACAAACGAGCGGCTGCACAACGTCGCCGCCTGGCGCGACACGCCTTTCTTCACCGAAGCGGAACGCGCGGCGCTCGCGCTGACGGAGGCCGCGACCCGGCTGCAGGCCGGCGCCGCGGGCGTCACGCCAGAGATCCGCGAAGCCGCGGCGGCCCACTTCACCGAGGAGCAGCTGTCCGCGCTCACGCTGGAGATCGCGATGACGAACTTCTTCAACCGCATCAACCGCGTGCGCGGGGAGCAGGCCGGCAAGATCTGGTGAACCCGCGCGTCACTCCGACGGCGTGATGTGGCGCAACCGCCGCGGCCCGGTGTCCGGCCGGGTCGGCGGCGGGCCCAGCACCATGCGCGCGTTGGCCACGAAGGCGCCGTCGGGCGAGGCGAGGATCGGGTCGAGCGCCAGCGACCGGACTTCCGGGTTGTCCTCGGCCAGCGCGGCCACGCGCAGCACCATGTCCTGCAACGCCGCCAGGTCCGCGGGCTCGTCGCCGCGGTAGCCGGTGAGCAGGGGTGACGTGCGGGGCTCGCGGATGAGCGTGGCGGCGTCGACGTCGGTGACCGGCACCGCGCGGTAGGCCCGGTCGCCGAGCAGTGTGCTGACCAGGCCCGAGAGCCCGAAGGACACGAGCGTGCCGAACGATGGATCGTCCTGCAGGCCGATCACGCACGAGATGCCCTTGGCGGCCATGCGTTGCACGTAGAGCTCGTTGTCGCCGGAGACCTCGCACAGGTCGCGGTAGGCCACGCGCACGGAGTCCTCCGACGTGAGGTCCAGCCGCACGCCCGCGAGGTCGGGCCGGCCGCGCAGGCGCTCGTCCACGGCCTTGAGCGTGACCGGGTAGCCCAGCTCGGCCGCGGCCGCCACGGCGGCGTCCACATCGGACACCACGCGGAACGGGACCACGTCGACGCCGTAGCAGCCGAGCAGCCGCACCACATCGTCGTCGGACAGCATCGTGGAGTGCCCGTCGGCCTCGGCGAGCAGCTCGCGCACGATCGACTGCGCCTGCTCGACGTGCAGCCCACCCGGGCGCACCAGTGTCCCCTGTGGACGCTGCCGCCACGCCGAATACCGCACCACGCGGGACAACGCGGTCACCGCGCGCTCCGGGCTCGGGTACGACGGGATCGAACCCCGCGTGGGCACACCGTCTTCGCTCAGCACGGCCAGTTCGTCGGGCACACCCTCGACTGCGAGGAACGTGGAGACGACCGGTTTCGTCCGCTCGTGCTCCAGCACGGCTTCCTTCAGCGCCCGCGCGTACGCGGTGCCGGGGATGGTGATCGGCGGGGCGAACACGGCGATGAGCGCGTCGGTCTCCGGCGAGTCGAGGGCCTCGCGCACCGCGGCGGCGAACGCCTCGGGCCCGGCCTGCGGGCCGATGTCCACGGGGTCGAAGGCGAGGTGCAGCCCCTGCGCCCGCGCGGTGTCCGCGGCCAGCAGCCCGATGGCGCTCGAGTTGCCGACGATCGCGATCCGCGGCCCGGCGGGCAGCGGCTGGTGCGCGAACACGAGCGCGGTGTCGAAGAGCTGCGCGAGCGACTCCACGCGCACCACCCCGGCCTGCTCGAACAGCGCCTGCACGCTCGCCTCGTCGACCTCCGCCGACGTTGCGGCCAGCTGCGGGCGCACGGCGTGGCGGCCCGACTTCACCGCGACGATCGGCTTGTTCCGCGCGAGCCGCCGCGCCAGCCGCGCGAACTTGCGCGGGTTGCCGAAGGACTCCAGGTAGAGCAGCACGAGGTCGGTCTCGGGGTCGGTTTCCCAGTACTGCAGCAGATCGTTGCCCGAGACGTCGGCGCGGTTGCCGGCGGAGACGAACGTGGACAGGCCCAGGCCACGCGAACCGGCGTCGGCCAGGATCGCCGTGCCGAGCGCGCCGGACTGGCAGAAAAAGCCGGTGTGCCCGCGGCGCGGCAGCTGCGGGGCGAGGGTGGCGTTGAGCCGCACACCGGGCGCGGTGTTGAGCACGCCGAGCGCGTTCGGGCCGACCACGCGCATGCCGTGGGCGCGGGCCTCGCCGACGAGCCGCAGCTCGGCGTGCAGGCCGAGCGGGCCGGACTCGGCGAAGCCGCCGGAGACGATGACCAGCGTCTTCACGCCTTTGGCGAGACACGCGTCCAGCACGGACTCGACGAGCTCGGCCGGCACCGCGACCAGCGCGAGGTCGACCGGGTCCGGGATGTCGAGTACCGACGCGTACGCGCGCACGCCACGCACCGAGCGGTGCTCGGGGTTGACCGGGAAGACGGTGCCGGTGAAATCGGCGGCGAGCAGGTTGCGGAAGGCGACGTGGCCGACCTTCGTGTGGTCGGCCGAAGCGCCGATCACCGCCACCGACCGCGGGTGCAGCAGGTTGTGCACGCTGCGCGCCTCGGCTGCCTGCTCGCGCGAGCGCGCGACGGCCAGCGACTCCTCCGTCGGGTCGATGCTGAACTCCAGGTGCAGCACGCCTTCCTCGATGGCGCGGCTGACCTGGTAGCCGGCGTCGCGGAACACGCGGACCATGGGCGCGTTCTCGGCGAGGACCTCGGCGACGAACCGGCGCAGCCCGCTCTCCGACGCGGCGGCGGCCAGGTGCTCCAGCAGGATCGAGCCGAGGCCGCGGCCCTGGTGCTTGTCGTCGACGACGAACGCGACCTCGGCCGAGGGGCCGCCGTCGAGCCGCTCGTAGCGCCCGACGGCCACGATGTCGTCGCCGAGCAGCGCGACGAACGCGACCCGGTCGTGGTGGTCCACAGTGGAGAACCGCTGCAGGTCGCGCGGCGGGATCCGGGGGTAGGCCCCGAAGTAACGCAGGTAACGCGTGCGCTCGGAAAGCCTGCTGTGGAAGGCGACGAGGCCGTCGGCGTCCGTGGGCACGACGGGCCGCAGGTGCACGGTGCCGCCGTCGGACAGGACGACGTCGGCCTCCCAGTCGCGGGGGTAGTCGTACGGGTCGCGCAGGCCGTTTCGGGGCGCCGACTCTTCGGACATCGTCAGTCCCTGGGATCGTCCGGGTCGAGACCGTGCAGCGGGAACACCGCGCGGCGGGTGTCGCGGATCGCGATGTCGACCGGGTCGTCGGCGGCGTCGCCCCACGGCTTGAACGCCGTGTCCTTGTCGTCGGTCATCGCGGGCGGGATCTCGGCGGTGGGCGCGGCTTTGGTGATCGAGGAGACCCAGCCGGGCGGCAGCGCCGTGTCGGGCGCGACGTCGCGGTCGAGCACCGTGGCGATCAGGTGCGTCCACGAGCGCGGGACCACGCGGATCAGCTGGTAACCGCCCCCGCCGACGGCGAGCCAGCGCCCGCCGCTGTAGGTCTCGGCGAGGTCGCGCATCGTCGAGTAGATGGTGCGGTGCCCGTCGACCGAGAGCGACAGGTCGGCCAGCGGGTCTTCCTCGTGCGAGTCGACGCCGCACTGCGTCACGAGGATCTGCGGCTCGAACTCGGCCAGCAGCGAGGGGACGACCGCGTTGAACGCCCGCAGCCAGCCCGGATCCTTCGTGTGCGGCGGCAGCGGGATGTTCACCGAGGTGCCGGCGGCCTTGCCGTTGCCGATCTCGGCGGCGTAGCCGGTGCCGGGCCAGAGCGTGAACGGGTGCTGGTGCAGCGAAACGGTGAGCACACGCGGGTCGTCGTAGAAGGCGGTCTGGACCCCGTCGCCGTGGTGCACGTCGGTGTCGAGGTAGGCGACGCGGTCGAAACCGTGGTCGAGCAGCCAGGAGATGGCGATGGCGCAGTCGTTGTAGACGCAGAAGCCCGACGCGTGGTCGCGCATCGCGTGGTGCAGCCCGCCGGCGATGTTGACCGCGCGCTTCACCTCACCGTCGGCGATCTTGCGCGCCGCGAGCAGCGTCGAGCCGACCACCAGTGCCGACGCGTCGTGCATCCCGCTGAACACCGGGTTGTCCGACGTGCCCAGCCCGTGACCGACGTCCCAGCCGACGAGCGGTGCCTCCCGCACGGCCGCGAGGTACTCGGGCGCGTGGATGCGCAGCAGCTCCTCGTCGCCGGCCGCGGTGGGCACGAGCAGCTCGACGTCGTTCAGCACGCCGAGCTCCGTGGCCAGCCGGATCGTGAGCTCCAGGCGGACGGGGTTGAACGGATGCTCCCCGCCCAGGTCGTATCCCAGCAGCGCGGCATCCCAGACGACAGCAGGCGAGGACATGTACCGCACTGTACTGGCCTCGGCGCGCCCGAGCCGGGTTCGGCTTCGGGCCGGCGCGGCCGGTCAGCCGCGTTCGGGACCGGTGGCGGCAGGGCGTTCGGGGTCGCGTGACCAGTGCGACCAGGAGCCGGTGTACAGCGCAGCCGGCTCGGGGTGGCCCGCGACCTCCAGCGCGAGCACGACCGACGACGCCGTGACGCCGGAGCCGCAGTACGCGCCGACGGGGGTGCCTGCTGTCAGTCCCAGGTCGGCGAAGCGCGCGGCGAGGTCGGCGGGCGTGCGCCAGCGGCCGTCTTCCCCGACGTGCTCGGCCGACGGCGCGCTGATCGCCCCGGGGATGTGGCCGGCGCGCGGGTCGACCGGCTCGGTCTCTCCCGTGTAGCGCGTGTGGGCGCGGGCGTCGAACAGCACACCGGCACGGGCGCGGGCGGCGGCTTCGTCGGCCGTGAGCACCGGCATGCCGCCCGGGCGCACCTCGAAGTCGCCGGGTTCGGGGGCGGGGGCGTCGGTGGCCGTCTCGCGGCCTTCGGCGAGCCACGCTGCGTAACCGCCGTCAAGCACCGCCACGTCGGTGTGCCCGGCCCAGCGCAGCAGCCACCAGGCGCGGGCGGCGACGGAGCCGTCGGCATCGTCGTACACGATCACCGGCCGCCCGGCGCTCACGCCGGCTTCGCGCAGCTCACGCTGCAGGTCGGCGGGGTCGGGCAGGGGGTGACGGCCGCCGTCGCCGGGCGGCGCGGCCAGCGCGGTGTCGAGGTCGACGAACACCGCCCCGGGCACGTGGCCCTCGCGGTAGGACTCGGCGGCGGGCGGCCCGGCCAGGCGCCAGCGGACGTCCAGCACCACGGGGCGCCGCGCCTCGGGCAGGGCGGCGAGCTCGGCGGGGGTGATCAACGGTCCCATGCGCTCCATCCTGCAGGTCCAGGCGCCGGGCGCGCACCCGGGCCGGACTTTTCAGCCCGCCCGGCTTGTTATGTCGGCGCGTGCCGTCGGTGCCGGGGCCAACGACTACGATGAGCTACGCGGACGAAGGGGACAGCGTGAACGATCTCATCGACACCACCGAGATGTACTTGCGTACCATCTACGAGCTCGAAGAAGAGGGTGTCGTCCCGCTGCGGGCAAGGATCGCGGAACGCCTGCAGCAGAGCGGGCCGACCGTGAGCCAGACCGTGGCCAGGATGGAACGCGACGGATTGGTGGTCGTGGCCGACGACCGGCACCTGCAGCTGACCGACCACGGTCGTGAGCTGGCCATCGCCGTCATGCGCAAGCACCGTCTCGCCGAGCGTCTCCTCGTCGACGTCATCGGGCTCGAGTGGGAGCACGTGCACACCGAGGCGTGCCGCTGGGAGCACGTGATGAGCGAGGCCGTCGAGCGCAAGCTGGTCAAGCTGCTCGACCACCCGACCACCTCGCCCTACGGCAACCCGATCCCGGGCCTCGACAAGCTGGGCGACGGCGACCCCGCCCCGCCCGCCGAGTCCGACCTCGTGCGCCTCGACGAGTTCGCGCGAACCGGCGGCGGCGACGTCGTGGTGCGCCGCATCGCCGAGCACGTGCAGCTCGACGAGTCGCTGCTCACCGAGCTCAAGTCCGTCGGCATCGTGCCCGGCGGCCGCGTCACGGTCGGCAAGGCCAACGGCGGCACCGTGACCATCGAGATCACCGGCAGCGACTCCTCGGCGCAGGTCTCCACCTCGGCGTTGCACGCCGTGCTGGCGCAGGCCAGGTGAGCCCCGCCCAAGACGCCGCCGACGCGTTCCACCGGATCCACGACCGCGCCCCGGCCGGGATCTGGTCCGCTCCCGGCCGGGTGAACCTGATCGGTGAGCACACCGACTACAACGACGGCTTCGTGCTGCCCTTCGCCCTCCCCCACCGCCTCGCCGTGGCGGCCACGCCGCGTGCCGACGGCAAGCTCAACGTCGCCACCCTCGGCGACGACGGCCGGCTCCAGTACTCCGACCTCCTCGACATCGCTTCCCTCGAACCGGGTTCGGTCGAAGGCTGGGCCGCCTACCCCGCGGGCGTCGCCTGGGTGCTGCGCGACCACGGCCACGCCGCGGGCGCCGACCTGGTCATCGCCGGTGACGTCCCCTCCGGCGCCGGCCTGTCCTCGTCCCACGCCCTCGAATGCGCCGTCTCCCTCGCGCTGCTCGGCCTCGCCGGCGTCGAACTCGACGCCGAGCTGCCCGGCACCCCGACGCGCCCTGAGATCGCCCGCTGGGTGCAGCGCTCCGAGAACGACTTCGTCGGCGCCCCCACCGGCCTGCTCGACCAGACGGCGTCGTTGTGCTGCCAGGACTCCTGCGTGCTGTTCCTCGACGTCCGCTCGGGCGAGATGGAGCAGGTGCCCTTCCCGCTCGCCGAGGCCGGCGTCCGCGTGCTGATCATCGACACCCGCACCAAGCACTCCCACGCCGAAGGCGGCTACGGCGAACGCCGCCGCGGCACCGAGCGCGCCGCCGAGCTGCTGGGCGTGAAGGCCCTGCGCGACGTCACCCTCGAGGGTCTCGACGCCGCCCTGGCCCAGCTGCCCGACGACCTCGCGCCGCTCGTGCGCCACGTCGTCACCGAGAACCAGCGTGTACTCGACGTCGTGGCCCTGCTCCGCGAGGGCCGCCTCACCGACATCGGCCCGCACCTGGACGCCTCCCACGCCAGCATGCGCGACGACTACCGCATCTCCACCTCCGAACTCGACCTCGCCGTAGACTCCGCGCGCTCCGCCGGCGCCCTCGGTGCCCGCATGACCGGCGGCGGCTTCGGCGGCTCGGCCATCGCGCTGGTCCGCGAGGCCGACCTGGAACCCGTCCGCGCGGCCGTCGAGCGGGCCTTCGAGGCCGCCGGGCTCCGCCGCCCGCGCACCTTCACCGCGGTGCCTTCCCGCGGCGCGGGGCGCGACACCGTCTGACGCGGTATCGGCCGCGGCACTTTCGGCACTTTTGGTCGCGGCGCTTTCGGCTGGGGCACTTTTGGTTGCGGCACTGCCCTCGGGACTCCGGTCTCGGGGGCAGCGTCATCTCCGGGGGCAGCGTCGTGCCTGAGGGCAGCGGCGCGTCCGGGGCCCACGCATTCGCCGGCGAGCCGGATCGGCCGCGGCAACCCCCGGGCGGCCGGGCGCGGCGCGGTGAGGGGAGACTGTGGCGCACAGTCACCGCCCACACCAGAAAGGCCACACCGTGACGGACCCGCATTGCCCCCTGAAACTGATCGTCACGGGTGGCGCCGGCTACGTGGGCAGCGTGTGCGCCGCGCGGCTCATCGAGGCCGGTCACCAGGTCACGGTCGTGGACGACCTGTCCACCGGGCACGCCGACGCCGTGCACCCGGACGCGCGCTTCATCGAGGGCGACGCCGCCGCCGTAGCCGCCGACGTCCTCGGCGAGGGCTTCGACGGCGTGCTGCACTTCGCCGCGAAGTCGCTCGTCGGCGAGTCGATGACGGACCCGGCGAAGTACTGGGAAGGCAACGTCGTCACCTCCCTGCGCCTGCTGGAGGCCATGAAGGCCCACGGCACGCCGCGCCTGGTGTTCTCCTCCACCGCGGCCACCTACGGCGAGCCCGAGTCGTCGCCGATCCCGGAGACCGCGCCGACGCAGCCCACCAACACCTACGGCGCGTCCAAGCTCGCGATCGACCACGCCATCACGAGCTTCGCCCGCGCCCACGGCATCGCCGCGGTGAGCCTGCGTTACTTCAACGTCGCCGGCGCCTACCACGCCTTCGGCGAGCGCCACACCACCGAAACGCACCTCATCCCCCTCGTGCTCCAGGTCGCCACCGGCGACCGCGCCCACATCTCCATCTACGGCGACGACTACCCGACGCCCGACCACACGGCCGTGCGCGACTACATCCACGTCGTCGACCTCGCCGACGCCCACCAGCTCGCGCTGCGCCACGCGACGCCCGGCGAGCACCGCATCTACAACCTCGGCAGCGGCACCGGCTTCTCCGTGCTGGAGGTCGTCGAGTCCTGCCGCCGCGTGACCGGCCACCCCATCCCGGCGCAGGTCGCCCCGCGCCGCGCGGGCGACCCGTCGGTCCTCGTGGCCTCCAGCGAAAAGGCCGGCCGCGAACTCGGCTGGAAACCCGAGCGCACCGACCTCGACGGCATCGTCTCCGACGCCTGGGCGTTCACGCAGTCGCGCCGCTCCTGACCGCTCTCGCTTCCGGCGGGTCCGGGCTCCTGGTGAGCCTGGGCCCGCCGGACGCGTTTTCCGTGCTGTGTATCACCACGTTCGGCGGCCGGGCTCCGGCAACGACAGACCCAGGTCCACGAACTTCAGCCCCCGACCGCAGCGACCGCCACCCGCGGCTCGCCCGGCCGTGAGCGACGCTCGTCGACCCGCCAGTCGTCCGGTTGCGGCTCATCGGGCTGCGGGAGGCAGGCCGCGGCGACATCCGACGCGGCGCCGAATCCGTGGCAGCCGCGGCCTGCCTCACCGTCCGGGCCCGACGTCAGGCGGCGGATCGTCCACACTCAGTTCCGGCAACGACAGACCCAGGTCCACGGCATCCGGCAGCGAAGCCAGCCCAGCAAGCCTCGCCGGGTCCGTGCCGAGGTTCCAAACCGCGTGGAGCAGCTGCGCCAGGACGTGGTCGGGGCAGGCGTCCAGGGCGTTGGTCAGTGCCATGCCCGCGAGAGCGCCCTCACTGCGCATGAGGGCCGCGTAGGCGACGAGGGCGGCGGCGTCCGCGCGGTGGGGCGCGGGCAGTTCGCGCACGAGCTCCAGCCACAGGCTCATCGCGGCCACGGCGACGGGCGACTCCGGCGGGACCGCGGTCGCCAGGCAAGCGTCGCGGACCTTCGGGACGCGCAGGGCGTGGGCAAGGCGCACCGCCTGATCGTCCGACGGCGGACCTTCGGCCCGGCGGTGGCGGAAGAACGCCGCGCGTACCTCGGCGGCCGCCGCGAGCACGTCGTCGGGATCCCACGGTGGGGCCCCGCTGGAGAGCAGGGCGCGCCGCTGCACCAGAGCCGCGGGAGAACGCGGCTCCATCAAGGCCAGCACGTCCTCGCGGCGGAAGGAGACGAAGCCGGCGTTGGTGATCGTGGCGGCCACCACGGTGTCCCGGGGATCCGGCAGCAGTCCGCCACAGGTGGGTTCGCGGTAGCACGCCCACGGTGCCCCGGCCGAGATCTCCGGTGTCCACAGTGGATGCATCACGGGCAGCTCGTACTCCTTGAGCGCGCGGCTCAGTTCCGCGGCGAACTCGGCGTGGGGCAGCTCGCCGCCGGGGCCGGCCCGGCCGCCGACGATCACCACGGTGACGCCCGTGTGGTCGTCCACGCGGAACCGCGGCGCGAGCGCATCCGCTTGCTCCGCAAGGAGATCACGCGGCGGAAGGTCCGCGCGCAGGATCAGGCCGATCCGCGTGCCGGGCGGGCGGTGCCCGAGCAGCACGACGGAGCCGGCGGGTTTGAAGCCGAGCAGGTACGGCAGCGCCGCGATGAGCTGCGCCGGGTCGGTGAGCAGGGCCCGGGCCGTGCCGGGTGGGGTCGAGGTGGTCACGCACTCCACTGTGCGGCGGGAAACGAGCGGGGGAAGGCCGTCGCGGAAATCTGTGGACAGCTGCGGGCAGTAGGGCGCGGTTGTGGAAAACCCGGCCCAGCCGCGCGGGCTGGACCGGGTTCGTGTCGGTGCCGTGTGCTAGGCCGCTCAGCCGCAGTGCTCGAACGCGCTCGTGTAGGTGTCCGAGCCCACCGAACCGCCCCACTTCACGCAGGTGGCGCCCGCGGTCTTCTTCACCGGCCCCGCGTAGTAGGTGAAGTTGCCGGAGTCGGTCGTGCGCGCCTGGCCCTGCACTTCCAGGAATGCCGACGTCGGGCTCGCGGTACCCAGCGAAACCGACTTCAGCGTCGTCACGCAGTTGGCCTTCGTCGACGCGTTGTACAGCAGGTACGCGGTGCCGGACGAGCCCAGCCCCTGCTGGTCGATCACCGAGAACCCGGAGCCGCACACCTCCGTGGCCGAGTAGGGGTTGCCGCCGCAGTTGTTCTTGCTCGTGAAGTCCTTCTTGCCGTAGTAGACGGCCGCGACACCGTTGAGCACGGCCTTCTGCGTCACTCCGTTGAGGTTCTCCTCGAAGTGCAGGTGGGGTCCCGTCACACCGCCCGTCGCGCCCGCCTTGCCGATTTCGGCGCCACCGCTCACCTTCTGGCCCACGGACACCTCCTGCGCGGACAGGTGCGCGTAGCGGGTCCGCCAGCCGCCACCGTGGTCGAGCTCGATCCAGCGGCCGTAGCTGGTGCTGCCCTCGTTCTCGACGCGCGTGACGGTGCCGGCCACGGACGCGACCACGGGCATCCCGGTGATGCCGGACTTCTGGAAGTCGACGGAGTTGGCGGGGTTGTGCCCGCTGAACGTCGCGGCCGTCACGGTGACCCCGCACTTGAACGGCACCTGGAAGTTCGGCGCGGCGGACGCGGGCGCCTGGGCGGCGAACGTGAGACCGAGCGCGGGCAACACCGCGGCAGCGGCGAACACGGCGAGCCGTCGCAACCTGGACATGGTGCGTACCTCCTGTTTGGCGTGGATGACGGGGACCAGGAAAGCGGCGCGAAGTACATTTTGCGTACATGCCGGGCAAACCACCTGGTAGCACCGGGTGTCCCGACGGCGAACAGCCTCGCCCGACACTGTTTCGGCAGCGGCCCCGGCAGCGGAAAACCATTCCGTGAAACGCCTTCACACCCCGCCGCACGAGGGGCACCTCCCGTACATTCTCCCTACAAGCACCGGGGAGGGACATGACCACCACGACCACCGGGAATCGCTGGCGACTCGGCGCGCCCGACTGGGTGCGGTGGGGGTTCGTGGCGTTCCCGTTGATCATCTCGATCCCGTACCTCACGGGGTGGTGGGCGTGGGCCCTGTTCGGCGTGACGCTGGTGGCGTCGGCGCCGTTGCTGCCCGCGGCGCCGGGGTCGAGGCCGGCGTGGGTGTTGCCGGCGGCGATGCCGGTGGTGGTCGCGGCGGCGGGCGCGCTGTGGGTGCTGGACCCGAACAGCTGGATGTCGGTGGCGATGTTCAGCACGACGTTCTACACGCTGCGGACATTCGGGCGGGCGCTGACCGCGGTGGTGCTGGTGTCGAGTGCCGTCGCGATCGTCGCGTGGGCCGTGGTGCACCGGCTCGACTGGCTGAACGCGCTGGCGCTGTTCGCCATCCTGATCGTGATGGTCCTGCTTGCCGCGAGCCGGCGCGACCGTGCGGCGCGGCTGGAGCAGACGGAGCTCGCGCTGGCCCGCGCGCAGACCGCCACCGAGGAGCACGCGCGCGCCGCGGCGCTGGCCGAACGCGCGCGCATCGCGCGTGAGGTCCACGACGTCCTCGCCCATTCCCTGGCCGGCCTCGCGCTCAACCTGCAGGGCGCGCGGCTGATGCTCGTGCGCGACGGCGCCAGCCCCGAAGCCGTCGCCCAGATCGAACGGGCGCAGAAGCTGGCCTCGGACGGGCTGTCCGAGGCCCGCAAGGCCGTCGCCGCGCTGCGGGAGGACGCGGTGCCCGCACAGCGCGCCGTGGCGGACCTGCTCGCGGGCTACCGCCTGGACACGGGCGCGCGCGCCGACCTGGTCGTGGCGGGTGAGCCGCGCGACCTCGACGCCGGCGTGACGACCGCGCTCGTCCGCGCCGTGCAGGAGGCGCTGTCGAACACGCGCAAGCACGCGCCGGGAGTCGACGTGGACGTCACGCTCGCCTTCGCGGAGTCACACGTCGAGCTGACGGTGCTCGACCGCCAGGGCCGCCGCCCGCCGGACGCGCCCACCGCGGGATACGGTTTGCGCGGCATGGCCGAGCGGGTCGCGCTGCTCGAAGGAAAGCTGGACAGCGGGCCAGGAGAGGACGGATGGCGGATTCACCTGACGGTGCCGGCGTGAACCTGCGCGTGGTGCTGGCCGACGACCAGGCCGTGGTGCGTGAGGGTCTCGTGACGTTGCTGGGGTTGCTGCCCGGCGTCGAGGTGGTCGGCGCGGCCGCCGACGGCGACGCCGCACTGGAGCTCGTCGCCGAGCACCACCCGGACGTGCTGCTCGTCGACCTGCGCATGCCCCGCCGCGACGGCGTCTCCACGACCGAGGCCGTCCGCGAGCGCTACCCTGCCACGGAGGTCGTGGTCCTCACCACCTACACCGACGACGAGTCCCTGCTCGGCGCCCTGCGCGCCGGCGCCCGCGGCTTCCTCACGAAGGACGCCGACGCCGAGGCCATCGCCCGCGCGCTGCGTTCCGCCGCGGCCGGCCAGTCCACAGTGGACGGCGAGCTGCAGCGCCGCCTCGTCAACGCCGCCACGCGCCGGGCCCCCGTGCGTGCGGCCGAGGTCGAGGGCTTGACCGCGCGCGAGATCGAGGTGCTGCGCCTCATCGCGGCCGGCCTGTCGAACACGGAGATCGCGCGGGAGCTGGTGGTCAGCGAGGCCACGGTCAAGACGCACGTGAATCACCTGTTCTCGAAGGCGGGCCTGCGGGACCGTGCGCAGGCCGTGGCGTTCGCGTACCGGGCTGGGATCGCGGACTAACGCCGGACAGCCTCGACTCGCCGGAGGCAGCGTCGGGGACCACCGTGGCCGTTCCACCGTTCGGCGAACGCGGGCCGGCACCACCGCGACCAGCGTGCCGCCGCGCCTTTCTCGTCGGTTGTCAGGTTCATACCCTCCAACCGACGACTTTTTTTGTCTTGACAACTACAATGATCGGCCAGCAGGATGAACCCACCAGCGAGAGAGAGGACCCCACCTCATGGACCACGTCACCTCAGCCGACGGCACCCGCATCGCCTACGACAAGCAGGGCCGAGGGCCCGCGGTCGTGCTCGTGGCCGGTGCGTTCAGCTACCGGCGCTTTCCCGGCCTGATCGAGCTTTCCGCCCTGCTGGCCGAGCGCTTCACGGTCTACAACTACGACCGCCGCGGTCGCGGGGACAGCGGTGACACCCAGCCGTACGACGTGCAGCGCGAGGTCGAAGACCTGGCGGCCGTCGTGCGGGCCGCCGGCGGTGAGGCGGCGGCGTGGGGCCTGTCCTCCGGCGCGGTCCTGGCGCTGCGCGCGGCCAAGGCCGGCGTGCCCCTGGCCAGGCTCGCGCTCTACGAGCCGCCGTTCGTGACCACCTCGGCCGGCTACCCGCCGCACGACTTCGCCGAACACCTGGAAACGCTGATCGCCCAAGGGAAACGCGGCGAAGCCGTCAAGTACTTCATGACGAAGGGCATGGGCGCCCCCGGCTTCGTCATCCCGATGATGCGGATCATGCCCGGCGTCTGGAAGCGCCTCACCTCAGTGGCCCACACGCTCCCGTACGACGCCGCCCTCCTCGAAGGTCACCTGAACGGCGAAGCGTTGACAGACTTCACCACCGTCGGCCGGCCCACCCTCGTCCTCAGCGGCGGCAAGAGCGCGAAAAGCCTGCAGCACGCGGCGAAAGACCTCGCCGACGCACTCCCCCAGGCCCGGCATCGCACGCTGGACGGCCAGAACCACAACGTCTCGATGAAGGTCCTCGCCCCCGTCGTCGCGGAGTTCCTCAGAAGCCCAGCGCCGGCTTCCCACCGGTGACCGGCAGGGTCAGCGACGTGCGCGTGAGGTCCAGCGACAGCCCGGCTCCCGGACGCGGCCGCAGCGTATAGTCATGGTCGCTGGAGGCCACGAGGAACTCCAGGCGGTGCCCGGCCGCCAGCACGTAGTCCTTGGGCATCAGGGAAACCCCGATGCGGTACGAGGTCCCGGGCACGATCGGCGAAGTGACCGCAGGCGAAAGCCGGTTCTGCGGATCGGTCCAGCCGCGCGTGATCACGAACGACTTACCGTCCGGGGCGCGGTCCAGCAGGGCCACCGTGACGTTGGCGGCGGGCCGGTCGAACGACAGCTGCAGGTCGGCCCGCGCGGTGCCCGAGAGGCGCAGCGGCGACTTCACCGCGGGAGTCCCGTACAGCAGGCGGTTGCCCGACGAAGCGGCGTCGGCGAGTTGCTGCACGGTCTTCGAGGCGTCGTCGGCCAGGACCTCCACCGTGGGGCGGCCAGGCACGGCGACAGCGGAGAGGGTGCCCTTCGCGCGGCCGCCCGGCCACGGGTGGACCTGCACGTCACGAGTGCCGGGCGCGGGCCAGTCGGCTTCGTCGACCCAGGAACTGTCCTCGCGCTGGATCGTCGCCTTCGGTTCGCGCTCGATGCCGTTGTCGATGCCGTAGAGGTAGTGCGACAGCCACTTGTTCAAGGTCGTCAGCCACACGTCACGGCGCAGCGAGATCGGGTCCGCGTGGCCCGACTGGTGCAGCCAGATCTTGTGCTCCACCCCGTGCGCCTTCAGGGCTTCGTACCACGAAGCGACCTGGTCGGTCTTCACGTTCCAGTCGTTCAGCCCGTGCACGGCGAGCACGGACGCGTGCACCTTGCCGACGTCATTGCGATAGTTGCGCACGTCCCAGAACGGGCCGTAGTCGCCGGTCACCCGGTCCTGGTCGGCGGTGAGCCCATCGATCACCGGACGGCAGATCTGGCGGTCGGCGCGCGTGTAGACGTACTCAGCCAACACGTCGGTGTCCTCGCCCTGGAAGCCGCCGGCGGCGACGACCGCGCCGTCGTTGCGGTAGTACTCGTACCAGTTCGAGATCGCGGCGATCGGCACGATCGTCTCGAGGCCCTTGACGCCGGTGCTCGCGACGGCGTTGGGCAGGGTTCCGTTGTAGGACACGCCCATCATGCCCGTGTGCCCGGTGCTCCAGCTCGCGCTCACGGGTGCGCCGGCCTCGTCGCGCGCCGGGGCGCGACCATTCAGCCAGTCGACCACCGACCGCGCGCCGACGGTCTCGTTCACATCGCCGGTGGTCGGGCAGCCCGTGGACAGGCCCGTGCCCAGGGATTCCCCGTACACCACGGCGAACCCGCGCGCGGTGAAGTAGTCCTGGTAGCTCCAGCGGATCGGCGGCGCCGCGTGCGGGCCGACGCCGACGGCGGCGGTCCGCCCCGAATCCGGCACCGACAGCTCCACGTCCACGTTGTGGTTCGCGACGTCGTTGCCACCCGCGAAATACGGGCTCGCCTCGTACACCACCGGCACTTTCATCCCGGCGTCCGTCGCGCGCGGCCGCACCACCTGCGCGTGGACGAGGTCGTCGCGCCCGTCGTGGTCGCTGTCCACCGGTGCGGTGACCCAGACGTCCTCGCGCACCACGTCGGCCGGGTCGAACACCGGCTGCGCCTGCCCGTCGGAGAACACCGGCGCGGGGGGCGGATCCGCCTGCGCCACCCCCGTTCCGAGCGGAAGCACGAGCACAACAGCGAGCACGGACGCGATCCGAGCAGCTCCCACCAGAACCCCCAAGCCGGACGAAGCGGGCGATCACCCCGACACTTCCGGCAACCGCGGCCGCCGTCAACCGACTAACGTCGGGGTCATGGATGCTCCGATCGTCGCCGTGACCGTCTACCCGCAGCACGCGCGGATCACCCGACGCGGCCGGGCGAACCTGGCCGCGGGCACCCGCGTGCGGATCACCGGCCTGCCGCTGGCGCTCGACGCGGAATCGGTGCGCGTCACGGGAACCGGCGCCGCGCTGATCACCGGCGTCGACGTCGGTTACGAGCAGCACGCGGGCCCCGCCGACCCCGCGCTCAACGCGCTCGTCGAGCAGCGCCGCAACCACCAGGCCGCGATCGACGCCGTCGCGGACGACGAAGCAGCCGAAGCAGCGAAGGTCGAGTTGCTCACGGGCGTGGCGAAGCGCAGCGGGGCGAGCTTCGCCAAGGCGCTGGCGTCAGGCGTGGCGGGCCCGACTCGCGTCGAGGAGGTCACCGAGGCGCTCGGCGGCCAGCTCGCCGCCGCATTGCGCACCCGCCGGGCGCTCACCGAACGCCTCGAGCGGATGCGCGAAGACCTCGCGGCTCTGGAGCGCCGGATCGCGAACCACAGCGCGCAGTCCGAACAGGACAGTGCCAGCGTCACCGTCGGCCTCGAACCGCAGGAAGACGCGGGAGAGATCGAAGTCGAACTGTCCTATGTGGTCCCCGGCGCCAGCTGGGAGCCGGGTTACGACGTGCGCGTGCGCGACACGGACGTCACCGTGACCTCCTTCGGCCTGGTCAGCCAGCACACCGGCGAAGACTGGCCGGAGTGCGAGCTCGCCCTGTCCACGGCCCGGCCGGCGAGCACCGTGGTCGTGCCGGAGCTCGACCCGTGGTTTCTCGACCGCGTGCAGCCCGCCCCGCCGGCCCGGCCGATGGCCGCGTTCGCCGCGGCCGCGCCCGGCGGCGCCGTGCGGGAGAAGGCCGTTTCGCTGCGCCGCATGGCCCCGGTGTTCGCCGAGGCCGAGCAGAGCACCACCGCGGTCACCTACCGGCCGTCGCGCCCGGTCGCGATCCCGTCGGGCTCGCAGGGCCACCGGACCACGCTGGCGCAGCTCGATCTGACGGCCGAGCTCGGCTACGTGACCGCGCCCGTGCAAGCGACGGAGGCCTACCTGCGCGCGACCGTGGTGAACAGCGGCGAGCACACGCTGCGCGCCGGACGCGCGTCCGTCTTCCACGACACCGAGTTCGTCGGCACCACCCGGCTCGACCTGTGGGCCCCGGGCGAAGAGCTCGAGCTGGCCCTCGGAGTGGACGACCGCATCCGCGTGGAACGTGATCTCGTGCGGCGCACGGCGAGCAAGGCCACGCTGTCCGGCCAGCGCCGCCGGGAAGCGGAGTACCGCACCACGGTGACCAACCACAGCCCGCGCGAAGCCGTGGTCACGGTGCTCGACCAGGCGCCCGTCTCCCGCGACGAAGCCATTACGGTGCGAGACGTGCGCGCGACGCCGGACCCGGTGGAAACCACCGACCTCGGCGAGTTCACGTGGCGGCTCACACTCGCGCCCGGCGCGACCGGGACGGTCACGCTCGCCTACCGCGTGGACGTCGCCAAGGGGGTGGAACTCAGCGGCTGGCGGGAATGACGCTCAGCCCTGCGCGATATAGGCCTCGAGTTGCTCCTGGCTCTGTTCGAGCTGCTCGATCCGGGACTTCACCACGTCGCCGATGCTGATGATGCCGACGAGGCGGCCGTCTTCGAGCACAGGCACGTGCCGGATCCGGCGTTCGGTCATCAGCACGCTCAGCTCGTCGACCGAGTCGTCGGGCCCGGCGCTGGCCACCATCTTCGTCATGATGTCCGCGACGGGACCGTCGAGGACCGTGGGGCCGTGATCGTTGAGCCGGCGCACGACGTCGCGTTCGGAAACGATCCCCGCGATGGCGCCTTCGGGTGTCACCACCACCATGGCACCGACGTTGTGGCGGGCGAGCCCGGCGAGCAGTTCGGTCACCGTGGTCCCCGGAGCCACTGTGGCGACCGCAGCGCCTTTGGTCCGGAGCAGATCCGCGATCCGCATGGTGTTCCCCTCTCCTCGTCGAGTTGGGTCACACCAGGTTAGGGCCCGGGTGCCGAGTGCGAAAGTCCGGCGAGCCGCGTTCACCCGTGGTATGGAGCGCTCACCCCAGCCGTTCGGCCAGGCCTTCCAGCGCGGCACGGATGCCGGCGGCGTAGTCGTCCTCGCCCAGCGCGTCGAGCTTTTCCCGGGCCGACGCGAGATGCCGGCGCGCGGCGTCGAGGTCGCCGAGCTTGCGGTAGTCCTCACCGAGGTTGAGGTGCAGCGACGGGTAGAAGCCGCGCACGGCGAGCGTCGAGTGGTACTGCTGCGCGCGTTCGTCGGTGAGGGAATCCGCGGCAGCCAGCGCCCGAAGGTCCCACTCGAGCTCCTCGGCCGGCTCGTCGCAGACGTCGGCGAGGTGGTGGGCCAGCGCGCAGCGGTGCAGCGGGTCGCCGTCCTCGCCGATCTCCTGCCACAGCGCGAGGAACGTATCGCGCGCCCCCGCGCGGTCGCCCGCGATGTGCTTGCGCAGGCCCGCGTCGATCGCCACCATCACGTCGTCGGTCATCGCACTCCCTCGTCGAACACGCGGCGCAGCCGGGCCAGTCCCGGTTCGATGGCCTCGGCCGCGATCGCACCGTAGCCGAACAGCAATCCGTGGCAGGTCCGGGTCATCGAGAAGTCGCCAAGGGACAACAGGCGGACGCCGGCGTCGCGCGCGGTGCGAGCCACCAGGCGCAGATCGCGGTCGGCCGAAGCGCCCAGGTGCAGCCCGGCGGCCGCGGGGACGGGGTCGAGCACATCGCCGAACTCGCTGCGCAGACCGTCGACGAGCAGGTCGTGGCGTTCGCGGTAGATCTTGCGCATCCGCCGGATGTGGCGCGCGAAGCCGCCTTCGTCGATGAAGTCGGCCAGCACGGCCTGTTCGAGCGCGGGCGTGTGCCAGTCGGCGAGGTACTTCGCCTTCGCGAGCGCGCCCACGAGCGACGGCGGCGCGGCGAGGAACCCCACCCGCAACGCCGGCGAGAGCACCTTCGACATCGACCCCACGTACACCACGCGGCCGCGGGAATCCAGGCTGTGCAACGGTTCCAGCGGCCGCCCGGTGTAGCGGAACTCGCTGTCGTAGTCGTCCTCGATGATCACCGCGCCCGTGCGCTCGGCCCAGTCGAGCAGTTCCTGCCGCCGCGCCAGCGACATCGCGACGCCGAGCGGACACTGGTGTGAAGGCGTCACGTACACAACCCGCGTGCCGGCCGGGATCGCCTCGACGACGATCCCCTCGTCGTCCACCGGCACGCCCGCGACGCGCATGCCCAGGGTGCTGAGCAGCAGCCGCGGCGGCGGATACCCGGGATCCTCCACGGCCACGAGGTCACCTGCCCGCAGCAGGACCCGCGCGACGAGGTCCACGGTCTGCTGGACTCCCGTCGTGACAACGATGTCCTCCGGCCGCACGCGGACGTTGCGCGAGACCCCGAGGTGGCGCGCGAGCCCCTCGCGCAGCCGCGGATCGCCCTGCGGCGCGCCGTACATGAGCAGATCGGCCTGCGACGCGCGCAGCCGCTGCGTCATCAGGCGGCGCCAGGTGTCGAACGGGAACAGCCGCACGTCGGGCACCCCGCTGCGGAAGTCGTACTCCGCCACGGGCCCGAAGGAGCGCGGCGGGGCCGGCACCGCCGTCCACTCCGGACGCGGGCGCACCGCGTCCTCGGACGGCTCGGCCGCCGGCTCGGCGGGCCACGGCGCGGCACCCGACCGGACGAACGTGCCCGCGCCGGGGCGGGCGTTGAGGAACCCCTCGGCAGCGAGGCGTTCGTAGGCCGCGCTGACGGTGGTGCGCGAGACGGTGAGCCGCTGGGCCAGCTCGCGCGTGGGCGGCAGGGCGTCACCGTCGCGGATCCGGCCGTCGAGCACGGCCTCGCGGATCTGGCGGTAGATCTCGTCGCGGTGGCCTCGACGGCCGGTCAGGTCGATGTGCAGGTCCACGTCACCAGCCTAGATTGGTCCACCGGAGTTCGGCTGGTTTTGGACCTTCAGCTGGTCCGCTGAGGCGGTTAGCGTCCGGGTATGACCACGTTCGAACTCGACCGCCAGTCTCTGCTCGGCCTCGACAAAATCGTGGCCGGGACCACTGACCAGGACCTTTCCCGGCCCACCCCCTGCGCCGGCTGGACGCTGGCCGACCTGCTGCGCCACCAGGTCAGTGAAAACCACGCCTTCGCCGAAGCCCTGCGCCGCGGCGAAGCGGCCGATTGGGACGCCGGCCGCCTCGGCGAGGACGCGTACGCCTCCTACGCCGCTTCGGTCGACGACTTCCTCACCGCATACGGCGAAGAGGGCGCCCTGCGCCGCCAGGTGAAGATCCACGAGATCGGCCCGTTCGCCGCCGAGATCGCCGCGGCCATGCACCTCGTCGACACCGTCGTGCACGGCTGGGACCTCGCGAAGACCTTCGGCGTGGCCTACGAGCCCGTGCCGGAAGCGGTGACGGCCGCGCTCGGCTTCGCCGCCATGGTGCCCACCGACCCGGCCGAACGCGCGGTGAGCGGCGCGTTCGGCGCTTTGGTCGAGGTGCCCGAGGGCGCCGCCGAGCTCGACCGGCTGATCGCGCTGCTGGGCCGCGACCCGGGCTGGCAGCTCAGCTGACCTCGTCGGCCGGCGCCGACCACGTGTTGCACGAGGCCGTGTTCTGGCCCGTGAAGCCGGCTTTCGCCCAGGACAGCTGGTGGGCGCGGCTGCCGTGGTCGTCGCTGTCGTCGGCGCGGCCGTAGTCGGCCACAGCCGCGTTGGCCGTGGCGCGGCTGATCGAGCCGCGTCCCTCCGCGGCGGCGATGAACAGCGCGCCGAAACAGTTGGCCTGCAGCTCGATGCGCCGCACCAGCGCCAGGTCGGCGGGGCTGTCCTGGTCCGGCGAGCTCATGCGGTCGGCCGCCGCGGTCAGGATGCCGCTCTCGCTCTGCACGTGGTGGCCGTACTCGTGGGCGATGGTCGCGAGGTGGCGCGAGCGGTTCTGCCCGGCGTCCGAGAGCATCCAGTCGGTGGGGGCGTAGATCGTGGTGTCGCCGCCGCAGTAGTAGGCCACGGCCTGGTCCTTCGACGGCGCCGCGCCACACGCGCTCACCTTCGGCAGCGTCACGGACACGGCGACCTTCACGCTCGGCTCGTCCGCGCGGTCGAGCGCCGGGTGCCACGCCTGCTCCAGGCAGTCGGTGAGCGCCTCGTAGAACGCCGACAGCTCGGGCCCGGTGTCCCCCAGCTGCGGCAGCTCGCACGACACCGCGCCGAGCTTGACGCCGTTCGCCAGGATGGGGTTGGTCTCCAGCGCGGGCACCGCGTGGGGGCTGGAACTGGCTCCGTCGCCCGGCGACGCGTCGGAGCGGTGCACGGAGTTCGGCACGGCGATCGCGTGACCGGACAGCTCGTGCGGGACCACGGCCATGACCCCGGCCGTCGCGACCAGGACCACGAGCGCGATGACTCCGCCGACGACCCCGCCGTTACGGCGGCGCGGCGGCGGACCGTACGAAACCGGTGCCCACGGATTCACGGCGGGTGGCCGGGCCGCCATCGGCGGCGGTGGCGGCGGCCCGGCCGGCTCCCTCGGCGGCACCCCGCCCGCGTTTTCGCTCAAGTGCGCTCCCCCTGTCACCAGCGCGCTCCAGCATACGGAGCACCCGGCCGGGCGGGATCACGAAACGGGAACGCCGGACGGGTGGCCGGAACCCCCGCCCGGCGGCGAGACTGGGGCCATGAGTGTCGAAGATCCGTACCTGTGGCTGGAAGACGTGACCGGCGACGAGGCACTGGACTGGGTCCGCACGCGCAACGCCGAGACGCTGGACGTGCTCACGTCCGGCGAACGCTTCGCCGCGCTGCGGGACGAGATCCGCGAAGTGCTCGATGCCGGCGGGCGCATCCCCTATGTGACGCGCCGGGGGCCGAAGCTCTACAACTTCTGGCAGGACGCCGAACACCCGCGTGGGCTGTGGCGGCGCACCACCCTCGAGGAGTACCGCAAAGCCGAGCCCGACTGGGAGGTGCTGCTCGACGTCGACGCGCTGGCCGAGGCCGAGGACGAGAACTGGGTGTGGAAGGGCGCCGCGGTGCTGCGGCCCGGCCACCGGCTGGGGCTCGTGCAGCTCTCGCGCGGCGGCGCCGACGCGACGGTGGTGCGCGAGTTCGACCTGGACGCGCACGAGTTCGTCGACGGCGGTTACAACCTGCCCGAGGCGAAGAACCGCGTCGGCTGGATCGACGACGACCGCGTGTACGTCGGCACCGATTTCGGGCCGGACACGCTCACCACCTCCGGCTACCCGCGGCTGACGAAGGAATGGCGCCGCGGCACACCGCTCGAATCGGCGGAGCAGGTGTTCGAAGGCAAGCCCGACGACGTCGCCGTGGTCGCGTTCCACGACCCGACCGAAGGGTTCGAGCGCGACTTCGTGCACCGCTCGATCGACTTCTACCGCACCGAGGTGTTCCTGCGGACGCCGGCCGGAATGGAGAAGCTCGACCTGCCCGACGACGTGGAGCTGTCGGTGGAGCGCGAGTGGCTCTACGTGCAGCCGCGCACCCCGTGGACCGTCGGCGGCACCGAACACCCGGCCGGTGCGTTGCTCGTGATCGGGTTCGACGCGTTCCTGGCGGGTGAGCGGGAGTTCACCGCGCTGTTCACGCCGGACGCGCACACCTCGCTGGAGTACTACACGTTCACCCGCAACCACATGCTGCTCGCGAAGCTGCGTGACGTGAAGACGGAGCTGGTCGCGCTCACGCCCGGCCCCGCCGGCTGGACGGAGGCACCGCTGGGCGGCGCGCCGGAGTTCGGCAGCGCGGACATCGTGGGCACCGACCCGGACGAGAGCGACGAGTACCTCGTGGACTCGTCGAGCTACCTGCAGCCCTCGACCCTGAGCCGGGGCGAGGTGGGCGCCGAGGTCGAGGTGCTCAAGCAGGCGCCGGGGTTCTTCGACGCGGCCGGGATCGAGGTCGCGCAGTACTTCGCGACTTCGGAGGACGGCACCAAGATCCCGTACTTCGTGGTGCGCCCGCCCGGCGCGCAGGACGGCCCGACGCTGCTCAACGGCTACGGCGGCTTCGAGGTGTCGCTGACGCCCGCGTACAGCGGCGTGATCGGCCGCGGCTGGGTCGCGCGCGGCGGCACGTACGTGGTCGCGAACATCCGCGGCGGCGGCGAGTACGGGCCGGAGTGGCACGCGCAGGCCGTGAAGGAAAACCGGTACAAGGTGTACGAGGACTTCTCCGCTGTCGCTCGCGACCTCGTCACCCGCAGCATCACCACGGCCGCGCGGCTCGGCATCCTCGGCGGCAGCAACGGCGGGCTGCTGATGGGCGTGATGCTCACGCGGTGCCCGGAGCTGTTCGGCGCCGTCGTGAGCCAGGTGCCGCTGCTCGACATGAAGCGCTACCACCTGCTGCTGGCGGGCGCGTCGTGGATGGCCGAGTGGGGCGACCCGGACGTGCCCGAGGAGTGGGAGTACATCGCGAAGTACTCGCCGTACCACAACGTCCACAAGGGACGGACATATCCGCCGACCCTGTTCGCCACGTCCACCCGGGACGACCGCGTGCACCCGGGCCACGCCCGCAAGATGATGGCGCGGATGCTCGAACAGGGCCACGACGTGCGCTACTACGAGAACATCGAGGGCGGTCACGGCGGCGCGGCGGACAACGCGCAGCTGGCGTTCAAGTGGGCGCTGGTGTTCGAGTTCCTGTGGTCGCGGCTGTCCTGACGTGGTGGGGGCGCCTTGACCGGCGCCCCCTTCACCTCCCCGCCTTGCGCCAGATCACGACGGCGCCGATCACCAGCGCCACCACCGCGCCGAGGCCGATCAGGCCCTTGACCAGCAGGTCCAGCAGCAGGTGGTGCAGCAGCTCGTCGCCGTTCACCGGTCTTCGAACCGGTCGAGCGCTTCCCGGGCCACGCGGCTCCCGAGGCCGGGCCGGGTCCCCCGCCTGGTTCCTCGCCTGGTGTCTCGCTCGTCCAGCACGCGCGTGGCGAACCGCGCGGCCGTCGTGACGTGGTGGCCCTTTCCGCGGCGCCGCAGCGATACCACCACCGCGAACAACACCAGGCCGAGCACCACCAGCCCGGCCGCGATCAGGCCGAACCGGATCAGCAGCAGGTCGAGCACCGTCTCCATCGTCTCCCACCTCGTTTTCTATCACGACTGTGACATAAACATTGGTATCACAGGTGTGATAGAAAGGTCCAGTGCCCAAGGTCATCGACGGAGAACAACGCCGCGCGGACATCGCGGACGCCGTCCTGCGCCTCGCCGCGCGCGACGGCCTGCCCGCCGTGTCGCTGCGCTCGGTGGCCGCGGAGTCCGGCCTGAACATCGGCTCCGTCCGCCACTACTTCGACGGCCAGCGCGACCTCATGCGCTTCGCCATGCGCTCAACGATCGACCGTGTCACCGCCCGCCTGGAGCGCCGCCGCGGCTCGCTGCGGCCGCTTTCGGAGCTGACGCCCGACGAGGCGGCCGCACAACTGACGGACTTCCTCGCCGAGCTGCTCCCCCTCGACGCCCCCCGCCGCGCCGAAGCCACGGTGCTGGTCGAATTCCTCGTCGCGGCCCGCGTGGACACCGATTTGACCGCCCTGGCCCACGAAGCCCTGCACGGCACGCTGGCTTTGGCCCGCCGCATCGTCTCGGCGCTGTCTTTGCCGGCCGCCGGGGCCGACCTGGAAGCCGAACGCCTGGCCGCTCTGCTGGACGGGCTCACGTTCCGCTCGGCTCTCCAGCCGGAGGCCACCACACCCCAGGTCTGCCGCGACGTCCTGCGGGCGCACCTCGCCTCGCTGGGGATCAGTGCAAGGCCCGCGGCCGGCGCGTGAACGGCCTCGTCGCGACCGGAGACGTCCGTCCACCGTGGACATCAACGACCACTTCTTCGAACCTGCCCAGCACCTCGGCCGCGAACCTCAGGCGCGTGACTCCCAGGGTGCGCAACGCCCGCCCGTGATCGAACAGCACCGCCGCCAACGCCCCCGCCATCACCACCCGCCACCCACCGGCGGCGAGTTTTCCCTTCACACCAGGAAAAGCGTCTTTCAGCTGAGCACAGTGGAACGGCACATGCCGCTCCTCATCCGCCAGAATCCTCGCCGCGACTTCCCTCGTGAGCGGGTCGCCGGTGCCGTCGCGCAGCGCCTTGTAATAACTCAGCGCCACAACCTCGGCGATCAGCAGCACCATCAATTCCAGCCTCAGCCCCAACGCCCGCCTCAACCACACGAACACACTGTCCGACCAGTGCTTGGTGATCGTCGCGCTCCCAGCGGCTTTGAGGAGCTCCGCCAGCAACCGCGCGTGGTTCTGCTCCTCGGCGACGAACAACTCCACCGCTTCACGAAACCGAGGGTCCGCCTTGTCGATCAGGTTGGCCCCGTCGCCGGACTCCCCCACTTGGAACCGCTGCACGCTCCTGATCACGGCGGGATCCAGCCGTGCACCCCTTGCCCATTCGGGCTCGGGGCGCACAGCGCGCCGTCGTGCTTCCTGCCTGAACTCCGTGAGCCACTCCACGCGCCCGATGCTTTCGCACCGATGTGGTCCCCAGCAGGAGGACGTGTGGAGATCTTGTGCGGAAATCCGGCACCCGCAAAGCAAAGCGGGGAGCCGGAAACCCGGCTCCCCGCTTCACCACTTCAGAACGGTCAGCTACAACCCGACGTAGCCCCACACCCTTCACACGCGTAACACGACCCCGCAGGCCGCATCTTCGTGCCGCACGTCATGCACAGAGGTGCGTCGGCCGCTTTGCCGAGGTGGAGTTCCATCAGTTCGGCCGTGGAGTGGGCGTCCGGGGTGGACGGTTCCGGCGTGGGGGCCGAAGGAGCCGACGCCGGGGAGGAGTCCACGCTGGTGCGCAGGGCCTCGAGGTCCATGCCGCCGTAGTTGGCTTCCACTTCAGCGGAGCGTTCGTCGGCGGTGAAGATGCCGAGTTGCGAGCGCTTCTCGTACGGCAGGTAGTCGAGGGCCAGGCGGCGGAACAGGTAGTCCATCACGCTGGTGGCGATGCGAATGTCCGGGTCGTCCGTCATGCCGGCCGGCTCGAAGCGCAGGTTGGAGAACTTCGAGACGTAGAACTCGAGCGGGATGCCGTGCTGCAGGCCGACGGAGATGGACATCGAGAAGGCGTCCATCACGCCCGCCAGCGTCGAGCCCTGCTTGCCGAGCTTGACGAAGATCTCGCCGAGGCCGTCGTCCGGGTAGGAGCCCGCGTGGAGGTAGCCCTCGGCGCCGCCGACGGTGAAGGACACCGTCTGGCTCGGGCGCTTCTTCGGCAGGCGGCGGCGCACCGGGCGGTACTCCACGACCTTCTCCGGCTCCGGCTCGGCTTCCTTCTTCTTCGCCGTGGACAGCGGCTGGCCGACCTTGCAGTTGTCGCGGTAGATCGCCAGCGCCTTGAGGCCCAGCTTCCAGCCCTGGAAGTAGATCTCCTCGACCTCTTCGACGGTCGCCGTCTCCGGCATGTTCACCGTCTTCGAGATCGCGCCCGACAGGAACGGCTGCACCGCGGCCATCATCCGCACGTGGCCCATCGGCGCGATGGAGCGCTCGCCCACCGCGCAGTCGAACACGTCGTAGTGCTCCGGACGCAGGCCCGGCGCGTCGACGACGTGGCCGTGCTGCGCCACGTACTCGACGATCGCCTCCACCTGCTCGTCCTGGTAACCCAGCACCTGCAGTGCGCGCGGCACGGTCTGGTTCACGATCTGCATCGACCCGCCGCCGACGAGCTTCTTGAACTTCACCAGCGAGAAGTCCGGCTCGATGCCCGTGGTGTCGCAGTCCATCATGAAGCCGATGGTGCCGGTCGGCGCGAGCACCGAGGCCTGCGCGTTGCGCCAGCCGTGGCGCGTGCCGAGCTCGATGCCGCGCTGCCACTCCTCGGTGGCCAGCGCGCGGACGGCCGCGTCGTTGGAGTGGTACGTGCGGACCAGCTCGTTGGCCGCGGCGTGCTTGCGCATCACGCGCTGGTGCGCCTCGGCGTTGCGCGCGTAGCCCTCGTACGCGCCGACGACCTTCGCCATCTCCGCCGAACGCCGGTACGACACGCCGGTCATCAGCGACGTGATCGCGCCGGCGAGCGCGCGGCCGCCTTCCGAGTCGTACGCGTGCCCCAGCGCCATCAGCAGCGCGCCCAGGTTGGCGTAGCCGATGCCCAGCTGGCGGAACTTGCGCGTGGTGTCGGCGATCGGCTCGGTCGGGAAATCGGCGAAGCAGATGGAGATGTCCATCGCCGTGATCACGAACTCCACGGCCTTCGCGAACAACGGCGCGTCGAACGTGCCGTCGTCGGCCACGAACTTCAGCAGGTTCAGCGACGCGAGGTTGCAGCTGGAGTTGTCGAGGTGCATGTACTCGCTGCACGGGTTCGACGCGCTGATGCGACCGGACTCCGGGCAGGTGTGCCAGTCGTTGATCGTGCCGTCGTACTGCACGCCCGGGTCGGCGCACTCCCACGCGGCCTGCGCCATGGTGCGGAACAGCTTCTTCGCGTCGGTGCGCTCGATGACCTCGCCGGTGAGGCGGGCGCGCAGGCCGAACTCCGTGCCGTTCTCCACGGCCTGCATGAACTCGTCGGACACGCGCACGGAGTTGTTGGCGTTCTGGTACTGCACCGAGGCGATGTCCGCGCCGGAGAGGTCCATGTCGAACCCGGCGTCGCGCAGGACCTTGATCTTCTCCTCTTCGCGCGCCTTGGTCTGGATGAACTCCTCGATGTCGGGGTGGTCGACGTCGAGCACGACCATCTTCGCCGCGCGCCGCGTGGCGCCGCCGGACTTGATGGTGCCCGCGGACGCGTCGGCGCCCCGCATGAACGAGACCGGGCCGGACGCCGTGCCGCCGGAGCTGAGCAGCTCCTTCGAGGAGCGGATGCGGGAGAGGTTGAGGCCCGCGCCGGAGCCGCCCTTGAAGATCAGGCCCTCCTCGCGGTACCAGTTCAGGATCGACTCCATCGTGTCGTCGACCGACAGGATGAAGCACGCCGAGACCTGCTGCTTCGAGGACGTGCCGACGTTGAACCAGACCGGGGAGTTGAAGCTGAAGACCTGGTGCAGCAGCATCCAGGTGAGCTCGTGCTCGAAGATCTCCAGGTCGCCCGCGCCGGCGAAGTAACCGTGGTCCGCGGCGGCCTTCACGTACGTCTTCACCACGCGGTCGATGAGCTGCTTGAGGCTGCTCTCGCGCTGCGGGGAGCCGACGGCGCCGCGGAAGTACTTGCTGGTGACGATGTTGGTGGCGTTCACCGACCAGAACCCGGGGAACTCGACGCCCCGCTGCTCGAAGTTCACGCTGCCGTCACGCCAGTTGGTCATCACGACATCGCGCTGCTCCCACGCGACCTCGTCGTACGGGTGCACGCCTTCGGTCGTGAAGACCCGCTTGACGGCCAGCCCGCTGCTGGCCTTCTTCTTGCTCCGGCCGGCGGCCGCCGCGCCGGTTCCCACGGTTTCGGTCATCGGGTCTCGTCCCTCGCTCCCGCGCGGCGCAGGCGACACTCAGTCGTCTCCGGCGCGCTCGCTTCCTTCTTCCGCGGCAGTACCCGCCATGGCTTCCCGCAGGTCGGCGATCTCCTTCTCGAAGTCCTCGACCGAGGAGAACGAGCGGTAGACGCTGGCGAACCGGAGGTAGGCGACCCCGTCGAGCTCCCGCAAGGGACCGAGGATGGCCAGGCCGACCTCGTGGCTCGGGATCTCCGCCAGACCGGCGGAGCGGATCGACTCCTCGACGCGCTGCGCGAGCTTCTGCAGCGCGTCGTCGTCGACCGGCCGGCCCTGACAGGCCCGCCGCACGCCGTTGACGACCTTGTCCCGGCTGAACTGCTCGGTGACGCCGGACCGCTTGACGACGGCGAGCACCATCGTCTCCGACGTGGTGAAGCGCCGGCCGCACTGTGCGCACGAGCGCCGCCGCCGGATCGCCTGACCTTCATCCACCTCTCGGGAGTCGACGACCCGAGAGTCCGCATGCCGGCAGAACGGGCACCTCATCCGCCGATCACCTTCCCCTCCGCGCCGGCCGAGTCCATCCACGCCGGCCCCTGCCGCCACGCTACGGCCTGGACCACGATCACCCCGCACGGACCCGCGCCTGGTGATCGATTTGTGGACAACCGGTGGGTGAACACCGCCCAGCTGTGGACAACTGGTCTCCAGTGTACCCCTACCTGTGGACCAACTACAGCAGTGTAACTACCAGATGTAGGGGTTGACCATAGATTGCCCGGACGGCCCACGCAAGCGACACAAGCGGGTGAAGAAGGCACCGATCCGTGGTGCGATCGAGCGCATCCCGAGGGTCACGAACCGAACCCGGCCACCTCCGACGCGACCGGCACGGTGAGCGGCAGACCGGGCACGAGGACGGCGTCGTCGAGGTGGTTGAGCTGTTTGATGCGCTCGACCACGGCGGACTGGTCCGAGTCGGGCGCGAACCGGGCGGCGATCTCGGTCAGCGTGTCGCCCTGCTGCACGGACACCGACGCCGTGCGCTCGGGCACCGCGCCAGCCGGCGCGCCGGATCCGAAAACACCCAGAACGGTGACCACCAGGCAGGCGGCGACGGCGATCGCGGCGAGCCACGGCCACCGCACCGCGGGCCGGCGTGGCTCGGCGCACGTGGCCGGTGCGATGCGGCGCCCCGCGATCACCCGGGCGCGCGTCGGCGGCCGCAGCGGCTCGCCACGGCGCTCGCGCGTGCCGCGAACGGGTGCCGTAGGACCGATCGGGGGACCCGAGGGAACCCGAGCCGGGGCGGCGGCCTGCCGGACGGGCCGGAGCGGGCGGACGATCCCGCGGTCTGCCAGAATCGACATGGCGAACCTCCTTCTGACCTGCTGATCGGTTCGATCCGAGCCCGGTCCGGTGCTCTCACCGGCGACAATGCGGTTCAGGTCGAACAGGCGTTCTATCGAACGTCCGTGCGAAGGTCTACCACCCCGCACCGACAAAATCGAGAGGACACGGCGTGTCGATCGAACAGATGTTTGAAATCGTCACGCTCGGTGGGCTAACGTCGGTGACCAGGACATCTGCCGGGCAGATGTCGCCGGCGAGGGCACCCGCGTCCGCGGGAGCCGGCCGGCGCACGCGCACCACGCGGGATGCCGGCGAGGCGACCGTGAAACATCTGGGAGGCGACGCCCAGTGGGGAGAGGACACACAGTGGCGAAGGAGAGCAAGGCGGGCACCACGCCCGGTGGCTCGGGCAAGGTGACAGCCCTGCCCGAGGTCTACGACGTGGACGAGACGCTGACCGTGCGACAGCAGCAGGTGCTGGACGTGATCCGCAGCTGGGTGGCCCGGTTCGGCTACCCGCCGAGCGTCCGCGAGATCGGCGAGGCCGTGGGCCTCACGTCGACCTCGTCGGTGTCCCACCAGCTGCGGGCGTTGCAGCGCAAGGGATACCTGCGCCGCGACGCGAACCGGCCGCGGGCCGTGGGCGTGCTCTCGACCACGGACGACAACCCCATGGGCATCGACATCGACCAGCAGCCGTCCATGCCGAAGGCGGCATACGTGCCGCTGGTCGGCCGGATCGCCGCCGGTGGCCCGGTGCTGGCCGAGCAGGCGATCGAGGACGTGTTCCCGCTGCCGCGCGAGATCGTCGGCGAGGGTGAGCTCTTCCTGCTCAGCGTCACCGGCGACTCGATGGTCGACGCCGCAATCACCGACGGCGACTGGGTCGTGGTCCGCCAGCAGCCCGCCGCGGAGAACGGCGACATCGTGGCCGCCATGATCGACGTCGAGGCGACGGTAAAGACGTTCAAGCGCAAGGACGGCCACGTCTGGCTGATGCCGCACAACGAGGCGTACGAGCCGATCCCCGGCGACGACGCCACCATCCTCGGCAAGGTCGTCGCGGTCCTCCGGCGCCTCTAGACCCGGGAACCCACCCACGCGGCCGCGGGCCGGCGACGAGGATGCCCGGCCTCGATCGTCCCCGCGCCGCGGGCGGGAGCTTCCCGGTGTCCGGTGTGGACGGTGCCGTGGGTCCGTTGGTGTGCTGTGTGGTCCTTGCGTTGGGTGGTCCTTGCGGTGTGGTCTTCCCGCTGTGCGCGCCACGCCCCCGGTTGCCTCCCCGGGGCGGACCTCAGCGGTCAGGACTCAGCGGTCAGGACTCAGCGGCGCGGGCGGCGACGCAGCCGGCTGAGCAGGAACCAGCCGATCAGCACCACGACCACCGCGATGCCCACCACCGGCAACAGCGGCAGACCGGACGAGTCGTCCGAGCCGCCGGTCGCGCCCGACGCGGCGGGTTTGGCCGCCTGACGCTGTGGTGCGGCGGCGCCCGCCACCAGGGCCGTCGCGTTTTTCACCGCGCGGATGGGCTGGCCGACGCCCTCTCCGCCCGACAGCAGCATGCCGTCGGGTTCGAAGGCGAGGGCTTCGCCCTGCTTCTCGTTCGGCAGCGGGATCCGCATGGGGTTGCGTTTGAGCGCCTCGAGCACGTCGCCGTCCGGGGCCGGGTACAGGTACGCGTCGGTGTAGGTGCGCAGGGCCACGACGCTGCCGTCGGCGCTGGTCGCACCGCCCGTGACCAGCACGGATCCGAACGCGCCCACCGGCCCGCCCACCGTGTCGGTGTCATGGAGGGTCAGCGAACCGACCTTCTCCAGCGCAGTCGGCCCCGGCGTGGCCAGCGGACCGGTCGGCCGGTAGACCGCCGCGTCGCCGAGCACTTCCTTGGTGATCAGGTACGGCGTGCCCGAGCGGTCGAGCAGCAGGGCCTCGGTGTCGTGCGGCCCGTCGGGGTAGGTCAGGCGGTGCAGCGTCACGCTGCCGCCCGAAGGTTTCATTTCCATGAGCGCCACGGTCGTGCGCTTGTGGCTGTTGTCGCCGGTGTCCGAGAGCCACAGGGTGCCGTCGGCCGCGCGCGCGAGGTCCTCGACGTCGTACGGGTCGGTGCTCGCGGAGAGCACCTTCTGCACCTTGCACGAGTGGTCGAGGACGAAGACCTGCACCTTCGTGCCGCCGTCGTTGATCGCGTACCAGTGCTCGCCGTCGGAGACGAGGCCGGAGAGCTCACCCAGCCGCGAGTCGGTGACCTTGCACAGCGGTTCGGGCGCGGGTGGCGGCGCCGCCGCGGCAGCGGGCACAGCGCCCAGCACCAGCAAAACCGCCGTCACCGCGAGGACGACCCGCACCAGCTCACCTCCGTAGTGTGCGGCCCGGTCCGGCCGCACACTACGGAAGACGTTCAGAGCGCCGAGGCGTTGGTTTCGTACCGGCGCAAAGCCGCCGCGAGGTCCGGGTGGACCCGCACGAGGAGCCTCGTGCCGTCGGCGACGTGCTCCTCCTCGAGCACCTCGCCGCCCGCGTGGGCGCGGGCCACGAGCTCGCCGCGCGCGTACGGGACCAGCGCCTCGACCACGACCTGCGGCCGCGGCATCCGGTCGGCGAGCACCTCGGCCAGCTCCGGGATGCCGGCGCCGGTCCGGGCGGACACCAGCACGGAACCCGCCAGCTGATGGCGCAGCCGGGCGAGCGTGACCTGGTCGGCCGCGTCGGCCTTGTTGATCACGAGCAGCTCGGGCGGCAACGGCTCCTTGCGGGTGCGGGTGATCTCGCCGAGCACCTCGCGCACGGCGTTCACCTGCTCCTCGGGCGCCGGGTCGGCGCCGTCGACGACGTGCAGCAGCAGGTCGGCGTCGGCCGCCTCCTCCAGCGTCGAGCGGAACGCGTCCACCAGCTGGTGCGGCAGGTGCCGCACGAACCCGACGGTGTCGGTGAGGGTGAACGTGCGCCCGTCGGCCGTCTGGGCCCGGCGTGTGGTCGGGTCCAGGGTGGCGAACAGCGCGTCCTCCACCAGCACGCCCGCGCCGGTCAGCGCGTTGAGCAGGCTCGACTTGCCGGCGTTGGTGTAGCCGACGATGGCCACGCTGGGCACCTCGTTGGCCACGCGCCGGCCGCGCTTGGTCTCGCGGATTGTATCCATCGCGGCGATCTCGCGGCGCAGCTTGGACACGCGCTTGTTGATCCGCCGGCGGTCGGTTTCGAGCTTCGTCTCACCGGGACCGCGCAGGCCCACACCGCCGTTGGCGCCACCGGCGCGGCCACCGGCCTGCCGGGACAGCGACGCACCCCAACCGCGAAGGCGCGGGATGAGGTACTGCAGCTGGGCCAGCTCGACCTGGGCCTTGCCCTCCTTGGAGCGGGCGTGCTGCGCGAAGATGTCGAGGATCAGGGCGGTCCGGTCGATCACCTTGACCTTGACCTTCTCCTCGAGCTGGCGCAGCTGGCCGGGCGAAAGCTCGCCGTCGCAGATCACCGTGTCGGCGCCGGTCGCCACGACCACGTCGCGCAGCTCCCGCACCTTGCCGGAGCCGATGTAGGTGGCCGTGTCGGGTTTGGCACGCCGCTGGACGAGGCCCTCGAGCACCTCGGAACCGGCTGTCTCGGCCAGCCTCGCCAGCTCGGCGAGGGAGGCTTCCGACTGCTCGGCGGTGCCTTCGGTCCACACGCCGACCAGCACGACGCGCTCCAGCCGAAGCTGGCGGTATTCGACCTCGGTGACGTCCGTGAGTTCGGTCGACAGGCCTGCGACGCGGCGGAGCGAGGCGCGATCCTCGAGCTCCATTTCACCGGTCGACGGGTCGTCGTCGTACAGGTCTTCGTGTGTCAGTTCTGTCATCGTGCCTCCATGCTCCCACGATTCGGCGCGGGAGCCGAGTGATTACCTGCTGGGATAGATCGATACGTAGATGGCGGTGCGTTCGGCGCCGGCCTCGGCAGGCCGTTCGCGGAACTCCTCGAGCAGCCGCGTGAGCCGGTCCTTGAACTCGGCGACCTCGGCCGGCGCGACCTGGAAGACGAGCCGGCTGGAGTCGACGTCGGCGGCGTCGACCTCCCCCATCTCGGCGAGGTAGGCCTCGAGCATGGCCTGGCCGACGGACGCGACCGCCACGCCGTTGTCGAGCTGCCAGGACAGGCCGGTGGACCGGTACGGGATCTCCTTGGCGCCGCGGGCGCCGCGGCGTTCTTCCAGTGGCGTGAGAAAACCCGTTTCGACCAGCCGCCGCACGTGGTGCAGCGTGGTGGCCGGGTCGCGGCCGAGCCGCTCGGCCAGCTCTTTGTTGGTCATCGCCTCGAAGGACGTCAACCGGATGATGCGCAGGCGTATTCCGGACGCGAGCGCGGCGGCCTCGGCCTCCGTCGAAGGGCGTCGTGGGGTCGGCACCCGCACAGCCTAGGCACGACAAAGTGATTGACACTTTCCAATCACTCACCGACACTCACTCGGGTGAACCGGGACTCCCTCCTCTTCCACGCCGACTTCCGCCGGCTCTTCGCCGGCGACACGGCGAGCCAGCTCGGCACGTTCGTCGGTGTCACGGCGATCCCGCTGCTGGCGGCGGTGACGCTCGCGGCGACGCCGTTCGAGATGGGCCTGCTGACCACGGCCGAGACGCTGGGCTTCCTGCTCATCGGCCTGCCCGCGGGCGTGTGGGTGGACCGGTTGCGCAAGCGGCCGGTGATGCTGGCCGCCGACCTGGCCCGCGCGGCGCTGATCCTGAGCATCCCGCTGACGTGGTGGGCGGGCGGGCTGACGATGGTCCAGCTCATCGTGGTCGTGCTGTTCGTGGGCATCGGCACGGTGTTCTTCGACGTCTCCTACCAGGCCTACCTGCCCGCGCTCGTGGGCCGCGACCGGCTGCTGGAGGGCAACGCGAAGCTGCAGGGCGTGCAGTCCTCGGCCCAGATCGCCGGGCCGAGCGCGGCGGGCGTGCTGGTGCAGTTCGTCGGCGCGGCGAGCACGGTGCTGGTCACCGGGCTCGGTTACCTCGCCTCCGCGTTGTGCCTCTGGCGGATCCGCACGGTCGAGCAGCTGCCCGAGAAGACCGGCCACGAACGCCTGGTGCCGCAGATGCTCGAAGGTCTGAAGTTCGTGTTCACCGACAAGCCGCTGCGCGCCATCGTCGCGTGCACCGCCACCGCCAACCTGTTCGGCGCCGCCGCGCAGGCCGTGCAGGTGCTCTTCCTGACGCGCACAGCCGGGCTCCCGCCCGCGGCGGTCGGCGGGCTGCTCGCCGTCGGCGGCATCGGCGGCATCCTCGGCGCCCTGTTCGCCGGAGCGATCATCCGGCGCGTCGGGCAGGCGCGGTCGATCTGGCTCCTGCCGATGCTCGTGTGGCCGGGCAACCTGCTCGTGCCGCTCGCGGGGCCCGGCTGGCGCGTACCGCTCGCCGGGTTCGGCCTGGCACTGGCCGGGTTCGGCGTGATCCTCTACAACGTCGCGCAGGTCTCCTACCGCCAGGCGATCACGCCCGACCGGCTGCTGGGCCGGATGAACGCGAGCGTGCGGTTCGTCGTGTGGGGCACGATGCCGCTCGGCGGGCTGCTGGGCGGCGCGCTCGGCGAGGGGCTCGGGCTGACCGGTGCCCTGTGGACGGCGGTGATCGGCCAGCTCGCCGCGGCGCTGTGGGTGGTCTGCTCGCCGCTGAGGCACATGCGTGACCTGCCGGTGGGCGAGAAAGCGGTGGTGGTCCCCGCCTAGAGTTGGTTCATGAACGTCACCCCGCAGCCCAGCCCTCGTGTCCCGGACAAGGTCGGTGTCGACGGTCTGGAGGCCAAGTGGGTAGCGGTATGGGAGCGGGACGGCGTCCACCGCTTCGACCGCACGAAGCCGCGCGAAGCCGTCTACTCGATCGACACCCCGCCGCTCACGGCGAGCGGTTCGCTGCACATCGGGCACGTGTTCTCCTACACGCACACCGACGTCCTCGCTCGCTACCAGCGAATGCGCGGGCGTGAGGTCTTCTACCCGATCGGCTGGGACGACAACGGCCTGCCCACCGAGCGCCGCGTGCAGAACCACTACGGCGTGCGCTGCGAACCGGCGCTGCCCTACGACCCGTCGTTCACGCCGCCGGAGAAGCCGGGCAAGGACGTGATCCCGGTGTCACGGCGCAACTTCGTGGAGCTGTGCCGCACGCTGTCCGAACAGGACGAGAAGGTCTTCGAGGACGTCTGGCGGCGCGTCGGCCTGTCGGTGGACTGGACGCTGGCGTACCAGACCATCGACCCGGCCACCACGGAGATCTCCCAGCGCGCCTTCCTGCGCAACCTCGCGCGCGGTGAGGCCTACCAGTCCGAGGCGCCGACGTTGTGGGACACCACGTTCCGCACCGCCGTCGCGCAGGCCGAGCTGGAGGACCGCGACCGGCCCGGCGCGTACCACGACCTCGTGTTCCGCACGGGCGAAGGCGCCGAGGTGCTGATCTCCACCACACGGCCGGAGCTGCTGCCCGCGTGCGTCGCGCTCGTGGCGCACCCGGACGACGAGCGCTACCGCGACCTGGTCGGGAAAACCGTGTGCACGCCCGTGTTCGGCGTCGAGGTGCCGGTGCACGCGCATCACCTCGCCGACCCCGAGAAGGGCACCGGCATCGCGATGGTCTGCACCTTCGGCGACACCACCGACGTCACGTGGTGGCGCGCGCTGCGGCTGGAGACCCGCCCGGTGCTCGGGCGCGACGGGCGGTTCCTGCCCGAACCGCCGCGCGGCGTGCCCGCCGAGGCGTACGCGCCGCTGGCGGGCAAGACCGTCCACACGGGACGCCAGCTCCTCGTCGAGGCGCTGCGGGCGGACGGGTCGCTGCGCGGTGAGCCGCGGGCCATCACGCACGCGGTGAAGTTCTACGAGAAGGGCGACCGGCCGCTCGAGATCGTCACGAGCCGCCAGTGGTACCTCACGAACGGCGGGCGCGACGAGAAGCTGCGCGCGAAGCTGATCGAGCGCGGCGGCGAGCTCAACTGGGTGCCGCCGCACATGGAGGTCCGCTACCGCGCCTGGACCGAAGGCCTCACGAGCGACTGGCTCGTGAGCCGCCAGCGGTTCTTCGGCGTGCCGATCCCCGTCTGGTACCCGCTCGACGAGCACGGCGAGCCCGACCACGAAGCCGTGCTGGTGCCTTCGGACTCGGCCCTGCCCGTGGACCCGAGCACCGACGTGCCGCCGGGCTACACCGAGGACCAGCGCGGGAAGCCGGGCGGGTTCGCGGGCGAGGTGGACGTGATGGACACCTGGGCCACGTCGTCGCTCACGCCGCAGATCGCCGGGCGCTGGAGCCTCGACGACGACCTGTTCCGCCGCGTGTTCCCGTATTCGCTGCGGCCGCAGGCACACGAGATCATCCGCACCTGGCTGTTCTCCACGACTGTGCGCGCCGAGCTGGAAGAGCACGTGCTGCCGTGGCGCGACGCCGTGATCTCGGGCTGGGTGCTCGACCCGGACCGCAAGAAGATGTCGAAGTCCACGGGCAACGTCGTCACGCCCGCCGCGCTGCTGGACCAGTTCGGGCCCGACGCCGTGCGCTACTGGGCGGCGAGCGCGCGCCCCGGCGTCGACACGGCCGAGGACCAGGGCCAGATGAAGGTCGGACGGCGCCTGGCGACGAAGCTGCTCAACGTGAGCCGGTTCGTGCTCGGCCTCGGCCTGCCCACGCCCGGCGCGTCGGTGACGGAACCGCTCGACCGGTCGGTGCTCGCCGCGCTCGCGCGCGTGGTCACCGAGGCGACGGCGGCGTTCGAAGGCCTGGACCAAGCGCGGGCGCTGCAGATCACGGAGACGTTCTTCTGGACCTTCTGCGACGACTACGTCGAGCTGGTCAAGGCGCGCGCGTACGGCGATCGTGGCGAGGCGGCCGCCGACTCGGCCCGCGCGGCGCTGACGACCGCGCTTTCGGTGCTGGTGCGGCTGTTCGCGCCGGTGCTGCCCTACACGGCCGAGGAGGTCTGGTCGTGGTGGCAGGAGGGTTCGGTGCACCGCGCGCCGTGGCCGGAGGCGCCGGGGGTCGACGGGGACGTCGCTCTGCTGCCGCTGGCCGGCTCGGTGATCGCGGCCGTGCGGCGGGCCAAGACGGACGCGAAGGTGTCGATGCGCTCGGCCGTCGAAACCCTGACGGTGAGCGCGTCCGACGCCGTGCTCACCGGGTTCGCCGCGGTGTCGGACGACGTGCGCGCGGCCGGGGTGATCTCCGCCGTGGCCACCCGGCCGGGTGACGGCGAGCTGGCCGTGGAGGTGACGGTGGGCTGAGCGCACCCCAATGCGGCGTTGGTTGCGTTGGGTGCACCCAATGCGGCGTTCGGTGCGTTGGGTGCACCCAACGCCACATTGGGGTGGTTCATGCTCCGGCGGCGGCCCACCAGGCTTCGTCGAGTTCGCCGCGCGCGACGATCTCCGCCGGGCCGGTGAGTGTGGCGGCACCGCGTTCGACGGTCACGACCACACGGCCACCGGGGATGTCCACAGTGGACTCGCCCGTGTCGGTGCCGGCCAGGTGCAGCGCGGCGGCGACGGCGGCCACCGTGCCGGTGCCGCACGAGCGGGTCTCCCCCACGCCGCGCTCGTGGACGCGCATGCGCAGCGCGCCCTCGCCGAGCAGGTTCACGAACTCGAGGTTCACGCCGGTCGGGAACACGTCGTGGTCGAAGTCGGGCTGGTCGCGCAGGTCGAGGTCGGCGACGTCGTCGTCGAGCACCGACACCAGGTGCGGGTTGCCGACGTCCACGGCCACGCCGGAGAACGGGCTGCCGGCCACCGCGGTGACGGAGGTGCCGGTGATCGTGGCCGGGCCCATGTCCACGGTCACGGAACGGTCGGGGTGGACCACTACCGGCCGGTCGCCCGCGCGGGTGCCGATGGTGAAGCGGCCGTCGTCCGCCAGACCGGCTTCGATGAGGTAACGGGCGAACACGCGCACGCCGTTGCCGCACATCTCGGCGATCGAGCCGTCGGCGTTGCGGTAGTCCATGAACCACTCGCCCTCGGACGCCTCACCCACCGCCTTGGCGCGCACCACGCGCAACACGCCGTCGGCGCCCAGGCCGCGTCGGCGGTCGCACAGCGCCGCCACGCGCTCCGCCGTGAGGTCCAGGCGGCCGGACGCGTCGGGCAGCAGCACGAAGTCGTTTTGCGTGCCGTGGCCCTTGAGAAACTCGATGCCGCCCATAAGGACAAGATTACTGGGCCAGGGCGTCGAGCACGCGCGCGGCCAGGTCGGGGGAAGCGCCGTCGAACCACTGGATCCGCTTGTCACGGCGGAACCAGGAGCGTTGCCGCCGGACGAAGCGGCGGGTGGCCTGTGCGGTCGCCGCGGCGGCGGCCGCGAAGTCGCCTTCGCCGTCGAGCTCGGCGAGCACCTGCTGGTAGCCCAGCGCCCGGGACGCCGTTTTTCCTTCGCGCAGGCCGCGGGCTGCGAGCTCCCGGACTTCGTCGACGAGGCCGGCCTCGAACATCCGCTCGACGCGAAGGTCGACCCGCTCGTCGAGCTCGGCGGCCTCGCGGTCGACGCCGATCAGCACCGTGCCGTAGCGGGCCGGGCCCGGCTTGGGGAGGTTCGCGGAGAAGGGCTCTCCGGTCAGCTCCATGACCTCCAGCGCACGCACGATGCGGCGGGTGTTCGTGGGCAGGATGGCGGCGGCCGCGGCCGGGTCTTTTTCGGCCAGGCGGGCGTAGAGGGTCGCCGTGCCGCGTTCGGTGGCCTCGTTGTCGAGCCGGGCGCGGACGCCCGCGTCGGTGCCGGGGAATTTCAGGTCGTCGAGCACGGCCTGCACGTAAAGACCGGAGCCGCCGGTCAGCACGGGTACGCGGCCGGCGGCGAGGAGGTCTTCGATCACCCGGCGGGCGTCGCGCTGGTAGGCGGCGACGGACGCGGTCTCGGTGACGTCGAGGACGTCGAGCAGGTGGTGGGGCACGCCGCGCCGCTCGGTTTCGGTGGCCTTGGCCGTGCCGAGGTCCATGCCGCGGTAGAGCTGGAGCGCGTCGGCGTTCACGACCTCACCGCCGAGGGCGAGGGCGAGCTCCACGGCCAGCGCCGTCTTCCCGGTGGCCGTGGGACCGACGACGGCCACCGGACGAGGCGGCTGAGCAGGGCTGATCACGCTGGCCGAGGGTACCTGGACGGGGAGGACCGCCGACACGGAGCGTCAAGGAGAAGTAGGATCACTGGCTTCAGGTGGCTCATCCAGTACCACAGCAGGCGCTGAGCTGCTTGAATGCCGCTGGGGCCCCATGCCCCCGGAAGCAACACCGCGTAACCCGGCCCCGCAGCACGCGGGGCGCCCGCACCAGCGGGCGTACAGGCGATAAGGAGCCTGCGATGGCCCAGGAGAACACGTCCAGCGGCACCCCGGCACCGCACCCCGTGCCCCACGCGCCCGGCAGCGCCCAGACCGCACCCCCGGTGCCGGCCGCCGAGCCCAGCCCGTCCACCTGGGGCCGGGTCGACGCCGAGGGCACCGTCTTCGTCTTCACCGCCGACGGCGAACGCGCGGTCGGGGTCTGGCAGGCGGGCACGCCCGACGAGGGGCTGGTGCACTACGCCCGCCGCTTCGACGACGTGCGCACCGAGGTGGAGCTGCTGGAGACCCGGCTGAGCTCGGGCGTCGGCGACCCGAAGCACGCGCTGTCGAACGCCACGCAGATCCGCGACGGGCTGGCCGAGTCGGCGGTGGTCGGTGACCTCGCCGCGCTGGCCGCGCGTGTCGAGTACGTGATCGCCGCCGCCGAGAAGGCGCTGGGCAAGGTCAAGCAGGAGCGCGAGGAGGCCCGCGCGGCCGCGGTTTCGCGCAAGCAGGAGCTGGCCGAGGAGGCGGAGAAGATCGCCGCCGACTCGACCCAGTGGAAGGTCGCGGGCGACCGGCTGCGCACCATCCTGGACGAGTGGAAGACGGTCAAGGGCGTCGACCGCAAGACCGACGACGAGCTGTGGAAGCGGTTCTCCAAGGCCCGCGAGGCGTTCAACCGCCGGCGCGGCTCGCACTTCGCGGAGCTGGACAAGCAGCGCGCGAGCGCCAAGCACCGCAAGGAAGAGCTCATCACCGAAGCCGAGTCGCTCGCCGAGTCCGACGACTGGGGCGCCACCGCCGGCCGCTACAAGGAGCTCATGGCCGAGTGGCGCGCCGCCGGCCGCGCACCCAAGGACAGCGACGAGGCCCTGTGGCAGCGCTTCCGCGCGGCCCAGGACGCCTTCTTCGCCCGCCGCTCGGCCGTGTTCACCGAACGCGACGCCGAGTTCGCCGGCAACGCCTCCCGCAAGGAAGAACTGCTGGTCGAGGCAGAGAAGATCGACGTCGCCGCCAACCTCGAGGCCGCCAAGTCCGCGCTGCGCCGCATCCAGGAACAGTGGGACGAGATCGGCAAGGTCCCGCGCGAACGCATCCGCGAGCTCGACGGCCGCCTCAAGGCCGTCCAGGACGCCGTCAAGTCCGCCGAGGACAGCCGCTGGCGCCGCACCGACCCCGAGGCCCAGGCCCGCGCCGCCCAGTTCCGCGAGCGCGTCGAACAGTTCGAGTCACAGGCCGCCAAGGCCCGCGCAGCGGGCGACGAGCGCCGCGCGAAGAAGGCCGACGAGCAGGCCGCGCAGTGGCGCGAGTGGATGGAAGCGGCGGAGGCCGCGGTGGCGGATCGCTGATCGTCTCGCTTGACCGAAAAGGGCCGCTTCCCGGGGGTGTACCGGGGAGCGGCCCTTTTTCGATCGTTCGGGTGGATCGTGGTCGCGATGGGTGATCACTGACCGCCCGTGGCCCTCAAGACCGCGAGAAAGCCGTCCTCATCCACATCGTCGCCAGGACGATCGTGGCGATCCACGCGACGATCATCCCGATCCCCGGGCCGCCGCCGACGGCGCCGTTCGCGTGGGCCGACTGCTGGGACCACACCGACAGCAGGCCGTCCACCGAGGCGAACCAGCCGCCCGCGGCGCAGCACCAGGCGACCCACCAGCGGCGCGTCGCCACGCCCACCGCGCCGGCGAGGACGCCGATGCCCGTGGACGTCGCGGCGAACAGCTGCGGGATGCCGCCGCCGGCGCCTTGGAGGACCTGGTAGCCCGCGTGGTCGCCGACCCACGGCAGGAACTGCGCCACGAGCAGCACGACGATGAACACGGCGATGTAGAAGCCGCGACGGCCGAGTTCCACCGTGCGAGACGCGCGCGCCCCCGCCTGGTCGATCTGGTCGGTCAGCTCCTCGTCGACCTCGGCCGGCGTTCCTGGCTCGCTCACAGCGCACACCCACTCACCGGGGCCGGCTCGACGGCCGGGGCTCCGAAGCCCGGCAGTCCCAGCGTGACCCCGCTCGTCTTGGGCCGAAGACCCGCTTCGGCGTTGTCGCCCGCCCGTGTGCGGCGGTGTGTCAGGAGGTCGCCGTCGGCGACCAGGTGGTGCGGGGCGCCGTAGGTGATCACCGTCTCGACGACGTCACCCGGGCGCACCGCACGGTCCACAACGGACCCGGCGGGCGTGAAGTGCACGAGCCGCCCGTCGCGGGCGCGGCCGCTCATGCGGTGTGTCTCGGCGTCCTTGCGGCCCTCGCCCGCGGCCACCAGCAGCTCGACCTTGGTCCCGACCAGCTTCTTGTTCTCCACCCAGGAGATCTCGTTCTGCAGCTCCACGAGCCGGTCGTAGCGCTCCTGCACGACTTCCTTCGGCAGCTGGTCGGCCATCGTCGCGGCCGGCGTGCCGGGGCGCTTCGAGTACTGGAACGTGAACGCGCTGGAGAACCGCGCCTCGCGCACCACGTCGAGCGTCGCCTGGAAGTCCTCTTCGGTCTCGCCGGGGAAGCCGACGATGATGTCCGTGGTGATCGCGGCGTCGGGCATCGCGGCGCGGACCTCGTCGAGGATCTTCAGGTAGCGCGCGGAGCGGTACGAACGCCGCATCTCGCGCAGCACCCGGTCCGAGCCCGACTGCAGCGGCATGTGCAGCTGGTGGCAGACGTTGGGTGTCTGGGCCATCGCGTCGATCACGTCGGAGGTGAACGCCGCGGGGTGCGGCGAGGTGAACCGCACGCGCTCCAGACCGCTGATCCCACCGGTCGCGCGCAGCAGCTTGCCGAACGCCAGGCGGTCGCCGAACTCGACGCCGTAGGAGTTCACGTTCTGCCCCAGCAACGTCACTTCGAGCACGCCCTCGGCCACGAGCGCCTCGACCTCGGCGAGGATCTCGCCCGGGCGGCGGTCGCGTTCCTTGCCCCGCAACGACGGCACGATGCAGAACGTGCAGGTGTTGTTGCACCCCACCGAAACCGACACCCAGCTCGCGTACGACGACTCGCGGCGCGCGGGCAGCGTGGAGGGGAACGTCTCGAGCGACTCGAGGATCTCCACCTCGGCCTCGGCGTTGTGCCGCGCGCGCTCCAGCAGCGTCGGCAGCGAGCCGATGTTGTGCGTCCCGAACACGACGTCGACCCACGGGGCGCGCTTGACGATCTCCCCGCGGTCCTTCTGCGCCAGGCAGCCGCCGACGGCGATCTGCATGTCCGGGTTGGCCACCTTGTCCGGGCGCAGGTGGCCCAGGGTGCCGTACAGCTTGTTGTCCGCGTTCTCCCGCACGGCGCAGGTGTTGAACACGACCAGGTCCGGCTTCGCCTCCGCGCTCGCGGGGACGTACCCGACCTCCTCGAGCTGACCGGCGAGCCGTTCCGAGTCGTGCACGTTCATCTGGCAGCCGAAGGTGCGGATGCTGTACGTCTTGGGCTGCTGGTTCTCGGTCATCACCACACAGGGTAGACCGGCTACCACCTGGTACTCCCTGGCGCCCTTGCTCGTGCAGGACCTTTCGACCACGGTGCCCGAACCGTGATGTCGCCAGCGATGATTCGGCGGGAGACCACTCGGCGGGCTTTCAAGCTAAATCCGGCAGTCGGGATGACACCATTCTGTGAGCCGGTCCATCACGTCCAACACGCGGTCCTCCGCCTGGTCGTCGTAGCCCTGTGCACTGCCTGCTCTCGTCCGGATCTCCAAGCGAGCCGCGTCACAGGCGCGGAGGATGTCCTCCGGGTCAGTACCAGCAGCGACTGCCGAGACGGCGATACCGGCCAACTGCGCATCAGGATCGTGTTCCGCGTACGCCGCTGCTACGAGCGCGCCGGTCATTTCGCGGTCGGCTCCCACAGCCGACTCGCGCAGTGATTCGGCCAGCGGATCTGAGTGGTTCACCGGCCGATTGTGGCTCATGTGCACGCCCTTGGGCACAGCCTTTCGCAGAGCACACAGACCGTGGGCAGGGCCACGAAGCAAATCGCAAATCCGCACAGACCTGGGCGCGGATCTGGAAGGTCTTGCGAACACCCTCGCCACTGAGAGTGTTCACTCGTCGACCATGCTCGACAACGGAGGCGAGCGTGGATCGCGAATGATCGGGGTGACAGCGACGACGACGTCGACATGATGTGGGGCGACGTCGGCACGATCTACTGGGTGATCCGGTCCGACGACCTCGCCGCGGGGAGGTTCGACGCGGCCCGGTTCACGATGCAGTGCACCTGAGCCGCGAACGCAGGGCGCGCTCGTCTGGCACGATCGCCCCCATGCGTGCGAGGCGGAGGCTCACGGCGGTGCTCGTCGCGGTGCTCGTGGCGGGGCTCACGGCCGCGTGCGGGCCGAGCTTCGAAGGCCTGCGCCTGCGGGTCGCGACCGGCGCGGTTGGCGGCGTGTACAACGACCTCGCGCGGCCGCTCGCCGACGCGTGGGCCAGGGACCTGGGCATCGCCCGGCCGGAGGTCCTGGCGACGCAGGGCTCGCGCGACAACCTCAACCGCGTGCTCTCCGGGAGCGCCGACGTGGCGTTCGTGGCGGCCGACCTCGCCGCCGAGTCCGCCGCGCAGCACCCGGGGCGGCTGACCGCGCTGGCGCGCATCCACGACGACTACCTGCACATCGTCGTGCGGGCCGACTCGCCTTACACGTCGGTGTCGATGCTCAAGGGCCGCCACATCGCGGTCGGTTCGCCCGAGTCCGGGGTCGAGTACATCGCCAACCGCGTGCTCGCGGTCGCCGGGCTGACCGATTCGGTGAGCGTGCAGCAGCTGGGCCTCGAAGACTCCCTCAAGGCGCTCGAAAACCACCGGCTCGACGCCCTGTTCTGGTCCGGCGGCCTGCCGACGCCGCTGATCACGACGTACACGCAGAAGGTCGGCCTGCGGCTGCTCGACATGGCCAGCCTGCAGGAGGGCATGCAGGCCTACAGCCCCGTCTACAGCACCGCCACCATCCCGGGGAGCACCTACAACCAGGCCGGCCCCGTGACCACGCTCGTGGTCCCCAACTTCCTCGTCGTCCCCGCGAAAATGGCCGACGACGTCGCCGAAGCTCTCACCCGCGGCCTCTACGACGCCCGGCCCGCCCTCGCGGAGGCCAACCGCGCGGCCCTGTCGATCGACGTCCACCCGGGCATCGAGACGGAGCCGCTCCCCCTGCACCCGGGCGCGCTCACCTATTACCGCAGCCTCAAGGTCTAGGGCGCGACCCGCAGGTCCAGCTCGATCCGCAGGCCGCCGCCGTCCGGCAGCGACAGGCGCAGGTCGCCGCCGGAGTGGCGGACGATCTCGCGCACGATCGCGAGCCCCAGGCCCGAGCCGGGCACATTCTGGTGCGCGCTGCTGCGCCAGAAGCGGTCCACGGCGCGTTCGAGCTCGTCCTCGCGCAGGCCGGGCCCGTGGTCGCGCACCGCCAGGGTCACCCGATCACCGCCGTTCACGGCCGACACGTGCACCGAAGTGCCCTGGCCGGTGAACTTGAGCGCGTTGTCGATCAGCGCGTCCAGGATGACCTCGAGCCCGCGCGGCGGCAGCAGCACGCGCGCGCCGTTGACGGCCGCGTCGGTTTCCAGCGCGACGTCACGCGCCGCACCCACCACGCTCCAGTCGGCGACGCGGTCGGCTACCACGGCGCCGAGATCCTCCGCCACGAGCTCACCGCCCGCCGACTCCGCGCGGGCCATCGACAGCAGCTCGTCGAGGATCTGGTTGAGCCGGCCGGCGTCCACGCGGGCGGCGTCGAGGTCGGCGGCCGCGGCGTCGTCGTCCACGTGGCCTTCGAGGTTGCCCAGCCGCAGCTTCAACGCGGTCAGCGGGTTGCGCAGCTGGTGCGACGCGTCGGCGACGAACGCCCGTTGCGCGGCCAGCGCCTCCGACACGCTCGCCGCCATCCGGTCGAAGGAACGGCCGAGTTTCCGCAGCTCAGGCGGCCCGCCGCTCTCCCCCACCGGCTCCGCCTCGCGCCCGCTCACCACGGCCGCCACCAGCGCGCCCGTCGCTTCGTCGAGCCGGCGCACGGGCCGCAGGGTCCAGCGCACCACCGGGATCGCGACCAGCAGCGCGAGCCCGAACGCGACGACCGCACCCGCCGCGAGCACGAGCCACTGCCACAGCAGCCGCGTGCGCACGTGGTCGGTCGAGGACTCCGTGACGACGACGCCGCGCACCTCACCGTCGATGAGGATCGGCTCGGCCAGCACCAGCGGCGCCGTCGACCACGGCATCAGCAGCGGGCCGGGCTCCGGGTGGCGGCCGGCTAGCGCCTCGTTCACGGGCGCCGCGATGGCCGTGCGGTCGATTCGCGCCGCGTCGGTGCCGCCCAGTGAGCTGAGCACCGGCACACTGTCCTGGTTCACCACGACGACCTTCACGCCGTAGACCTCGGTGTAGCGGCGCAGCTCCGGCTCCAGCAGCGCGGGCCGGTTGTCGATCAGCGGCCGCTGCGCGAGCGAGGCGAACCGCGCGGTGTCGGTGAGGCGGTCGAGGAACAGGTTCTGCTGCAGGCTGCCCGCCATCGTCAGCGCCAGGGGGATGCCGAGGCCGAACACCAGCAGCGCGACGAGCGTGACCACGATCCCCTGGAGGCGGACGCGCACGGCTCAGCCCCGCCCGCCGCCGAGGCGGTACCCGACGCCGCGGACGGTCTCGATCAGCGCCGGGCGTCCCAGTTTCGTGCGCAGCGTGGCCACGTGGACGTCGAGCGAACGGCTCTCCGCCGCGCCCCGATGCCCCCACACCTCCGTGAGTACGTGCTCACGCGAGCACACCGACCCGCGCGCGCCCGCGACGAGCGCGAGGACCTGGAACTCCTTGCGGGACAAGGCAATCGACTGTCCGTCCACGAGCACCTCGTGGCGCGCGAGGTCGATGGTCACGTCGCCGACCTCGATCACCGGCGCGGGCCCGTCCGTGCGCTCGCCACGACGGCGTCGCACGGCTTCGACGCGCGCGAGCAGCTCCTCCACGTCGTAGGGCTTCACGAGGTAGTCGTCGGCACCGGCGCGCAGCCCCTGCACCCGGTCGTCGACCTCGCCGCGCGCCGACACCACGATCACGGCGACGTCGCTGACCGCGCGGATGCGGCGGCACAGCACCACGCCGTCGACGTCGGGCAGCCCGAGGTCGAGCAGCACCACGTCCACGTCGTGCACGCGGTCCAGCACGCCGGCACCCGAGGCCAGCCGTTGCATCTCCAGGCCGCGCCGCGTCAGCGCGGGCACGAGGGCGCCCGCGACCCGGTCGTCGTCCTCCACCAGCAGCACCCGCACCGCTCGCCTCCCCCGGTGATCCAGCCCACGGTAGCGGGGAACTCTAGGGGGCACCCGAGCGCGACCACGACACGGCACGAAGGATCACCCTCCGTCACCCTCATGACCCGCAGTCCGTGAATCCGGGATACGGTCGCGGCTACGCTGAGCAGCACGGAAGCCCGTCGACCTGCCAGGACGGCATCGGAAGTCGATACGTACTTGAAACCCTAAGTATTGCTCAAGCCGCCTTTACAAAGGGTCCGACGGGAGTAGGTTTCCGCCATCGACGGGGGATCCGGTCCCGCAGATGCCGGTTGTGAAGGAGCTCTGGAGGCCAAGATGACCGCGGAGGTGGCGGCGCCGATGATCAAGGCGACCGCCGTGAACAAGTTCTTCGGCGACCTGCACGTGCTGAAGGAGATCAACCTCGAGGTGCCTCGCGGCCAAGTGGTGGTCGTGCTCGGGCCGTCCGGGTCGGGCAAGTCGACGCTGTGCCGCGCCATCAACCGGCTGGAACCGATCAACGCCGGAGAGATCGCCGTCGACGGTCTGGCCCTGCCGGCCGAGGGCAAGGCGCTCGCGGCACTGCGCGCGGACGTCGGCATGGTCTTCCAGTCGTTCAACCTGTTCGCGCACAAAACGATCCTCGAGAACGTGATGCTCGCGCCGGTGAAGGTCCGCAAGATGTCCTCGGCCGACGCGCGCAAGACCGCCATGGAACTGCTGGAGCGGGTCGGCATCGCGAACCAGGCGGACAAGTACCCGGCCCAGCTCTCGGGCGGCCAGCAGCAGCGCGTGGCCATCGCCCGGGCGCTCGCGATGCGCCCCAAGGTGATGCTGTTCGACGAGCCGACCTCGGCACTGGACCCGGAGATGGTCCAGGAGGTGCTCGACGTGATGACCGGCCTGGCCAAGGACGGCATGACCATGCTCGTGGTCACCCACGAAATGGGGTTCGCCCGCCGGGCAGCCGATCGGGTGATCTTCATGGACGACGGCGAGATCGTCGAGGACACCAAGCCGGACGACTTCTTCACCCAGCCGAAGAGCGACCGGGCGAAGGACTTCCTCGGCAAGATCCTCACCCACTGACGATTACCGGATTTCCCCGGCACCTGCCGTACTCGGTGGCCGTACCGGCCATACCGACGACAGATACAGGAGACATGCAATGAGGATCCGCACCCTCGCGGTAGGGCTGCTCGCCGGCGGCCTGCTGCTGACCGCTTGCGGCAAGGAAGGCACGCCCGCGGCCCCTGGTGGCGACGCCAGTGGCGCGAACACCGCCGCCCTGCCGACCTACACCGTGGCACAGAACGTCGACCTGGCCGGCTCGCCGGTCTTCACGAAGATCAAGGGCGCCGGCACCGTCACCGTCGGTGTGAAGGACGACCAGCCGGGTCTCGGCCAGAAGGACCCGACGACGGGCAAGTTCGAGGGCTTCGACATCGAGATCGCCCGGATGGTGGCCGCCGGTCTCGGCATCGCCCCGGACAAGATCAAGTTCACCACGGTCGACTCGGCCGCGCGTGAGCAGGCCATCGCCAACGGCCAGGTCGACTACTACGTCGGCACCTACACGATCACCGACAAGCGCAAGGCCCAGGTCTCGTTCGCCGGCCCGTACTTCCAGGCCGGCCAGGACCTGCTGGTGCGCAAGGACGACACGTCGATCACCGGCCCGGAAACGTTGAAGGGCAAGAAGGTCTGCTCGGTGACGGGGTCGACCCCGATCCAGCGCGTGCGTGACCAGGGCCTGACCGAGCCGAGCAACATCGTCGAGTTCCAGAAGTACTCGCAGTGCGTGGACAAGCTGCTGACCAAGGAGGTCGACGCCCTCACCACGGACGACGCGATCCTCAAGGGCTACGCGGCGCAGGACAAGGACAACCTGAAGGTCGTCGGCAAGCCGTTCTCGCAGGAGCCCTACGGCATCGGCCTGAACAAGGACGACAAGGTGCTGCGCACGAAGATCGACGACCTGCTGCAGGCCAGCCTCGACGACGGCACCTGGCAGAAGATCTACGACGCCACCCTCGGCCAGTCCGGTGCGACCGCGACCAAGCCGACCATCCAGCGCTACTGATTCGGTTTCACGGCCGGTGGACGGAGTCTCCGTCCACCGGCCGCTCCACGTAATCTTCCGGCCCACGGACGCGGGGAAGGCTCCATGGACGTCCTGCTCGACAATCTGGACCTCTTCGGTCCGTTCTTCCTTCGCACGATCGAACTGTTCCTCATCGCCGCCGTCGGCAGCCTCGTGTTCGGCACGATCCTGGCGATGCTGCGCGTGAGCCCGGTCCCGGTGTTCCGCGCGGTCGGCACGGTCTACGTGACCGTCGTCCGCAACACGCCGCTGACCCTGGTGTTCGCGTTTTTCGTGTTCGCCTACCCGTTGCTGGAAATCGTCAAAATCGACTACTTCACGGCCGCCGTGGTGTCGCTGACGGTGTACACGTCGGCGTTCATCTGCGAGGTCGTCCGCTCGGGCATCAACACGGTGCCGGTCGGCCAGGCCGAGGCGGGCCGCGCGCTCGGCCTCACCTTCGGCCAGATCCTCGGCGAGGTGGTGCTGCCGCAGGCACTGCGTTCGGTCGTCCCGCCACTGATCAGCACCCTCATCGCGCTGCTGAAGAACAGCACGATCGCCGGTGGGTTCTCCGTCGCCGAGGCGGGTGCGATCCGCCAGTACATCTCCGAGCGCGGCGACAACCAGCTGGTCGCCCTCCTGTGGGTGGCGCTCGGGTTCATCATCCTGGTCGCCGTGCTGTCGTTCGTGCAGCGCAGCCTGGAGAAGCGCTGGAGCGTGGCCCGATGACCAACGTCCTGTTCGACGTCCCCGGCCCGAAGTCGCGGGTGCGCCACCGGATCTACGCCGTGATCGGCATCCTCGTGGTCGTCGCGCTGATCGCTTTCGTGGTCTACAGCTTCGCCCAAAGCGGCCAGTTCACGTCCCAGAAGTGGGCGTGGCTGGAGTACTCGCAGGTGCAGTCGGACCTCGTCAACGCCATCGTGGCCACGCTCGAAGCGTTCGCGCTCGGCGCGGTGTTCGCCCTGATCTTCGGCGCGGTTTTCGCCGCCGGACGGCTGTCCGAGCACAAGTGGGTTCGCCGGATCTCCACGTTCATCGTGGAGTTCTTCCGCGCGATCCCGCTGCTGATCCTGATGTTCCTCTTCTACTTCGGCCTGCCGACACTCGGTGTCGACACCTCGCCGTTGTTCGCCGTGGTGCTGGGCTTGACGCTGTACAACGGTTCCGTGCTCGCGGAGGTGTTCCGCGCCGGTATCAACTCGCTGCCGAAGGGCCAGTCGGAAGCGGCGTACGCGCTGGGCATGCGCAAGACGCAGGTCATGTTCACGGTGCTGCTGCCTCAGGCGATCCGGGCGATGCTGCCGACGATCATCAGCCAGCTCGTGGTGCTGCTCAAGGACACCGCGCTCGGGTTCCTGGTCACGTATCCCGAACTGCTCTACTACGCGCGTTACATCGGTTCGCAGGGCGTGTTCGGGCGGCCGATCGTGCCGTCGACCCTCGTGGCGGCCGGCATCTACATCGTGCTGTGCCTGCTGCTCACCGCCCTCGCGACGTGGGTGGAGAAGCGCAACCGGCGAAGCAAGAAGCACATCGAAACCACGGACAACAAGGCGGAGCAGGCCATGCTCGGCAACGCCGCGGGCGGTGGTTTCGTCGGCGGCGCCTGACGAACGAGGTGCACGAAAAAGCCCCCGCACCCGCGGGGGCTTTTTCGTGCGCTGCTCCGGATGCACCTGTCGGGTCACCGTGCCGCGGATTAGCGTCGACGGCACAGCCGCCAGGCAGGAGCCCGCCCGTGCCGGAACTCCCCGAACGCCACGAACTGGTCCACCGCAGCCCCGTCGGTATCGCCGAGACCTCGACCGTGATGGCGGCCGCCGGTCCCCTCGCGGGACGCTGGGTGCTGGTTGTCGGCTGTGGCACGGGCTTTCACCCTCGGCTGTTCCGCACGGCCGGCGCGTCCCGGGTGGTCGGGGTCGACGCGGACCGCTCGCTGATCGCGTACGCCCAGCGGCAGGAGGAACGCGACCCGCTGGGGATTTCCTACGAGGTGCACTCGCCGCTGAAGTTGCCGGTGATCGGCGACTTCGACGTGGTCACGGCCCTCGGTGTCGCGGGGCCGCTCGACGTGCTGGTCGCGGGGCTGGCGGCGAACGTCCGGCCGGGTGGGCTGCTCGTCTTCACGCACCTGACGCCGGCCGCGCTCGCCGGCGCCGGGCCGGGTTTCGCCGTGACGCCGGACTTCGAGGAAGCTGGTGGCACGCGGGTGTCGGTCCGCGTGGGGGCCGATCCGCCGGTGTCGTTCGAGTCGTTCGTCCGAGCGCCGGCGACGGTCGAGGCGGCCCTCGCTGCCGCGGGTTTGCGCTCGATCGAACAGCAGCCCGTGACGGTGCCGGCTGACGACGAGTCCTGGCGGCCTCTCGTCGCGAACCCGCCGTTCGCGGTGCTGACCGCGCGGCGGCCCTGAAGATCTCCTTGCGGGCATCACGTGAGACCTCGGCCGACCGTGCGGGTCCGTTCGGGGCGGCCGAGGACGTCGGTGCGGTCCACCCACTGGTCGATCGCCCCGATCGCGCCCGGGTGGAGCGCGGCGACGAAGCGGTCGCCGCCGAGAACGCGGTAAGGGCGGTGGTGGAAGCCGCGGGTGCGTGGGTCGTTGGGCTCGGTCAGCCCGAGTCGATTGTGTTTTGCCGCAACGGCCGCGCGGCGACGACCGCGGACTCGAGTTCGTCGCCGACCTCGCCGCAGCGGCCGACAAACGCCTCCTCCTGCGCGATGCGGCGCCACTGCCCGGCGAGGACCTCGCGCCACACGTCGTCGGGGTCCCAAGCGAGAGCGGCCCGGAGCGCGTCGAGGCGACCGAGGCCGTCGTGGAACACCGCGCCGCCGGTGAGCTCGGCGAGGGTCTGAGTCGGGGTGGTGAGCCAGTCGGCCCGGGACACGCTTTCCCCGTGCAGGAAGCCGAGCCGGGCGGTGAACCACGTGTCCACGCCGGCGAGCGTGTCGCGCCCGGCCGCCGCTTCGCGAGCGGTTTCAGCCCCGCACCCGGTGTCCGGCTTGCCAGACCGCGCGGATGCGGCCGGCGAGGTCGGTGACGTCCAGGGCGGGGCCGTCGAGCAGCACGAGGTCCGCGCGCAGCCCTGGGGCGACGCGGCCGCGGTCTTCGAGACGAAGCAGACGGGCGGCGTCGCTGGTGGCGGCGCGCAGGGCGCCCGCGGGGCCGAGGCCGGCGGCGGCGAGCAGGCGCAGCTCGGTCAGCAAGTCGACATGGGGACGCGGCGCGAGGTCCGAGCCGGCGGCGATCGGGATTCCCGCTTCCATGGCCAACGCCAGGGACCGCCGGTGGGCTTCGCCGTGTTCAGCCGGGATCGGCGCGAGGGTGGGGACGTACCAGCAGCCGTGTTCACGCATCGCGGCGACGGCCTGTTCGTCGAGGAACACCCCGTGTTCGATACTGCGCACGCCGGCGCGCGCGGCGGCGGTCGCAGCGGCGGCCGTGTGCGCGTGGGCCATCACGTCACGGCCGGCGCGGCGGGCCTCGTCGGTGACGGCGTGGAGCTCCTCGTCGGTGGGGCGGACGTCGCGCCCTTCGGCCAGCGCGGCCATGGCAGCGCCGGCGCCGAGCTTCACCCAGTCGGCGCCCGCGCGCACCATCCGCCGCACGGCCGCGCGCGCCTGGTCCGGGCCGTCGAACACGGCATCCGGCAGGGCGGGGTCGTCGATGCGATCGAGGCGTCCGGTGTCCGCGTCCCACCAGTCGCCGAGCCCACCCGTCGGCGACAGCTGACGCAGGCTGACGAGCAGGTCCGGGCCTTCGATCCAGCCTTCGCCGAGGGCGTGCTTGAACCCGGCGTCGGCACCCCAGGCGTCACGGACGGTCGTGATCCCCCTCGCTCGCAGACGGCTGAGCGTGGCGACGGCTTCGAGGACCCTGGTGCTTCGGGGAAGTCCTTCCGCGCCGGGAAAAGCGACGTGGACGTGACAGTCGATCAGGCCGGGGATGAGGAGACCACCGTTGCCGTCACAGGCGTCGGGACCATCCACATCGGACCCTACCGCGGTGATTCGCTGGTCTTCGACGAGCACGTTCGTCGCTTCGGCGGTGCCGGAATCGAGGTGGAACACCCGGACGTTCTTGATGAGCACACCACTGACCTTAACGAAGGATCAAGGGTAGGAACGCGGGAACAGTGAAAGCCATGGGCAAGGCCCGCAACCCGGACCCCTGGCGCTCCGTCAGCCGCGGCACCATGGGAACGGGCACCATCAAGCGGCCGGCCGACACAGCGTCCACTGTGGAGGTTCGGATACAGGACCGTCGCGAACGTGACCCACTCGATCCGACGGCACCGGTGGGGCTCGGTGCTCAGGCGCCGAGTTCCGCCGCGACCAGCGCGATCGTCTCTTCAGCCAATGGCCCGAGGTCCGATTCGCGAGCAATGGCCGTATGGGAGAGCCGGGTGATGTCGTCGACCCAGCGTCCGGTGGCGGTGTCCGGTTCGTCGATGCGCGCGAAACCCCGCTACAGCAAGCCGTTCGCGTCGTCCAGGTGGCCGCGGGCGACGGCTTTGATCGCGCCGAGGGCGTTGGCCAGGGCGCTCGCCGGGCGGGACCACTCGTCGTCACGCGCGTGCGTGGAAGGGTCATCGGGACCGGTTGCCGCCGACGCTTCCCACACAGCCAGGTCCAGCCACCAGAAGAGCGGAACGTCCGAGAACCGCACGAACAGCAGCCGCCGTTGCGGCGAGTGGAAGAAGTCCGGCGAGGTGCGCACGGCGGCGACCGGGTGCACTCGCTCCAGCACCGCCCGGACGTCGGCGACGCACGAGACCAAGCGGCCGTCGCGCACGACCCACTCCACATCGATGTCACTGAAGGCGTCGGCGGTGCCGGCGGCGAGCGAGCCCCGCAGCCGGGCCACCGACGAAGGGCACGCAGCGGCCAGCGCGGTGACGACGGCGTCGGCCAGCTGCGCCCGCGTCACCGGCGGAAGAGCTTGTTGCCCAGCCACACGATCGGGTCGTACTTGCGGTCGGCGACCCGCTCCTTCATCGGGATCAGCGCGTTGTCCGTGATGTGGATGCCTTCCGGGCAGACCTCGCTGCAGCACTTCGTGATGTTGCAGTACCCGAGCCCGTGTTCCTCCTGCGCGGCGTCACGACGGTCGGCCACGTCGAGCGGGTGCATTTCCAGCTCGGCGATGCGCATCAGGTACCGCGGCCCGGCGAACGACTCCTTGTTCTCCTCGTGGTCGCGCACCACGTGGCAGGTGTTCTGGCACAGGAAGCACTCGATGCACTTGCGGAACTCCTGCGAGCGCTCGACGTCCACCTGCTGCATCCGGTACTCCCCCGGCTTCAGATCCGGGGGCGGGGTGAACGACGGGATCTCGCGCGCCTTGGTGTAGTTGAAGGACACGTCGGTCACGAGGTCGCGGATCACGGGGAACGTGCGCATCGGCGTGACCGTGATGACCTCGTCCTCGGTGAACGTCGACATGCGGGTCATGCACATCAGGCGCGGTTTGCCGTTCACCTCGGCCGAGCAGGAGCCGCACTTGCCCGCCTTGCAGTTCCAGCGCACGGCGAGGTCGGAGGCCTGCGTGGCCTGCAACCGGTGAATGATGTCGAGGACCACCTCGCCCTCGTTCACCTCCACCTTGAAGTCCTGCAGCTCGCCGCCGGTCTCGTCGCCGCGCCACACCCGGAAACTGGCCTTGTAGCTCACGTGTTCCTCCCGGAGTGGTTCTCCAGCTCGGCGTCGGTGAAGTACTTCCCGAGCTCATCGAGCTCGAACAGCTCGAGCAGGTCCTCCCGGAGCGGGATCTGCTCCTTCTCCACGACGTCGACGTCCGGTACCACGGGATTGTCCCCCGCCTTCGCCGAGCACACCAGCAGCTTGTGCCGCCAATCGGCGTCCATGCCGGGGTAGTCGTCGCGCGTGTGGCCGCCGCGGCTTTCGGTGCGCAGCAGCGCGGCGCGAGCGACGCACTCGCTCACCAGCAGCATGTTGCGCAGGTCCACAGCGAGGTGCCAGCCGGGGTTGAACTGCCGGTGGCCCTCCACGGTCACCTGCGCCATGCGCTGCCGGATCTCGCCGAGCTTCTCCAGCGCCTGACGGATCTCGCCGGCCTTGCGGATGATGCCGACCAGGTCGTTCATCGACTGCTGCAGCTCGGTGTGCAGCGTGTACGGGTTCTCGGCCACGCCCTTGGCCGGCGGGTCGAACGGCTCCAGCGCCATCTTCGCGGCGGCGTCCACATCTGCCTCCGCCACGGCCGGACGCGAGTCGCCGAGACCGTCCACATAGGACGCGGCGCCGAGGCCCGCCCGGCGGCCGAACACCAGCAGGTCCGACAGCGAGTTGCCGCCGAGCCGGTTGGAGCCGTGCATCCCGCCGGAGCACTCCCCCGCCGCGAACAGGCCGGGCACGCTCGCCGCGCCCGTGTCCGGGTCGACCTCGATGCCACCCATCACGTAGTGGCAGGTGGGCCCGACCTCCATGGCCTCCTTGGTGATGTCGACGTCGGCCAGCTCCTTGAACTGGTGGTACATCGACGGCAGCCGGCGCCGGATCTCCTCGGCGGGCAGGCGGCTCGCGATGTCGAGGTAGACGCCGCCGTGCGGGGAGCCGCGGCCTTCCTTGACCTCGGAGTTGATCGCGCGCGCCACCTCGTCGCGCGGCAGCAGGTCGGGGGTGCGGCGGTTGTTGTCGGCGTCGGCGTACCAGCGGTCGGCCTCGTCCTCGCTGTCCGCGTACTGGCCCTTGAACACGTCGGGCACGTACTCGAACATGAACCGCTTGTCGTCGGAGTTCTTGAGCACGCCGCCGTCGCCGCGCACGCCTTCGGTGACGAGGATGCCCTTCACGCTCGGCGGCCAGACCATCCCCGTGGGGTGGAACTGCACGAACTCCATGTTGATCAGCTTCGCGCCCGCACGCAGGGCCAGCGCGTGGCCGTCACCGGTGTACTCCCACGAGTTCGACGTGACCTTGAACGACTTGCCGATGCCCCCCGTCGCGAGCACCACGGCGGGGGCGTCGAACAGGATGAACCGCCCGCTCTCGCGCCAGTAGCCGAACGCGCCCGAGATCTTGCCGTCGGTCAGGAGCAGCTCCGTGACGGTGCACTCGGCGAAGACCTTGATCCGCGCCTCGTAGTCACCGTACTTCGCGAAATCCTCCTGCTGCAGCGAAACGATCTTCTGCTGCATCGTGCGGATCAGCTCGAGCCCCGTGCGGTCACCGACGTGCGCGAGGCGCGGATAGGTGTGGCCGCCGAAGTTGCGCTGGCTGATCCGCCCGTCGGCCGTGCGGTCGAACAGCGCGCCGTAGGTCTCCAGCTCCCAGACGCGGTCCGGGGCCTCCTTCGCGTGCAGCTCGGCCATGCGCCAGTTGTTGAGGAACTTGCCGCCGCGCATGGTGTCGCGGAAGTGCACCTGCCAGTTGTCGTTCGAGTTCGCGTTGCCCATCGACGCCGCGCAGCCGCCTTCGGCCATCACGGTGTGGGCTTTGCCGAACAGGGACTTGCACACCACGGCGACGCTGAAACCGCGTTCGCGCGCCTCGATCACCGCGCGCAGACCGGCGCCGCCGGCACCGATCACCACCACGTCGTAGCTGTGCCGTTCGACCTCGGTCATGAATAGAGCCACCTCGGAGCTTGGACGCCGTTGTCTTTCTACTGCCGGAGAGAGGGTGCCGACGCTAGCCGACGAAACGCAGATCCGCGATGGCTCCGCTCGACACGAGCATCACGTAGAGGTCGGTCAGCACCAGCGTGCCGAGCGTGGTCCACGCGAGCTGCATGTGCCGGGTGTTGAGCTTCGAGACCTGCGTCCAGACCCAGTACCGGACGGGATGTTTCGAGAAGTGCTTCAGCCGGCCGCCGGTGACGTGCCGGCACGAGTGGCAGGAGATCGTGTACGCCCAGAGCAGCACCACGTTGGCGACGATGATGATGTTGCCCAGCCCGAAGCCGAACCCGCTGGGGCTCTGGAACGCGACCACGGCGTCGTAGGTGTTGACCAGCGACACGATCACCGCGACGTAGAAGAAGTAGCGGTGCACGTTCTGGATGATCAGCGGCAGCTTCGTCTCGCCGGAGTACTTCCCGTGCGGCTCGGCCACGGCGCACGCGGGCGGCGAGAACCAGACCGAGCGGTAGTACGCCTTGCGGTAGTAGTAGCAGGTCAGGCGGAAGCCGAGCAGGAACGGCAGGACCAGCGCCCCGAGCGGGATCCAGCTCGGGAAGTCGCCGAACCAGTGCCCGAAGTGGCTCGAGCCTTCGACGCAGGAAGTGGACACGCACGGCGAGTAGAACGGCGTCAGGTAGTGGTAGTCGGGCACCCAGTACGCGGTGCGCACGAAGGCGCGGACCGTCGCATAGACGATGAAGGTCGCGAGCCCCAGCACGGTGAGCAGGGGTTGCAGCCACCACCGGTCGGTGCGCAACGTCCGGTCGGCCAGAAGCGCCCGCCCCGGAGAGCGGACACCGGTGCGGGCCCGGCTGACGTCGTTGTCAGCGGGGGCGCTCACCGCTGGTCGCGCTTGTAGCCGCCAACGCCTTCGTCATCGGCGCCTTGCCACAACGCCGGATCGTAAGGAGTGTCCGGAACCGGTACGCGGTCCACGGGTTTCGCCTGCGCCGGCACGGCGTGCGGGTGGCCGTCCAGCTCAGCGGTGTCGATGTCGAGCCGCTCGACATCGTTGGCCAGCCGGCGCACCGCCGACGCGTCGCCGTACCGAGAGCGCAGGGCGCCCACGCACTGCCGCAACTGGCCGATGGTGCGCCGCAGTTCGGCGAGCTCTGTGGTGGACATCGGGAGCCTCCCTGTTCGGTGGGGCTGACAGGAGCCGGGGTGACGATCACTTTCGCCATGTACGACTCTGCCTCGCGTTGTGCTATGTGACAAGTAGCACATTCCCTAGCGTATTGCCTCTTGACCTTGGGAGTCGACCCCTCTCGGGGCCGTGTCGTGGAGCCAGGCCGTCGGTAAGCCGTGGGTGCGCTGGTCAGCGGCGGGTGGTGGCGCGGGATCGACAGGGCTGATCAGTCGAGGTGGGTGGCGACCTCGTTGCGGCGTTTGACCAGAAAAGCGCGCTCCACGTCGTTGTCGGTCATCGTCAGGGCCTCCTCGTAGGACGTCGCCGCTTCCGCCCACCGGCCGAGGCGGCGCAGGAAGTCGGCGCGGGCCGCGCTCAGGTAGGTGTAGGTCCCCAGGGCCGGCTCGGCCAGCAGGGGCGCGAGCGCGGCGAGGCCGGCCTCCGGGCCGTCCCGGAACCCGACGGCGATCGCGCGGTTGAGCTCGACGACCGGCGACGGCCACAACCGGCGCAGCACCTCGTAGAGCCCGACGACCTCCGCCCAGTCGGTGTCCTCCCACGTCGGAGCTTCCGCGTGCACCGCGGCGATCGCGGCCTGGACCGAGTAGCTCGTCGGGCCCGCGCGGCGCAGCGACTCGGTCAGCAGCGCGGTGCCCTCGTCGATCTGCCGGACGTCCCACCGCGACCGGTCCTGCTCGGCGAGCAGGATCAGCTCCCCGGCCTCGGAGACGCGGGTGTCCCGGCGGGCGTCGGTGAGCAGCATCAACGCCAGCAGACCGGCGACGGCACCGTTGTCCGGCAGCAGCTCGTGCAGCGTGCGAGCGAGGTGGATGGCGCCGTCGACGAGGTCGCGCCGGACGAGCCGCTCGCCGACCGGCGCGGCGTGACCGGTCGTGAAGACCAGGTGCACGACGTCGAGGACGGAGCCGACGCGTTCGGGCAGATCACCGGGTGCGGGCATCCGGTACGGGATCCGCGCAGCACTGATCTTCTTCTTCGCCCGCGTGATCCGGGCCGCCATCGCGGAGTCCTGGACCAAGAACGCGCGCGCCACCTCGGTGGTGGACAGGCCGCACACCAGTCGCAGGGTCAGCGCCACCCGGGCATCGCGGGACAGCGCCGGATGGCAGCAGGTGAAGACGAGCCGCAACCGGTCGTCGCCGACCGCGTGCGGGCCCGCCCCGTCCTCCGGCCCGGCCACGACGTCGTCCATGACCAGCAGCGGCAACGCCGAGCGCAGCACCGACTCCCGCCGCACGAGGTCCTTCGCGCGGTTGCGCGCCACGGTGGTCAGCCAGGCACCCGGCCGCGCCGGGACACCGTTCACCGCCCAGTTCCGCAGAGCCTGGGCATACGCGTCCTGGACGCACTCCTCGGCGAGGTCGAGATCACGCACGACGCGCACCGTCACGGCGAGCACTCTGGCCCACTCGTGACGGTGCGCCTGCGCGACGGCCTCTGTGACGTCGCTGTTCTCGGTCAACTCGCGCTAGCCCGGCTCGTTGATCGGCCGGATCTCGACCCCGCTGTGGGCCACCGTCAGCTCCGGCAGCCGCTCGGCGAGCTTGATCGCGGCGTCGAGGTCGGGTGCCTCCACCACGTAGTAGCCGCCGAGCACTTCCTTGCTCTCCAGGAACGGTCCGTCGGTCGGCGCCGGCCGGCCGGCCACGCTGCCGCGCAAACTCATGGCCGTCGCCGTCGGCAAGAGCTCGTGGCCGGCGAGGACCGCGTCACCGGCTGCGGCGACGAACGCCGCGTGGCCCGCTTCGATCTCCTTCCGGTCCTCTGCGGAGCCCGCTTCCCAGATCTGCTCGTCCCCATAGATGAGGAGCAGGTACTTCACCATCTGACACATCCCATCGCCTCGGGGCCCGGTCCGGCCCGCTTGCCTCTACGACGAACGAGCCGGCCGCGAATCGATTGTCCGGCGCCCGGCCGGTCGATTTTATGGGTAAGAGCGCCGGTGTCAGAGCCGTATCAGGCCGGTGTCAGGTGGGGCGGCCACAGTGGTCCCCGAGACCACCATGAAAGGAAGTCCCATGAGCCAGACGGTTTCCGTCCCGCAGGGGTTGCCGATGGAGCGCGACGCGGGACCGTTCGATCCGCCGCGGGAGATCACGCGGTTGCGGGACGCGCGGCCGGTCAGCCCGATGCTCTTCCCGGACGGGCACGAGGGCTGGCTGGTCACCGGGTACGACGAGGTGCGGCAGCTGCTGGCCGACACCCGCTTCAGTTCGCGGCAGGACCTGGGGGTCATGCACGTGCCTTACGAGACGCCCGGGATGCCGGCCGCCACGGAGCCGTCGCCGCAGGTGCCCGGGTTGTTCATCGCGATGGACCCGCCGGATCACACGCGGCTGCGGCGCAAGCTGACCGGCGCGTTCACGGTCAAGCGGATGAAGCAGCTGGAGGACCACATCGCCGAGGTCGTGGAGCGGCAGCTGGACGCGATGGCGCGGCTGACGCCGACGGTGGACCTGGTCAAGGAGTTCGCGTTGCCGGTGCCGTCGCTGGTGATCTGCGAGCTGCTGGGGGTGCCGTACGAGGACCGCGCCGACTTCCAGGCCAATTCGGCGAAGTTCCTGGTCAAGGAGCAGGAGCTCGAGGAGAAGATGGCGGCCTACGGTGCGCTGACGACGTACCTCGGCACTCTGGTGGCGGGAAAACGCGCCGAGCCGGGTGAGGACATCCTGTCCGACCTGGCCCGGCAGGAGGACCTCAGCATCGAGGAGCTCACCGGCATCGCGTTCCTGCTGCTGCTCGCCGGCCACGAGACGACGGCGAACATGCTGGCGCTCGGCACGTTCGCGCTGCTGGAGCACCCCGAGCAGCTGGCCGAGCTGCGCGCCGACCCGGAGCTGCTGCCCGGGGCCGTCGAGGAGCTCATGCGATACCTGTCTGTGGTCGACATCAACTTCCGCTACGCCACGGAAGACCTCGAGCTCGGTGGCGAGACGATCCCCGCCGGCTCGACCGTCGTCGTCTCGACGCTGGCCGCCAACCACGACCCGCGGCGCTTCGAGAACCCCGACACGCTGGACATCCGCCGCAACTCGCGCGGCCAGCTGGCGTTCGGCCACGGCGTGCACCAGTGCCTCGGCCAGCAGCTGGCCCGCATCGAGATGGGCGCCGGGTTCGCGGCGCTGCTGCGGCGCTTCCCGACGCTGCGGCTCGCCGTCCCCGCTGACCAGGTGAAACTCCGGACGGACATGAACATCTACGGTGTCCACGAGCTGCCCGTCACCTGGACGACCACGGCCCCGTGAACCCGGATACAAGCGAGCCGCACCCGACACGCGGGGTGCGGCTCGCTGTTTTCCCGGGGTTTACTGAATCGATTTTGATAACCCGCCCGACACCGGCTACCGTGGTGGCCGTCACGTTCCTGAGACGCCAGTGCTGCCGTCGCGCGGACCCCACCACGCAGGACCCCACCACAGAGTGAGCCGGGAGCCGGACATGAGCAGCACACCCGACCCGGCGGTGCACCCCGTCGTCGCCGAGGTCACCGCCCGCATCGTCGAACGCAGCGCGGAAACGCGCGCCGCCCACCTCGCGCGCAGCGCCGCGGCCCACGAAGAAGGCCCGGTGCGCCGCGGTCTCGCGTGCAGCAACCTCGCGCACGGGTTCGCCGCGATGGACGGCGTGGACAAGGCGGCCCTGCGTGAGCTGCGCGCGCCGGGCGTCGCGATCGTGTCTTCCTACAACGATCTGCTGTCGGCGCACCAGCCGATGCAGGAGTACCCCGCGTGGCTGAAGAAGTCGGTGCGTGCGGCGGGCGGTGTGGCGCAGTTCGCGGGTGGGGTGCCCGCGATGTGCGACGGGGTCACGCAGGGCCGGCCGGGTATGGAGCTGTCGCTGTTCAGCCGCGAGGTGATCGCGATGGCCACGGCGATCGCGCTGTCCCATGACCTGTTCGACGCGTCGCTGCTGCTGGGCGTGTGCGACAAGATCGTGCCCGGGCTGCTGATCGGCGCGCTGTCGTTCGGGCACCTGCCGGCGATCCTGGTGCCGGCCGGGCCGATGAACTCCGGCTTGCCCAACAAGGAAAAAGCCCGCGTCCGCCAGCTCTACGCCGAGGGTCTCGCGACGCGCGAGGACCTGCTCGACGCGGAGGCGGCGTCGTACCACTCGGCCGGCACGTGCACCTTCTACGGCACGGCCAACTCGAACCAGATGGTCGTCGAGGTGATGGGCCTGCACCTGCCCGGCGCGAGCTTCGTGCCGCCCGGCACACCGCTGCGACAGGCCCTCACCGAAGAGGCCGGCCGGCGCGCGGTCGAGCTGTCGCGCGGCGCGTCCTACACGCCGGTTTCCCGGGTGCTGGACGAAAAAGCGTTCGTGAACGGCATCGTCGCGCTACTCGCCACCGGGGGTTCGACCAACCACACGATGCACCTCGTCGCGATCGCCGCGGCGGCGGGCATCCAGCTGACGTGGGACGACTTCTCGGACCTGTCGGCCGTCGTGCCGCTGCTGGCGCGCGTGTACCCGAACGGCAGCGCGGACATCAACCACTTCCACGCCGCCGGCGGCATCCAGTTCCTGGTCGGCACGCTGCTCGATGCCGGTTTGCTGCACGAGGAGGTGCAGACCGTCGCCGGGTTCGGGCTGCGCCGCTACACGCAGGAGCCGATCCTGTCCGACGGCGAGCTAGTGTGGCGCGACGTGCCCACCCGCAGCCTCGACGAGGACGTGCTGCGCCCGGTGTGGCGGCCGTTCGCGCCGGACGGCGGGCTGCGCATGGTCGCCGGCAACCTCGGCCGGGCCGTGACGAAGGTGTCGGCGTGGCGCCGGAACACCGCGTGGTGCAGGCGCCGGCGCGGGTGTTCACGTCGCAGGAGGCGTTCACGGTCGCGTTCGAGGCCGGCGAGCTGGACCGTGATGTCGTGGTGGTCTTGCGCCAGCAGGGGCCGCAGGCCAACGGCATGCCGGAGCTGCACGGCCTCACGCCGGCGCTGGGTGTGCTGATGGACCGCGGTTTCCAGGTCGCACTGCTCACCGACGGACGCATGTCGGGCGCGTCGGGCAAGATCCCGGCGGCCATCCAGGTCACGCCGGAGGCCGCGGTGGGCGGGCCGATCGCCCGGATCGCCGACGGTGACGTCGTCCGCTTCGACGCCCGCTCCGGCACGCTCGATGTGCTTGTCGACGCCGAAGAGTTCGCGCGCCGGGATCTTCTGGACGCGCCGCCGGCGTTCGTGGCAGGCACCGGGCGGGAGCTGTTCGGCGCGCTGCGTCGCGCGGTGGGTCCGGCCGACCAGGGCGCGAGTGTGTTCGGCCCGCTGACGGCCGAGCTGGACCTGCTCCGCGACGCGCCCGCCGGGCGGGGCACACTCGGACTGCCGTTGCACACCTTGGAAACCCAGGAGGTCGGTCAGTGACCACCGGTTCGGACCTGCTCGCCCTTTCGCCCGTGATGCCCGTGGTCGTGATCGACGACGTCGACGACGCCGTGCCGACCGCGCGCGCGTTGCTCGCCGGCGGGATCGGGGTGATCGAGCTGACGCTGCGCACGCCCGTTGCCCTCGCCGCGATCGAGCGCGTGGCCGCGGAGGTGCCGGACATCGCCGTGGGCGCGGGCACCGTGACGTCGCCGGCCCAGGCCGCGCAGGCCGCCGACGCCGGCGCGAAGTTCCTGGTGACGCCCGGCTGCACCGACGCCGTGCTCGACGCCTGCTTCGCCACCGGGCTGCCGTTCCTGCCGGGCGCCGCGACGGTGTCCGAGGCGATGCGGCTCGCGGAGCGTGGCTTGACGGCGCTGAAGTTCTTCCCGGCGGAAGCCAGCGGTGGCGTGGCTTACCTGAAGTCGCTGACGGGTCCGCTGCCGGACTTGCGCTTCTGCCCGACCGGCGGGATCACCGTGGACTCGGCCCCGTCGTACCTGGCGCTGCCGAACGTCGGCTGCATCGGCGGTTCGTGGCTGACGCCGGCGAAGCTGTTGGCGGCCAAGGACTTCGGGATGGTCGAGAAGCTGGCCACGGAGGCCGCCGCGCTGCGCGGCTGAGCCGGTTTGCTCTGCCGTTCCCCGTGCGGGGTGGGGAACGGCAGGGCGACAGTGCCTCTTCGGGCTGCTGCGCCGTGGGAACCTCCGGGTCTTTCGAACTCCGGGTTCCAGGTATGGGTTTCGCGGCGCCGGGGCGCGGGGTCAGTCGATGGTGGCGTCGTCCAGCAGGCTGGATTCGGCGCCGAACTCGCGGAGTTCGTCGCGGATGACCGTGTAGGCAAGGCCTTGCGGGTAACCCTTGCGCCCGAGGAAGCCGAGCAGCCGGCGGATGGCCGTCTGCTCGTCGACGTTGCCGAGTGAGCCGAGGCGCTTGCGCACGAGCTCGCGGGCCCGCTGCTCCTCCGCCTCGCGGTCGACCTCGCCGGCGGCCTGGGTCGCGATCTCATCGTCGACGCCCTTGCGCCGCAGCTCGGCGACGAGGGCCGTGCGGGAGAGGCCCTGGCCGGCGTGCCGGGCCTTGACCCACATCTCGGCGAACTCGGCGTCGTTGACTAGGCCGGCGCGGTCGAGCTTGCCGAGCAGGGTTTCGATCGTGTCGTCGTCGAAACCCTTGCGCCGCAGCGTCTGCCGCAGCTCCTCGACGGTCCGCGGGCGCGCCGCCAGGAGATCGAAGCAGATCTCCTTGGCTTTCTTGGCCCGCTCCTCCGGCGGCAGCTCCGCCGGCTCCACCTTCGGCGCCCTCGCCACTACGCCCTTCCTCCCTCACGCACTCCGCCCCGCCAAGCCCTCTCCGCCCGACGAAGCACCACTCCCCCACCGCACGGGGGTCGCCCCACTCCATGGCGGCCGACCCGTCCACGCAGGCGACTTCACCTCGCCGCCGCAGCCACGCCAGGGTTCACCTGGCTTGCCCTGGCGAGGCTCGGGATCCGACCCCACAACACACCGGCGGAAGAAACCGGCAAGCGCCCCACTAGCACGCCACACCGTCCCTCCCCCGCGACTTAACCTCACCAACGCAACCCCGCCGGGGGTCCAGGGGGCTTGCCCCTGGCGGGGGCGTGGGGGTTCGACCCCCACAAGGCACGGCGGATGCTCACCGGCGAGCGCCCTCCGCGAGCACACTCCCGCCAGAGCAGAAGCACACCCCGCCCGGAATCAGAAGTCGACCGGCGCCGGAACCGCCGCTTCGACGACCTCGGCGTCGAGCTGCGGGCCGATGCCCAGCTTTTCCTTGATGCGCTTCTCGATCTCGTTGGCGATGTCCGGGTTGTCGCGCAGGAACTTCCGCGCGTTTTCCTTGCCCTGGCCGAGCTGGTCGCCCTCGTAGGTGTACCAGGCGCCGGACTTGCGCAGGATGCCCTGGTCAACGCCCATGTCGATGAGCGAGCCCTCGCGGGAGATGCCGTGGCCGTAGAGGATGTCGAACTCGGCCTGCTTGAAGGGCGGGGCCATCTTGTTCTTCACGACCTTGACCCGGGTGCGGTTGCCGACCGGTTCGCCGCCGTCCTTGAGTGTCTCGATGCGGCGCACGTCGAGCCGGATCGAGGCGTAGAACTTCAGCGCCTTACCACCGGTCGTGGTCTCCGGTGAGCCGAACATGACGCCGATCTTCTCGCGCAGCTGGTTGATGAAGATCGCAGTGGTGCCGGAGTTGTTCATCGCACCGGTTATCTTGCGCAGCGCCTGGCTCATCAGGCGGGCCTGGAGACCGACGTGCGAGTCGCCCATCTCGCCCTCGATCTCGGCGCGCGGCACGAGCGCGGCGACGGAGTCGATGACCAGGATGTCGAGCGCGCCGGAGCGGATCAGCATGTCCGCGATCTCCAGTGCCTGCTCACCGGTGTCCGGCTGGGAGACCAGCAGCGCGTCGGTGTCCACGCCGAGCTTCTTGGCGTACTCCGGGTCCAGCGCGTGCTCCGCATCGATGAACGCTGCGATGCCGCCGTTGCGCTGCGCGTTGGCCACCGCGTGCAGGGCGACCGTGGTCTTACCGGAGGACTCCGGGCCGTAGACCTCGATGACGCGGCCGCGGGGCAGCCCCCCGATGCCGAGCGCGACGTCGAGGGCGATCGCGCCGGTGGGGATCACGGCGACGGGCGGACGGCCGTCTTCGCCGAGACGCATCACCGAGCCCTTGCCGTACTGCTTGTCGATCTGGGCAAGGGCGAGCTCGAGCGCCTTGTCCTTGTCGGGTGCTGCTGGCATTGGGGTCCACCTCGCTGGTTGGCCTGTGTGGCTTGTTCGGTTGTCCAGATCAAGCTCTGTCCGGTCCGACGCTACGGGGAGGGACCGACAATTCCCGGCACAGCGACCGATCTGTGGATCGCCGGCCCCCGGTGTGCACAACACTGTAGACGAACAGGTGTTCGAGGGTTGCGGCGACACGCCCGTCCGCTAGGATTTTCGCCCTTTCGAGCTCCCCTTCCCCGGGACGAACAAGGAAACCGCAGGTCAGCGCCGCTCCGACGGAACGTCGAAGGCTTCGCACACCTCACGCCAGATCTGCTTCGCCGGGATCCCCGCCGCCAGAGCCTGGTCGACGGTCTTCCCCCCGAGCCCGCTGAGCACGTGGTCCTGGGCCAGCACCTCGGCCCGCCCGCGACCGAACTCGTCCGCCATGAGCCGCCGGAACACCGTGATACGCATCGGGAGAATGCTAACTCGCGGCCTGGCCGGCGGCGCGAACGGCCCGTTCGCGCCGTGGCAGCGAACGAAAACTTCTCACTCGCCGGGCTGCACGCTCTGCTCGAAGTAGTCCGCCAGCGTCCCCGGGGTCGGCGCAGCGCCCTGACCTGCGGAATTGACCTGGTAGATGAACCCGGCGAGCGGCCGGTCGGACACCGTGAACACCAGCACCGCCGCGTTCTGCCCGGCCGCCGACGAGTAGCGGCCCTCCAGTCCGTTGCCCTTCCACGCGGCCTCGACGCGGTCGCCGCCCGCGGAGGCGAGCAGCCCGTCCGTGTATTGCTTCAGCACCGCGGCCGACGTGCCTTGCACGTACGTCACCTGCGAGCCCGCGCGGCCCGGCGCCGCGCACGTCGAGGTGGCGCCGAGGCTCTGCGCCGGCGCGGCCGGGCCGTTGCCCATGCCGGGGCGGCAGCCGCCGGTGTCGGCGATCTTCCCCGCGAGCTGGCGCAGGCATCCGGTGAGGCCCTGGGCGTCGGCCGGCCCGGGCGTGCGGCACTGGTCCGCGGTGTAGGTCTGCACCGACGAGGACGACGTCAGGAACACCGTGAGCCCCGCCGCGAGAACCACGACCACCGCCACCGCGACGCCGATCCACAGCTTGGTACGGCTCTTCTTCTTCGCTGGCGCAGCGCCAGCAGCGGCGGCGGCCGGCGAGTACGTCGGGAAGTTCGACGGCGCCGGCCCCGCCGGGAACGACGGTTGCGCGTACCCGGCCGGAGGCTGCTGCGGGGGCGGCGGCGGATACCCGCCCGGCGCGTAGGCGGGCGCACCCGCGGCGACCTGGCCCTCCACGTTCTGCGTCCGCATCGACAGCCCGTCGCGCGCCACGTGCTGCGCGCCGAGCGCCACGGCCGTTTCCGGCTGGTCGAGGCTCGCGGGCACCACGCCGATCTTCTCCGCGATCATCGAGCCGACCAGCGGCAGCCGGCTCGACCCGCCGACCAGGTAGATGCCCGCGAGGCGGTCCGGCGTCAGCCCGGCCGTCCGCAGCGTGCGCGCGAGCAGCTCCACGCTGCGCAGCATCGCCGGGCGCACCAGTCCTTCGAGCTCGCCGCGCGTGACCAGCACGTCCTTGAACGGCTCCGGCATCGGCACCTCGGTCTGCGGGTGCCGCGACAGCGCCTCCTTGGCCGCCTTCACGTCCTCCTGCAACGCGCGCCGCGTGCGCCGGTCCGCCGTGGACTCCGGGCGCAGAAGGCGTTGCCAGCGCTGGGGATCCGAGTGCGAGACCTCGCGTCCGACGTGCACCATCAGCGCCTGGTCGACGTCGAGGCCGCCGAGGTCGGGCAGGCCGTCTTCGGCGAGCACGACGTAGCCGTTCTGCGTCGCGCCGACCACGGCGACATCGAACGTGCCCGCACCCAGGTCGTACACCGCGAGCGCCTGCCCGGGCGCGAGCCCCTTGCCCGGGAACGACGCGAAGTGCGCGGCCGCGGCGACGGGTTCGGGCACCAGGACCACGCTCGCGTCGATGCCCGCGAGCCGGGCCGAGGACAGCAGGACGTTGCGGCGCACCGGGCCCCACTGCGCGGGGTGGGTGAGGCGGACCTCGTCGGGCTGCTCGCCGCCGAGCTGACGGGTGGTCTCGTCGAGCACGCGGCGCAGGATCGCGGCGAGGGCTTCGTTGACGGGCACGACGTCGGTGCCCAGCAGCAGCGTCTGCTCGTCGATGCGGCGTTTCGGGTTGGGCTCGAAGCGGGTGGGGTCCAAGCGCGCGCGGCGTTCGGCGTCGCGGCCCACCATGATCGTGCCGTCCTCGCCCGCGAAGATGGCCGAGGGCATGTTGGCCGAGCCGTCCACCTCGACGACCCGCGGCGGCCTGCCGTGTGCGGAAAGCACGGCGACCGTGTTGGACGTCCCCAGGTCCACCGACAGGATCCGCACTCCCACTCCCCTTCGCCGTAGCTGCGCTCGGCGGTGATGCTCCCATGCGAAGGGCTTCCGCGCGGGCGGACCCGCAGAACTGGTTGTGCTGGTCGCCCCGGACGTGACGCAGTGCACGTCCGGGTCGCCGGGTCGGGTGATCGAGGACGCCGTGACCTGGGCGTTCGCCGCGAGTGGACCGTTCGCGACGGCGGGAATCGGAAACTGTCGGGGGTGCCGCGCATCATGGAGGACGTGGCAGCAGACGTCCTCGACCTCTTCTCCCCCGCGACCCGCACGTGGTTCGAGGGGGCGTTCGCCGCGCCGACCGCGGCGCAGGAAGGGGCCTGGCGGGCCGCGCACGCCGGGCAGCACGCCCTGGTGGTGGCGCCCACCGGGTCCGGCAAGACGCTGTCCGCGTTCCTGTGGGCGCTCGACCGGCTGTCGGTGGAGCCACCGCCGGCCGAGCCGCGCAAGCGCTGCCGGATCCTCTACGTCTCGCCGTTGAAGGCGCTGGCCGTCGACGTGCAGCGCAACCTGCGCGCCCCGCTCGCGGGGATCTCGCAGGCGTCGCGGCGGCTGGGCCTGCCGGTGCCGGAGATCGAGGTCGGCATGCGCACGGGGGACACCACGGCGGCCGAGCGCCGGTCGTTCGGCAAGACGCCGCCCGACGTGCTGGTGACCACGCCGGAGTCGCTGTTCCTCATCCTCACCTCGTCGGCGCGGGAGTCGCTGGCGGGTGTGGAGACGGTGATCGTCGACGAGGTCCACGCCGTGGCGGGCGGCAAGCGGGGCGCGCACCTGGCGGTGTCGCTGGAGCGGCTCGACGCGCTGCTGCCGAAGCCCGCGCAGCGGATCGGGCTGTCGGCCACCGTGCGGCCGGTCGACGAGGTGAGCTCCTTCCTCGCCGGCGGGCGGCCGGTCACGGTGGTGCAGCCGAAGCTCGCGAAGACCATCGAGGTCCGCGTCGAGGTGCCGGTGGAGGACATGGCGAACCTCGACGGGCCGGCACCGTCGCCGATGGAGCGGCTGGAGAACCTCACGTCGTTGTCGCAGCTGCCTTCCGAGGGCGGCATCGGCACGCAGGAGGAGATCGCGGGCGCCGAGGTGAAGCGGCCGTCGATCTGGCCCGCGGTCGAGGAACGGGTACTGGAGCTGATCCAGGCGCACCGGTCGACCATCGTGTTCGCCAACTCCCGGCGGCTCACCGAACGGCTCACGGCGCGGCTCAACGAGCTGGCGGCCGAGCAGACGGAGCTGCGGGCCGGCGACGCGTTCCCGGCCGAGGCGATCGGGCAGTCCGGGCTCACGACCGGTGCGGCGCCGACGATCGCGCGGGCGCACCACGGGTCGATGTCGCGGGAGCAGCGCACCCACGTGGAGGAGGAGCTGAAGTCCGGGCGGCTGCCGTGCGTGGTGGCGACGTCGTCGCTGGAGCTGGGCATCGACATGGGTGCGGTCGACCTCGTGGTGCAGATCGAGGCGCCGCCCACGGTCGCGTCGGGCCTGCAGCGCGTCGGGCGCGCCGGGCACCAGGTGGGGGCCGTGTCGTCCGGGGTGATGTTCCCGAAGTTCCGCGGTGACCTGGTGTCGTGCGCGGTGGTGGCGGAGCGGATGGCGGCGGGCGCGATCGAGGCCGTGAAGTACCCGCGCAACCCGCTCGACGTGCTGGCGCAGCACGTGGTGGCGATGGTGGCACTCGAGTCGTGGACGGTGCCGGAGATCGCGGCGCTGGTGCGGCGGGCGGCGCCGTTCTCCGCGTTGCCCGACGACGCGTTGCACGCGGTGCTCGACATGCTGGCCGGACGGTACCCGAGCGAGGAGTTCGGCGAGCTGCGGGCGCGGATCACGTGGGACCGCGTGACCGGTGAGCTGCACGGGCGGCCGGGCTCGCAGCGGCTGGCGGTCACGTCGGGCGGCACGATCCCCGACCGCGGGCTGTTCACGGTGATGACGCCGGGGGCCGACGACAAACCCGGTTCGCGCGTGGGCGAGTTCGACGAGGAGATGGTGTACGAGTCGCGCGTCGGCGACACCATCCTGCTGGGCACTTCGTCGTGGCGGATCACGGACATCACCCACGACCGCGTGATCGTGGTGCCGGCGCCGGGCCAGCCCGCGCGGATGCCGTTCTGGAAGGGCGACGCGGCGGGGCGGCCACTGGAGCTGGGACGGGCGCTGGGCGCGTTCGTGCGAGAACTGTCCACTTCGGACAGCGTGGCGGCGCGGGACCGGGCCGCGGCGGCGGGCCTCGACCAGCGGGCGTGCGACAACCTGCTGGCATACCTGGAAGAGCAGAAAGCGGCGACGCGGCACGTGCCGAACGACCGCACGATCCTGCTGGAGCGCTACCGCGACGAGCTGGGCGACTGGCGGATCGTGGTGCACTCGCCGTTCGGGGCGCAGGTCAACGCGCCGTGGGCGCTGGCGATCGCCGCGCGGTTGCGGGAGAACCGCGGGGTCGACGCGCAGGTGGCGCACTCCGACGACGGCATCGTGCTGCGACTGCCCGACGCGCTCGACGCCGAGGGCGGCGAGGTCACCATCGGCGCCGACGACGTGCTGCTGGATCCGGAAGAGGTCGAGCAGCTGATCGTCGCGGAGGTCGGCGGGTCGGCGGTGTTCGCCGCGCGGTTCCGCGAGTGCGCGGCGCGGTCGCTGCTGCTGCCGCGGCGCGACCCGCGGCGCCGGACCCCGTTGTGGCAGCAGCGGCAGCGGGCGTCGCAGCTGCTGTCGGTGGCGGCGAAGTACGAACGGTTCCCCGTGGTGCTGGAAGCGATGCGGGAGGTCCTGCAGGACGTCTACGACGTGGGCGGGCTGCGGGAGCTGATGGCCGACGTCCGGGCGCGGCGCGTGCGGCTGGTGGAGGTGGAGACTCCGGCAGCGTCGCCGTTCGCGCGGAGCCTGCTGTTCGGGTACGTCGGGATGTTCCTTTACGAGACCGACGCGCCGCTGGCCGAGCGGCGGGCGGCCGCGTTGTCGCTGGATTCCGGGCTGCTGGCCGAACTGCTCGGCACGGAGGCGATCCGGGAGCTGCTCGACCCGGACGCCGTGCGCGAAGTGGAGCGGTCGCTGCAGCGGCTGGATCCCGAGCGGCACGCGCGTTCGGCGGAGGACGCGGCCGACCTGTTGCGCTTTCTCGGCGATCTGTCCACTGTGGAGGCTCTGGAGCGGGGGATCCAGCCCGAGTGGCTGGCGGAACTGGAAGCCGCGCGGCGCGCGATCCGGGTGCGGATCGCCGGCGAGGAACGGTACCTGGCGATCGAGGACGCCGGGCGCGTGCGCGACGCGCTGGGGGTCGCGCTGCCGGTGGGGGTGCCCGAGGCGTTCACGGAACCGGTGGAGGACCCGCTGGGCGACCTGCTCGGGCGGTACGCGCGGATCCGCGCGCCGTTCCCGGCTTCGGCGGCGGCCGCGCGGTTCGGGCTCGGGTCGGCCGTGGTCACGGGCGTGCTGGAGCGGATGACCGGGCAGGGGCGGCTGGTCCGGGGTGAGCTGAGCCCCGTCGGGCACCCGGACACCCACGGCGTGGGGCTCGAATACTGCGACGCGGCGGTGCTGCGGCGACTGCGGCGGGCGTCGCTGGCGAAGCTGCGCGCGGAGGTCGAGCCCGTGGAGCCCGCGGCGCTGGGCCGGTTCCTGCCGTCGTGGCACGGGATCGGCGCGCGGCTGCGCTCGGCGCCGACGGCCGACGACGTGCTGTCGGTGGTCGAGCAGCTCGCGGGCGCGCCGTTGCCGGCGAGTGCCGTGGAGTCGCTGATCCTGCCGAGCCGGTTGCCGGGCTACTCCCCCGCGTTGCTCGACGAGCTCACCACGGCGGGCGAGGTCACGTGGGCGGGCTGCGGCGCGCTGTCCGGCGGGGACGGGTGGCTGGCGCTCGCGCCGACGGACGTGGCCGACCTGCTACTGCCGGAGGTCGAGGAGAACGCGCCGTCGAGTCCGGTGCACGAGGCTCTGCTGTCCACTTTGGAGGGTGGCGCGCTGTTCTTCCGGCAGCTGGTGGACCGGGTCTCGCCGCAGCTGGAGTCGCCGCCGAACGACGGTGACATCGCGGGCGCGCTGTGGGATCTGGTGTGGGCCGGGCTGGTCACGGGCGACACGCTGGCACCGCTGCGCGCGCAGGTCGCGGGCCACGGCGCGCACAAACCGCGGCGGCAGGCCCCGCGCGGCCGGTATGCGCGGTTGCGGGCGGGGCGCCCGGCGATGCCGTCGCGCACGGGTCCGCCGACGGTCGCGGGCCGCTGGGCTCTCACGCCGGCCCGGGAGACCGATCCGACGCGCCGCGCCCACGCGCGCACCGAGGCGTTCCTCGAACGGCACGGCGTGCTCACGCGCGGCGCGCTCGACACCGAACGGGTCACGGGCGGGTTTTCGGGGATCTACAAGGTGTTGCGCGGCATGGAGGACTCGGGGCAAGTCGTGCGCGGCTACGTGGTGGAGGGCCTCGGCGCGGCACAGTTCGCGGCGAAGGGTGCGGTCGACCGGCTGCGCGCCTTGTCGGGTCCCGCACCCGGCACGGACGGCTGGTCCGGCTCCCCGGCCCGGGCCGGCAGCGACCGCGCGGTGGTGCTGGCCGCCGCCGACCCGGCCCAGCCCTACGGCGCGGCCCTGCCCTGGCCCGCCGCCACCGGCGACACGAAGCACCGCCCGGCCCGCAAGGCGGGCGCCCTCGCGGTCCTCGTCGACGGCGTCCCCGCCCTCTACGTCGAACGCGGCGGCCGCTCGCTGCTGAGCTTCACCGAGGACCGCGCCCCCCTCCAAGCCGCGGCCGCGGGCCTCTCCACGGCAGTCCGCGAGGGCTGGCTGGGTCAACTGGCCGTCCAACGCGCCGACGGCGAGCAAGCCCTCACCTCGGAACTCGCCGACATCCTCCGGGAAGCCGGCTTCCGAGCTACACCGAAGGGACTGCGATTGCGCGCTTGAGTGCCCAGCGCCCACCCCGGGCAGCGGGCTACGGGCTGAATCCGAAACCGAAAGGCCCCGCGACTGCGCCTGGCTGCCGCCGGGGTTCCCGGAGCACCTGCTCGACTATCGCGAGCGCCGACCGAGGCCGACGGGTCGCTGCTACGCGCCTGAGTGCCGCGGGGTCCGAACCGGTGGCAAGGCCCTCAGCCGCGCGCCTCAAGTCAGAGCGACGGCGAAGAGCCGCTCGTACCGCTTTGAGCATCTCAGCCAACGGACGACACCGAAGAGCCGGCGGCTGCTGTCCGGCAGCCTTCCCTTGCCCGCGAACTCCGGCCGCGCTCCCGAACGCCGCGCCGCAAAAGCCGAAACCGAAGGCCCTGCGACCGCGCACCCGACCACCGCAGAACCGAGCGACGGCGAAGAACCACTGACGCCGAAAAACCACCGGCTGCTCTCCAAAATGCCACGAACTCCAGCCGCGCTCCCGAACGCCGCGGCATAAAAGCCGAAACCGAAGGCCCTCCGACCGCGGACCTCGCCGCCGCAGGGTCCGGCGGGCGCCTGCTCGGCCACCGCGAGCGCTGACTGAGTCGAGAGAGCGGTGGCTCCCCGTCTCAGCGGCAAGGCGAGGTCGAAGGACCCCGACTGCGCACCTGACCACCGTAGGTCGGGGCCGGCGCCGAACGCGGTGCGCGGCCGGGCCCCGGGCCGGCGTGCAGAGGCCGCAGTTGCACGGCTGAGCGGCGAAGGGTTCCGGGATACACGACCGAGGGACCCGACGGCGGGGCTGACCAGCGTGGGTGCCGGGTGGGATTGGGGCGGACCAGGTGGTCATTAGACTTCGTCCGGATACTCGGCAGGAAGAAGGACGTTCGATCATGGCGATGCGCGCTCTGCGCTACTTCGGGGACCCGGTGCTCAAGACGGTCTGTGATCCCGTGACGACCTTCGACAAGAAGGTCGAGGCGCTGGTCACGGACCTCATGGACTCGGTGAAGCCGGACGGGCGCGCGGGGTTGGCGGCGCCGCAGATCGGGGTGGGGCTGAGGGTGTTCAGTTACGACGTGGGCGGGCTGACGGGCTACGTGATCAACCCCGAGATCGTCTCGCTGTCGGAGGAGTCGCACGAGATCGACGAGGGCTGCCTGTCGGTGCCGGAGCTGTGGTTCCCGACCGTGCGGGCCAAGCACGCGGTGGTGCGGGGCGTCGACCTGCGCAACGAGCCCATCGAGGTCGAGGGAGTCGACGTGCTGGCGCAGTGCCTGCAGCACGAGACCGACCACCTGGACGGCATGCTCTACCTGGACCGCCTGACGCCCGAGCGCAAGAAGCAGGCGCTCAAGCAGGCGCGGGGCAAGGACTGGTTCTGGAACCGCTGAGCAACCGTCGGCGAAATGTGTTCAGGGTCGTGGAATAGTTTTCCCGAACGGAAACACCGGAATTGTTCAGACTCTCAACGCGGCCGTGCTCGATCTGCCGGCCGCGCTGGGAGTGTGGTCGAGGTGGTGACCCTCGGGCTCGGGATGCCGGGCGATCGACCCGACCAGTGCGCGGCTCGCCGGACGCTCGGCTTCCGCGCCGTGGACACCTGGACCACCGCCAGCGCGGGAGAAAGCGGGTTCGGCCGAAGAACGGCGAACCAGCTTCTCCCGAACCGAACCCGAACCAAACCCTCACCGGCACCAATCCGGATCCCCGGCCGCCATCAGTGCTCGACCGCCTTCTGGGCCAGCGCGGCGAGGGTCGCGTCGTCGGCGAAGGAGCCGTCCCAGACGGCGGTCGCGCGTGTGATCAGGCCGCGCGCGTCGAGTTCGAGCGCGGTGACGCCGCGGGGAACGGGGCCGCGAGAGGTCCACTCGTACCCACCGCCGAGTGCGCCGCCCAGGGTGTGGCGCACGGCCGAGCCCGGGCCGGGGTACGGGAGCAGGTCGCGCGCCGAGGTCAGGAAGCGCGTGATCGCGGCCGGGCCCACGAGGTGCAGGTGCGCTGTGACGTCCTCGAACACCGCGTCCTCCGCGAAGAACTGTTGCGGCGACGCGCCGGTGGCCAGTGCGCCGGCGAGACCGTCGACCGTGCGGCGCATCACGGGGGCGGCCGTCTCGCCGACGGTCCCCTCCTTGAAGTCCGCGGGGAACGGCTCGCGCTTGCGCCGCACGTAGTCGATGCCGACGTGCCGGCCGTCCCAGTAGTCGACCCAGCGCGCGATCTTGCCGCCCCGCAGGTTGACCACGCCGGTCGCGCGGATCTCGCCAGGCGCGAACAGGCCGGCGGTGTTCGAGAAGAAGACGATGGCGCCGCGGTCGTCGCCGAGGATGCGCGTGGCGTAGGACTTCCCGTCGGCGGGCCACTTCGGCATGTTCTTCGCGAAGAGGTCGTGCAGTGATTGCCACGACGGCCAGACCTCGCCGGTCACCGCGTCGAGGTAGTTCATCTGCGCGCGGTTGACCTGCGCCATCGTCGCTTCGGGTTGTTTCCCGGTTTTGGCCAGGAAGTACGCGCCGAGCACCCGCGAGACGCCGGGCGTCGCGTGCGAGGTGTCGATGACCGTGCCGATGCCGGGCACCTGGCGCACACCCCCACCCGAGCTATAGCCCCGCGAGGCCGCACCCGCGGTCCCCGGCGGCAGCACCGTCGTCCGAAGTCCCTTCGCCGGCCCAGCTCACGCGCATCATCCGCGACGTCCGCCGCTCCGGCGCCGCGGTGACCACGGACGCCATGATCCCCGGCGTCACCACGGTCGCCGCCCCCGTGTTCTCCGAGGCCACGCCGCTGCCGCTGGCCGTCGCGCTCGCGATGCCCGTCGGCCACGCCGGCCCGGAGCAGGTCGCGAGCGCCACCGAGGAGCTGCTGCGCACGACCACCGCCGCGTCGGTGGAGCTCGGCGGACGCAGCCCCGCCGCCGGCTGATCCCAGCTCGAATTCTCAGCGACACCACCGAAAAGGCGCCCAGGCGCGCCCACCCCTGGAGCCCCCGGACACCGTCATCCACTTTTCGTAAACTCGCTGTACATAAGTGAACGAGCCAGGAGTGTCCACGAGCATCGTCACTCCCCGGCCCGAGCGCGCCGCCCCGCGCGGCCTCACCGATCTCCGCCCGGACCGCGAGTGGTTCCACTGGTCGGGGCGCCACCCCATCGGCGCCTTACTGGTCACCGCGTCCGTCGCGACGCAGATGGCCACCACCGCCGGCTACTTCATGCCCGCCATCGGGCTGCCGGAGCTGCCGTGGCCGTTGCACAACGGGCACGTCGCCGTACCGGCGACGCCCGAGGGCACGGCCGCGTCGTACTTCGCCGGGCAGTTCATGCACTACTTCAACGGGATCGCGTTCGTGTTCGTCTTCGCGCTGCTCGCGTACCCGAAGCTGCCCTTCCGCGCCACGAACACCGGAAACCTGCTGAAAGCGCTTACTTTCTGCACCGTCCTCGCGCTCTCGGCCGCGGGCCTGCTCGCGCCGCTGATCTACCGGCCGGGCACCGGGCTCGGGTTCTCCTCGTTCGGGCACGGGTGGAAGTTCCCGTTCGCGATCCGACTCCGAGCCCTACCCGCCCCCGACGCTGCGGCCCACCCTGCGCGCCCGCCTGCTCGACCTCGACGGCCGGCGACTGCGGCTGATGGACGCCCACGGCATCGAGCTGATACTGCTGTCGCTCAACTCCCCTGCCGTGCAAGGGATCCCGGACGCGGTGAAGGCCGCCGAGCTGGCCCGGCGCGCCAACGACACCCTCGCCGAGCACGTCGCCGCACGGTCACGGACCTCGGGTTCGTCGGCGCGCTCGTGAACGGCTTCACCGAACTCGACGACGCCGGCACCGTCACCTACTACGACACCCCGGAGTACGACCCGTTCTGGGCCGAGGTCGAACAGCTCGGCGTGCCGTTCTACCTGCACCCGCGCAATCCGCTTCCGGCAGGACGCCCGTGGGTACGCCGGCCACGAATGACTGCTCGGCCCGGCCTGGGCGTTCGCCAGCAGACGACCGTGCACGCCCTGCGCCTGGCCGCGTCGGGATTGCTCGACTGCCATCCCGGTGTCACCATCATTCTCGGCCATCTCGGCGAAGGACTTCCTTACTCCCTTTGGCGGATCCGCCACTACAACAAATGGAGCAACGCCGAGCTCCCCTATCCCGCGAAACGACCGATCACCGAATACTTCACCGAGCACTTCTACGTGACGACCTCCGGCAATTTCCACACCCAGTCCTTGCTCGCGGCGATCTCGGAACTGAGGGCCGACCATGTGCTCTTCTCCACCGACTGGCCGTTCGAAAACGTCGACCACGGGGCCGGCTCGTTCGACTCCCCGCCCCTGAACGAACCCGACCGCCGCAAGATCGGCAGGGACCACGCGCGAGCCCTGTTCCGGCTCCCTAATGCAAGCCGACGGTTAACCCAAGGCAAGATCACGATTTAACCCGGACAATCCACGAGCCCGACTTGTTTCGTCCGGGCCCCGTTCCCTGATCGTTCACCCGGCACCGGTTCGAGATTAATTTACCGTCCCTAAGTTTCTGACGCACGTTTCACGACGAAAGCAAAGGGACCATGGACACACCTGCCGCAGTCCGGGCTCGGGGAATCAGCAAAAGTTTCGGCGAAGTGATCGCGCTCGACGAAATCGATCTCGACATCGCTCAGGGGCAGATTCACGGAGTGGCCGGGCCGAACGGCGCGGGCAAAACCACGCTGCTGGGACTGTTCCTGGGCCTCGCCGTCGCGGACGAGGGCCGGCTGGAGATCCTCGGCTCGCCCGTCGGGCGGACCCTGGACGCGCCCGGCGGCGTCGCCGGGTTCGTCGACGGCCCCGGCCTCTACCCCTCGCTCACCGCGCGGAAGAACCTCGCCGCGCTGGCCGCCCTGCGCGGCGGCGACACCCACACGGCCGACCTCGACGACGCGCTCGCCCAGGTCGGGCTCACCGACGTCGCCGACGACCGCGTGCGCGGCTTCTCCCTCGGCATGCGCCAGCGGCTCGGCCTCGCCGCCGCCCTGCTGACGAAACCACGCCTGCTCGTGCTCGACGAGCCCGCCAACGGCCTCGACCCCTCCGGCAAGAAGCACGTGCACGGGGTCCTCACCCGCCTCGCGGCCGAAGGCGCCACCGTCGTGCTGTCCAGCCACCGCATGGACGACCTCGAAGCGCTGTGCTCGGAGGTCACGATCATCGCGACCGGCCGCGTCGTCTTCACCGGCCCGCTGGGCAAGCTCTCGTCGGAGCACCAGGAGCTCGACTACCGGCTGGTGACCTCCGATCGCGAGGCCGCGCGCAAGCTCGCCACCGAGACCCCCGGCATCCGGCTCGGTGACGAGTCCGGAAAGGACAGTGGTGTCCTCGTCGTGCGCACACTCGTGCCCGCCCTCGACGAGCTCGTGGTGCGCCTCGTCCGCGACGGCGTGGCCATTCGCGAGCTCGCCCCCGTGGTTTCGCCGCTCGAAGCCGCGTTCCTCGCCCTGACCGAAACCGAGGCCGAGCCCGAATCCGGGGCCCGGCAGCAGGAGTCCGCCCGATGACCGCGACCCTCACCGAGCCCGAAGCAGTCCACGTCCGCCCCGCCTCCGTGGCCCGCGGCTACCGCTTCGAGCTCGTCAAACTCGTCTCCCAGTGGCGCGTTCGCCTGCTGGTGCTCGCCTGCTGGATCGCCCCGGCACTGTTCGTCGCCGCCGTGAGCCAGCAGAGCGACCTGCCGGTGGACACCGTCTTCGGCCGCTGGATGAACGCCACCGGCTGGGCCGGCTCGCTCGTGATGCTCGGGTTCGCCGGCAGCTACGCGCTCCCGCTGCTCACGTCGGTGGTCGCCGGCGACGTGTTCGCGGCCGAGGACCGGCTCGGCACCTGGCGCCACCTGCTGGTGGCCGTCCGGTCGTACCGGCGGATCTTCGTGGCGAAGACGCTGGCCAGCCTCACCGTGATCTTCGTGCTCGTGGCCGGGCTGGCCGTGTCCAGCGCGGTCGGCGGGCTCGTGGCGGTCGGCGGCCGCCAGCTCGTCGGCCTCGACGGGCACCTGCTCTCGCCCGGCGCCGCCGCCGGCCAGGTCCTGCTCGCGTGGGTGTGCGCGCTGGCGCCGACGCTCGCGCTGGCCGCGGTCGGGCTGCTCGGGTCCGTCGCGTTGGGACGGTCGCCGATGGGCCTGCTGCTGCCCGCCGTTGTCGCGCTCGCAATGGCGGTCGTGCAGCTGCTGCCCCTGCCCGTGGCCCTGCGCCTCGCGCTGCCGACCTACACGTTCATCGCGTGGGAAGGCCTGTTCACGAGCCCCGCCCAGGCCGGGCCGTTGCTGATCAGCATCCTCGTCTGTCTGGTGTGGACGGTCGTGGCGACCGCGCTGGCCTACTTCCTGTTCCTGCGCCGCGACTTCACCAACTTGAGCTACGACGGTTCGGCCCGCCGTACGATCACCGCCGGCGCTCTGCCGCTGGTCGGGCTGATCGTGGTCGCCTTCGCGATCATCGCCGTCGCGACCCCCTCACTCGGCTCCGGCGTCACGCAGGACAAGGTGCAGCAGTCGCTCTCGACGACGTTCGCGCACCTCTACCGGCTGCAGACCGACGAGCTGCACCGCCCCGCCGTCACCGAAGCGCAGCTCGGCGTCACGTCGGCGTGCCAGAAGGGCGGCGGCCTGGTCGCCCAGGAAGGCCCCGGCAACGACTGGCGCTGCGTCGTCTCGTGGCACCTCCCCGGCGTCGAAGCGACTGGTCAGGCCATCTACCAGCTCGACGTCACCTCGGACGGGCGGTTCGTCGCCGACGGCGACGGACCGAAGGAAGTGAACGGCTACTTCCAGGTGCGGACCCCGATCGGGGACCAACCCAACCCGCTGTGGCAGTTCGACGCCAACGTCGAGCTGCTGTCCTCCACCCCGAAGGGATAACTCCATGCAGGTAACACGCCGCCGCAGGCGTGGTGGGAGAGCCGGGTCCGGCTCTTCCGGTGCCGGCAGATCGCGGAAGATCCGCCTCGCCACCGCCGGTACCGCCACTCTCGCTCTGGTCGTGACGGGCTCCAGCATCGGCACCGCGTCGACGCAGGAGTTCGGCAAGCAGCACGTCGGCCAGAACACCAAGGACGGCCTGGTCGTCTCCAGCGACCAGTACCTCGACCCGATCGGCGACCGGCTGGTCGTGAACGACGGCAAGATCATGGCGTCGAAGATCAGCCCGGACGGCACGCACCTCGCCGCGCTGACCACCGACGGTGACGCCGCCCTGACGATCGTCGACCTCAAGAGCTACCAGGTCCAGCAGCTGATCGGCACCTCGGCGAAGGTGAACCTCAAGATCGCCGGCAACGACGTCGGCCAGGAAGGCCCGTCGTACTCCCCCGACGGCAAGTTCCTGTGGCTCGCCCAGACCGACGGCTACACCAAGTTCTCGGTGAACGCCGACGGCTCGCTCGCCAACCCCGTCTCGATCAAGATCCCCGCTGACGGACCCAAGCACGCCCTGGTCGCCCAGGCGGTGTTCTCGCCCGACGGCGCCGTCGTGTACGCCGCCGTGAACGGCCAGAACCGCGTGGTCGCCATCAACGCGTCGACCGGTGTCGTCCAGCAGAGCTGGAACACCGGCATCGCGCCGCGCGACCTCGTGCTGGTGGGCAACAAGCTCTACGTCAGCAACGAGGGCGGCCGGATGCCGCGCCCCGGTGAGACGACGATCAACTCGTACAACACCCCGGTGCCGGCCGACCCGTTCACGGGTGCCTCCACCACCGGCACGGTTTCGGTGATCAACACCGCGAAGCCGGACGCCGCCGTGGCGACCATCAACGTCGGGCTCCACCCGACCGCGGTGTACGCCAGCAACGGCACGGTGTTCGTCGCGAACACGTCCAGCAACAACGTGTCCGTGATCGACTCGGGCAAGGACAAGGTCACCCAGACCATCGCGACCCAGCCGTGGCCCGAGGCCACGGTCGGGTACGAGCCCGACGGCATCACGCTCACCAACGACGGGCACCTGCTGGTGACGCTCGGCCGCGCCAACGCGATCGCCGTCTACAAGTATGCCAGCCCGAAGGAGCCGGCCAGCTACATCGGCCTGCTGCCCACGGACTATTTCCCGACCGCGATCGCCACGGTGGGCAAGGACATCGTCGTGTCCAACACCCGCGGCATCGACGCCCAGCGCCCGACCACGGCCGCCGGGCACGGCACGCACGACACGACGTCCAGCGTGCAGCGCTTCCAGCTGCCCGACGACCGGACGATCAAGTCGTACACGCCGAAGGTGTTCAAGCAGAACGGCTGGACGAACAACTCCGTCCAGGTGGCGAACGGCAAGAACAAGAAGCCGGTTCCCGTGCCCGCGCGACTCGGCGACCCATCGCCGATCAAGCACGTGTTCCTGCTCGTCAAGGAGAACCGGACCTACGACCAGATTCTCGGTGACCTCCCGCAGGGCAACGGCGACGCCGCGCTGGCACAGTTCGGCGAGAACGTGACGCCGAACCAGCACGCGCTGGCGCAGCAGTTCGGGTTGTACGACAACACGTACGACATCGGCACGAACTCCGCCGAGGGCCACAACTGGCTCATGCAGGCCGACGACCCGGAGTACACCGAGTCCTCGGCCGGCGAGTACCTGCGCAGCTACGACACCGAGGACGACGTGCTGGGCCACCAGGCCTCCGGCACGCTGTGGTCGGGCGCGGAGGCCGCGGGCAACACCGTCCGCGACTTCGGCGAGTTCCAGCAGTTCCTGACCAAGCCGTCGGGCGCGTCGTGGCAGAACCTGTACTGCGACTCGAAGAACATGGCCGCGACGGGTGAGCCCAGCGCCTACCCGCTCGTGTCGTCGTCGCCGATCCCGTCGCTCAACGACGTGTCGGTGCACGGCTTCCCGAAGTTCGACACCAGTGTGCCGGACGTGTACCGGGAGCAGATCTGGAAGCAGGACTTCGAGAAGAACGGTCCGGCGAACCTCAACATGTTCTGGCTTTCCAGTGACCACACCGGTGGTCCCGCGAACGCCGCCGCGCAGGTCGCGGACAACGACCTCGCCGTGGGCGAGATCGTCGACGAGATCTCGCACAGCCAGTACTGGAAGGACTCCGCGATCTTCGTGGTCGAGGACGACTCCCAGGCCGGGCTGGACCACGTCGACGGGCACCGGGCGCCGATCCAGATCATCAGCCCGTATGCCCAGCACGGGGTCGTGGACAGCACGTACTACTCGCAGATCACGATGGTTCGCACGATCGAGCAGATCCTCGGGATCCAGCCGATGAACCAGAAGGACAGCGCGGCCACGCCGATGGCGAGTGCCTTCACGGCCAAGCCGAACCTGACGCCGTTCAACGCGGTGGCGAACCGCACTTCGCTCACGGGCGGCCTCGCGACGCAGCCGTCGTGCGGTCCGGACGTGGTGGCTCCGCAGTTCGCCTCCGTCCAGCCCGACACCGCGGTGCCGGCGGACAAGCAGCAGGTCGCTTCGCAGTGGTCGGCGTGGCAGAAGAATCAGCGCCTGACCGGTCCGAACGCGACGGCGGACTACGCGAACCCCGCGCAGATGAACCACTTCACGTGGTATCAGACGCACGGGTTCAAGACCCCGTACCCCGGTGAGAACAAGGTGTTCTCACCGGACCAGGTGCCGGGCGCGTTCATCCCGTCGGCCGAGTCGGACGGCTGAGTTTCCGGTTGATCAGTGACACGGGCCCCCGGCCGGCTTCCCGCCGGCCGGGGGCTTCGTGCGTTCGGGACAGGAATCCCTGGCGATTCGGGCAGCCGCGCCCCGGTGCGGGCCGGGCACTGGTAACGATGGAGAGATGACCGATCCCGTCGTCACCACCCCGTACGGCCGGGTGCGGGGCAGCGTGCGCGAAGGCGTCGCGCGATTCCTCGGCATCCCTTACGCGGCCGCGCCGTTCGGCGAGGCGCGGTTCCGGGCTCCGCGCCCGCCCGAGGCGTGGGACGGCGTGCGGGACGCGCTCGAGTTCGGACCGACCGCGCCTTCGGTGCCGTTGCCGGGTTCGTTCCTGGCGGAGCCGGTGGTCGAGGGGCCGGGCTGCCTCAACCTCAACGTGTGGACGCCCGATCCGGACGCGGCGGGCCTGCCGGTGCTGGTGTGGCTGCACGGCGGCTCGAACGTCACCGGTTCGTCGGCGATGCCGATCTACGACGGAGCGGCGTTCGCGCGGCGCGGGGTCGTGTTCGTGTCGGTGAACTTCCGGCTCGGCGCGGAAGGCTTCGCGCTCTTGCCGGACGCCGTCGCGAACCGCGCGCTGCTCGACCAGGTCGCGGCACTGGAGTGGGTGCGCTCCGGGATCGCGGCGTTCGGCGGCGACCCGGGCGCGGTGACGTTGTTCGGCACGTCGGCGGGCGCGGGCGCGACGCTGGCGCACGTGGCGATGGACCGCGGCCTGTTCCGGCGGGCGATCGTGCAGAGCGCCAGCGCGCGGGCCGCGCTTTCCGCGTCCGACGCGCTTCTGGTCACCGGCGAGATCGCACGCGCGGCCGGCGTGGAGCCGACGGCGGCAGGGTTCGCGCGCGTCGCGCCGGAGAAGCTCGCCGCGCTGTCGACGGCGGCCGTCACGGACCTCACGGCCGACCTCGACCCCGCTCGCTGGGGCGCGACGACCGTGGCCGCCGCGCAGCCGTTCCTGCCGGTGGTCGACGCCGACGTGCTGGCCGAGCCGCCGTTCGACGTCGTCGTGCGCGGCGGCGAGGTGGATCTCCTGATCGGCACCAACGCCGACGAACTGCTGGCGCTGGCCGGCGCGTCGCTCCCGGACGGTGTCTCGCATTCCGACGTGAGGGAGTTGCTGGGACGGCTGGGTCTCGCGGTGGAAGCCACTCCCGAAGGGACCACGCCGGTCGAGCTCTACGCCGACGTGCTGACCGACGCCCTGTTCCGCCGTCCGGTCTCGGAGATCGCGCGGGCGCGGCCGGCGTTCGTGTACGAGTTCGCGTGGCCCTCGCCGTTGCCCGGGGTGGGCGCGGCGCACGGACTGGAGCTGGGGTTCGTGTTCGGCAACCTCGGGTTGTCCGGTCTCGAAGGGCCGACGCCGCCGCGCGAGCTGGCCGATCGGGTGCAGGCGGCGTGGGTGGCGTTCGCCGCGACCGGTGACCCAGGGTGGCCGCGGCACGGCGAGGACGGCGGGGTGTTCGTGTTCCGGGCCTGACTGCCGTCCTTGAAAAACGACGCGTTCGCGCGGGCGTGGATCGCCGTTACTGTCGGGTGCATGTCCGGCGCCGTGCTTCTCGCCGTCGACGAGAACGCGGATGCGCTGCGTGACGTCGAACGGGAACTACGCGACCGCTACGCCCGCCACTACCGCGTCGTGTGCCTTTCCTCGGCGCCGGAAGCGTTGGCGCTGCTCGAAGAACTCGCCGCGGCCGGCGAAGACGTCACGCTCGTGCTGGCCGGTCAACGGCTTTCCGGTACGACGGGCGGCGAATTGCTGGCCCAGGCGCGCCGGCTGCACCCGCACGCGAAACGCGGGCTGCTGATCGCGTGGGGCGAATGGGGAGACCGGGCCACGGGCGAGGCGATCTTCGACGCGATCGCACGTGGCCACATCGACCACTACGTGCTCCGGCCGCTGGCCGCGCCGGACGAGGTCTTCCACCACGCGATCTCGAACCTGCTGCTCGAATGGACCGAGCTGCGGCGCACGTCGCCCTACACGATCCACGTGGTCGGCGACTCCTGGGCCGGCCGCGCGTACCAGCTGCGGGAAGTCCTCGGGCGGTGCGCGTTCCCGCACTCGTTCTCCCTGGCCGACTCGAGCGAAGGACGCGCCCGCATCGCCCGGGCCGGGCCGGGCGAGCTCCCGATCGTCGTCTTCCCCGACGGCACGGTCCTGCGCAACCCCACCGACGCCGACATCGCCGTGGCCTCGGGCGCACCGGTCAACCCGGACCGCATGGAGTTCGACCTCGTGATCGTCGGCGCCGGGCCGGCCGGGCTGTCGGCGGCCATGTACGGCGCGTCGGAAGGGTTCGGCACGCTGGTCGTCGACGAGGGCGGGCTCGGGGGCCAGGCGACGTCCAGCTCACTGATCCGCAACTACCTCGGTTTCCCCCGCGGCGTCAGCGGCCGCCGGCTGGCGCAGCAGGCGTACGACCAGTCGTGGGTGTTCGGGGCGAAGTTCGTGTTCATGCAGCGAGCGGCCGAACTGCGGCGCGAGGACGAGCTCGCGATCACGCTCTCCAACGGCACGCGGGTGCGGTCGCGCGCGGTGTTGCTCGCGCTGGGCGCCACCTACCACCGGCTGGGCGTGCCGGCTCTGGAAGCGTTGAACGGGGCCGGCGTCTACTACGGCGGTCCGGCGTCCGAGGCGCCCGGCGTCGCCGACCGCGAGGTCTACGTCGTCGGCGGCGGGAACTCGGCCGGCCAGGCCGCGTTGTACCTGGCGCGGTACGCCAGGCAGGTCACGCTCCTGGTCCGCGGCCGGTCGCTGGGCGCGGGCATGTCGCACTACCTCGCCCGGGAGATAGAGGCCACCCCGCGGCTGGAGGTGCGGCTCGCCACCGAGATCGCCGGTGGAGGGGGCAACGGATGGCTGGAGCACCTCGTGCTTCGCGACCGGCTGACCGAGCGCGAGGAGACCGTGGCCGCCGACGGGTTGTTCGTCATGATCGGGGCGCACCCGCACACGGGCTGGCTACCGCCGGAAGTCGAGCGGGACGACCGCGGCTTCGTCGTGACGGGCCCGGACCTGCGCGCCTGGCCGCTCTCGCGGGACCCGTTGCCACTGGAGACGAGCCTGCCCGGCGTGTTCGCGGCGGGCGACGTGCGGCACGGTTCGGTGAAGCGGGTGGCGTCGGCGGTGGGCGAGGGTTCGGTCGCGATCCAGCTGCTGCACCGGATGTTCGCGGCCGAGGCGCTGCGGCCGCGGGGGCGGCCGCAGGAGCCGGCGGAACCTGTCGGGCGGTGAAGCCGCGGTCGGGACCGCCTTCAGGACCGGCTTCCCCGCGAGTGCGACTCCAGCATCGTGCGGAGGAACTCGCCGACGGTGATCGCGTCGGTTGCCGGTGGCGCGGTGTCCGCGGGGGTGATGGGGGCGAGCAGGACGTCCGGGTTCGGGTTGAAGAAGAAGGCCAGGCTTTGCCGCCGAGCGGCCGCCCGTCCGGGCGCGGGTTGCGGACGCGGTGCATCGGCGCCGGCCAGCGGCCGCCGGTCCACTGGGTGAGCATGCTGCCGACGTTGAGGGCCAGCACGTCCGGCGGGACCGCGACGTCTTCCCACGTGCCGTCGGGTAGCTGGACCTGCAAGCCCGACGGTTCTTCCCCCGCGACGGCCAGGACCGTGAGGCACGAGCGATCCTTGTGCGCGCTCGCGCGGATCCGGTCGGAGGCCCAGGCGTCGTCGCCGAGCGCGGGGTAGTCGATGGCCACGAGGTAGCTCGCACTGTGGTTCGTCTTGGCGGTGAAGTAGTCCGCGTCGACCCCCAGGGGGAGGGTCAACGCGCGCAGCACGTGCTTGGTCAGCTGCTCCATCTCGTCGTAGCGGGTGCGAAGAGCGGCCACCAGCTCATCGTGGCGCCGCGCCGCTTCGGTGGTGCTGTCGCAGGGCGCGCTGCCGCTCGAACCGATCGCGAAGCGTTCCTTGAGGTCGGGCGGAGAGCTCGACGTCGTCGAGCCGCGCACCGTCGACAGCCCTGAGTAGCCCAGGAACTCGCCGGCCGCGGGGGCGAACGACTCCTTTTCCGCCTTCGGCAGGTCGAAGAAGTCCTGCGCCGCGCGGAACGCCCGCGACAGGGACTCCGTCCCGACGCCGTGCCCGGTGGCCGGCAGGAGGCCGAGCTCGGTGAACGAACCGTCGACGCGGTTCGAGACGAGCTCGTCCCGCTCACGGCCGCCCACCCGCAGGTCCACTGTGGAAACCGAGTTCAGAGACCCAGCCATCGCACGTCCCCCTCTTTCTGCGCCCGCGGCCCGGGAAGGACCCGCGGATATCCGATGGGGAGGATCCCCACGAGCGTGCGGTCGGCGATGCCCACCGCAGCACTGATTTCGGCCGAACACATGCTCGTGCGGCCGGCCCACGCGGTTCCCAGGCCTTCCTCATACGCGCCGAGAAGCACGTTCTGGATCGCCGCGGACACACTCGCGACATCGTCCTCGCCGTCGACGAACTTGCCGGCGTAGGCCAGGATCAGCACCGGAGCCGACCCGAAGTCCACGTAGAAGTCCACGATCTCCTCCACCAGCGGGCGGTTGGCCGCGAACTCCTTCTCCACCAGGCGCCGGACATCGTCGATCGCACCGCGTACGATCTCCTGGATCTCGTTCCGCTTCTCACCACCCACGACGGCGAAGACGTGGGACCGGGCGTCACCGGCCGACGGCGCCCAGAAACCCAGCTCGATCACACGCTCCAGGACTTCACGCGACACCGGCTCCGAGGTGAACTTCCGGAACGTGCGTCTTCCGCGCACCACTTCGGCGAGTTCCACGCGACTTCCCTCCTGTTCGACGGACACCAGCGCTCGGTCACGCCCCGTGCGCGGGCAGGCCGCGCCAGCGCGTGAAGAGTCCCTTCTCGATCCCGAACTGGTCGAGCGCCCGCTGCACGGTGTGGTTCACGATGTCGTCCACGGTTTTCGGGGCGTGGTACATCGACGGCACCGGCGGCATGACCACTCCCCCGGCGTCGGTCACGTCCAGCATCAACCTGAGGTGCGTGCGGTTCAGCGGCGTTTCGCGAAACAGCAGAACCAGCTTTCGCCGGTCTTTCAGCTGAATGTCCGCGGCACGGGTGAGGAGGTTGTCGTTGTACGCGTTCGCCACCGAGGAAAGTGTTTTGACCGAGCAGGGCGCGATGATCATTCCGTTGACCAGGAATGATCCACTCGAGATCGCCGCGCCCATGTCCCGGACGTCATAAACGGCGTCCGCCAGGGACTTGACCGAGTCGAGGTCGTATTCGGTCTCGCACTCGATGTTCTTTCCTGCCCAGTCACTGACCACAAGGTGGGTCTCGACATCCTCGGCCGTCCGCAGCACCTCGAGCAGCCGCACACCGTAAATCGCGCCCGAACTCCCGGACATTCCGATCACGATCTTCGTTCGTCAAGCCATCCCTCGAAGCCTGAAAATTTTTACCAAAATCGATGGCCACAGTAGCTTCGCGGATCAGTTTTCGGAAAGCCCGAACTCGACTCGCCGAGGCAGCCTCCCGACCGTACCCGGAAACTGTGCACTTTCAGGAAGCGATTCGGCCGACCAGGCGACGGAAAGTGATCCCGGCCACGATTCGGAGTTGTTTTCGATCTTTTCCTCAGGCTCGAGGAGTGCGCGAGTACTCGTTGCCCTCGGGGTCTGCGGCGTCGCCGGGCTCGCCGGGCGTCGGCGGGCCCAGGGCGGGGCGCAGGCGGTTGCGGCCGTGTTTGGTGTCCGACGAGAGCAGGAACTCGATCGCCGGTCCGCGGCCCGAAGGGCTGCGCAGGCCGGTGATCTCCGGGCGGGTCGACGTGACCGGCCACCCGATCAACGCCGACCAGAAAGCGGCGAGGCGAGCGGGATCATGGGAATCGACGACGAGCGCGGCGAGAGCGCCCGTGTCGGCATACTCGGGGCGGGGCTCCAGGACGCAGAACTCGTTGCCCTGAGGATCGGCGAGGACCACCCAGGGGACGGCACCCTGACCGACGTCCAGGAGCCGCGCACCGAGCGCCAGGGCATGGGCGACCACCTCGCGCTGGTGGTCGAGGGTGCGACCGGCCAGGTCGAGGTGGAGCCGGTTCTTGTGCGTCTTGGCGGCCGTTTCGGGGACGAAGACGAGGGTGAACTCGCAGCCGTCGGCGTCCGGGGGCCCCACGACCGGGCCGTGCCGCTGCCAGCCGAGCAGCGCGGCCCAGAACCCGGCAAGGTCCAGGGGCCGCGCCGCATCGACGGTGAGGGCGGACGGCGTCGTCATGGGACGAAGGTAGCGGGAGCCACCGACAGGAACCGGGGAAGCTTCCCCACTTTCCGGTTCAGCGGGTGGCCAGCCGCAGCAAGGCCCAGAGCTGGGCGGCCAGGTCGTGGCCGCGCGAGGAGACAACGGCGGTCGGGGCGGCGCGGCCCCACAGCCAGAGGTAGACGTTGGCCGGGTCGCCGCTGACGAGCTCGTCGGCGGACCGGGCCTCCTCGGGCGAGCAGCGCCACGCGTCCATGGTTTCGGGGCCGGCACGGGCGATCCAGCTGTGTCCGCCGGTCTGGATGCCGACGGTGCCGTGGCGGGTGCCGGTGAGGCCGAGCAGGGCGAGCTTGTGGCCGAAGTACAGGGTGAGCACCTCGTCGACGCCGTCGGTGGCGAGGTCGGCGGCCACAGCCGGGTGGTCGACGCCCGCGGCGCGCTCGACGTCGACGCGGTGCACGAGTGTTTCGTGGAGCGTGCGGCGGCGCCAGAAGCCGTAGGTGGGATCGGCGGACCACCAGGTAGCGGCGTGGTCGGCCGGGTCGTGGGCGGCCAGTTCGGCGATCAGTGCGTCGCGGCCCGAGGCGTAGTACTCCGCGACGGTTTCTTCCTGGTGCGGGAAGCGCTGCCACTGCGCGGGCTTGTGGCCCTCGCGCAGCCAGCCGAGGGTGACGCGGTGGACGCTGCCGACGTGACGCAGCAGCTCCCCCAGCGTCCAGCCGGGGGCCGTGGGCACCGGCGCCTCGGCCGACGCCGTGTGCGCCACCTCCCCCAGCACGCGCGCTTCGATCTCCAGCACTTCGAGCAACCGGCCGTGGTCGACCGGGCCGAGCTCACGCGACATGGGCTTCGCCGGAGATGGGCAGGCCGTGGACGAGCCGGCGGACCAGCTCGAGGAACAGACCGGTGGCGCGCAGCAAGTTCGCGGCCGACTCGGCCGTGACCTTGCCCGTGATGCCGGCTTCGGCGGCCGCGCGCGTGGCCGAGTTGGCTGCGAAAAAGGCAGACCACTCCTGCAGCTCCGGCGCCACGGCGTCGAGCAGCACCCAGCCGCTGGCCGGACGGCCGCGACCCCGGCGCGGCCGCCCGCGCACGGCGAGCACCGCCGCCGCACCGCGCAGCGCCGAGAGGTAGGCGCCGATGAACCGCTCGGCGGGATCACGTTCGTTTTCGGCGTCGGCCAGGCCGCGCTTGGCCTGGGCGAGCAGGGTGGCCGCCGCCGGGGGTGCCGGCGGGCGCAGCGACAGGGGCAGCTGAGGCTGCCCGGGGTCAGGGGACACGACCGAGACGGACATGACGACCCTCCTCCCGCTCGGGCGAGTCCGGCCGGTGCCCGGCTGCGGGGCGCTTCCCCCGCCCCTCGCCGGGCACCGACCGGTGAACACTCACCGGATGTCGAACGTCTGTTCGAACGATTTCCAGAGTAACCCCCGGTGCCGCGTTCTCTCAACCCCGCCGGTGGAATCCGGGGACGTGGTGCGGGACACGGTGCCGTCGGCGTGGTCTCATAACGGCATGAGCTCCCTCGACCATCCCGCCGTCGCCAAGGTCACAGCCGCTCTGGGCGAAGCAGGCCAGCAGGCCGCCGCCGAGGGTGTGCGCGTGTTGCCGGCCGAGGTCCGCACCGCGGCCCAGGCCGCCGAAGCGCTCGGGGTCGAGGTCGGCGCGATCGCCAACAGCCTCGTGTTCCGCGCCCGCACGACCGGCGGCGAGGAGACGGCCCTGCTCGCCCTCACCTCCGGCGCGCACCGCGCCGACCCGGCCCGCCTGGCCGCGCTCGCCGGCCTCGCCGAGGTGGGCAAGGCCGACGCGGACTTCGTGCGCGAGCACACCGGCCAGCCCATCGGCGGCGTCGCCCCCGTCGGGCACCCCCGGCGGCTCGTGACGCTCGTGGACACGGCCCTGCGCGCCTACGACGAGGTGTGGGCCGCGGCCGGGCACCCGAAGTCGGTGTTCCCGACGACGTTCGACGGGCTCGTCGAGCTGACCGGGGGCACCCCGGGCGCGCTCGCGGCGGGAGTGCAGGATGGACAGCCGTGACCGCCATGTCCTCCGGGTGTTCCCGATACGTGCAGTTGTCCGCGGACGAGTTCCGCACACGCCTGCCCGAAGCGCTGGCCATCTACGTGAAGGCCATGCAGTACCCCGAAGGCACCGCCGAGCAGCGCGCGCCGATGTGGCTCACCCACGCGTTGCGCGAGGGCTGGCGCTGCATGGCCGCCCTCGACGCCGACGACGTGCTGCTCGGCCTCGCCTACGGGTACAAGGGCCGCGCCGGGCAGTGGTGGCACGAGCAGGTGCGCCACGGCCTCACCCGCCGCTCCGGCCCCGAGGAGGCCGAGCGGTGGATGAGCGACTACTTCGAGCTCACCGAGATCCACGTGCGCCCCGAGAACCAGGGCAAGCAGATCGGCGAGGACCTGCTGCGCCGGCTGCTCGACGGAGTCGGCAACGCCAACGTGCTGCTGTCCACGCCCGAAGGCACCAGCCGGGCGTGGAAGCTCTACCGGCGCACCGGCTTCGTCGACGTGCTGCGCGACTACCAGTTCACGGGCGATCCGCGTCCGTTCGCGATCCTCGGCCGTCCGCTGCCGCTCGACCCGAACTAGGTTCCGGGCGCCAGTAGCCGACGGCCAGGGCCGCGGTCAGCAGGGCCGCGCCGCCCCAGGCCTGCGGGCTCAGGTGCTCGTGGAGGAAGGCGACGGACAGGATCGTCGCCGTGAGCGGTTCCAGCAGCGCCGACAGCGCACCGAGCACGGGGTGGGCCATGGTGAGGCCCTTGAAGTACGCGGCGTACGCGAGCGCCGTCGGCACGACGCCGAAGTAGACGGCGACGAGCAGCACGTCGGTCCGGGCGGGCAGCGCCATGCCCAGCGTGAGGGCGGCCGGGGTGAGCAGGAGGCCGCCGGTGAGGCAGCCGTACGCGGTGGTGGCCAGGGGATCGTCGACCGGGCGGGTGGTGAGGATCGCGAACCCGGCGGCCGCGGCGAGGGCCAGGACGATGGCTGCTTTCGAGGTTTCGGCGTGGGGCGTCCAGGACAGCAGCACCAGGCCGATCAGGGAGCCGACGACCGACAGCAGGGTCCAGGACCGCGGTGCCCGGCGCTTCCGGACCACCGTGGCGACGGTGAGCATCACGGGTGCGGCGCCGATGGTGGTCATGGTCGCCGTGGCGACGGACCCGAGCGCGACGGCGGCGAAGTAGGTCGTCTGGAAGAACGCGAACAACGCGCCGACGACAAGCACCCGCTTGATTTGCGCGCGGGTTCGCGGAATCCCCTTGCCGGACACCGCGATCGCCGCCGCCCCTCCCAGCAGCAACCGATACGCGGCGACGGCCAGCGGAGGCAACCCGGCGAGCTGCCCGAGCAACGACCCGGCCAACCCCCCGGTCCCCCACAACACCCCGGCGACAACCAGCGCGACCGACCCGCGGGCGCGCTCGGACAGGACAACAGACATGGACAACGCTCCAGCGTCGAAGGATTCCGGACATCGACGACGCGGGGCGGTTTTTCGCTTTTGTGCAGCACTGATCAGCCGCGGGGTCCCTGGGGGACTCACCCGCGGCGGACACCACCCCGCTCAGAGCGCGGGCGGTGGGGTGACGAGGAAGATCCGGTGCACGGGGCGGAGTTTAGGGGGTGGAGTGGTGGTGGCGCCACGGATTTTGGGGCGGCGGAACAGAAGATGGTGCTGGTAGCCCGATTGGAGGGCCACCACCCGCGGCAGACACCCCCCGCCCTCCCTGAGGGGGGCGTCCCCATGTCCATTCTATCGGCCCCCACCGACAAAACCCGGCGTCGAGCCGAGCTGGGGCCGAGTTGTCCACAACTCAGAGGAGCCGTGGACAACTCGGGAATTCGGGGCTGCGCAAGGAGAACTCCCAGCGGCTGGCTGAACACGGAGAAAGTCGAGCCGAAACCGGCGAGCGGCCGAGACCCGGAGCCAGCGAACCGGAGAAACTCAGCTCAGCAAAGCCAGCTGCTCCCGCAACGTGTCCAGCCCCATCCCGCCCATCTCCAGCGCGCGGGTGTGGAACTGCTTGATGTCGAAGGCATCCCCCAGCCGCCGGCGGGCGTCGTCGCGGGCGGCGAGCCACAGGCGTTCGCCGAGTTTGTACGCGGGGGCCTGGCCGGGCCAGCCGAGGTAGCGGTCGATCTCGTCGCGGACGTGGGCCTGGTCGGTGATGGTGCGGGTGAGCATGAACTCCAGGCCGAGGTCCGGGGTCCAGCGCGAGCCCTCGTGGAAGCCCGTGCCGCGAGGAATCTCGAGTTCCAGGTGCATGCCGAGGTCGACGACGACGCGGGCGGCGCGGAACAGTTGCTCCGAAAGCATCCCCAGCAGGTTGCCGTCGTCCGACAGATACCCGAGCTCCTGCATGAGGCGCTCGGAATACAGTGCCCAGCCCTCGCCGTGGGCGGAAATGAAGGTCATGAGCCGCTGGTACTTGTTGAGCGACGCGGCCTGGTTCACGGCCGTCGCGATCTGCAGGTGGTGGCCCGGCACGCCCTCGTGGTACACAGTGGACACTTCGCGCCAGGTGGTGAACTCGTCCTTGTCCGCCGGCAGCGACCACCACATCCGCCCGGGACGGGTGAAGTCCTCGCTCGGCCCGGTGTAGTACGCGCCGACGCCGCCGCCCGGCGGGGCGATCCGGCACTCCAGCGCCATGAGCCGGTCGGGGATGTCGAAGTGCTTGCCGCGCAAGGACTTCAGGGCCTCGTCGGACAGGGACTGCATCCAGGCCTCGAACTGCGGACGGCCCTGCACGCGGTAGCGCGGGTCGGCGTCGAGCACCTCGGCGGCCTCCGCGACGGACGTGCCCGGGCGGATCCGCTCGGCCACCGCGCGCATCTCGGTTTCGATGCGGGCGAACTCGTGCCAGCCCCACTCGTAGGCCTCGCGCAGATCCAGCTCCGCGCCGATGAAGTACCGCGACCACAGCCGGTAGACGTCCTCGCCCACGGCGTCCTTGGCCGGGGCCTTCGGCGCGAGCTCGGCGCGCAGGAAGCCGGCGAACTCCGCGAACGCCTCGTCGGCCGCGCGGGCGCCCGCCTGCAGGTCGCCGGACAACGCGGCACCCACCTCGCCCGCGTTGCCCACGAGGCCGGCGAAGAAGCTCGGCCCCTCGCCGAGGCCGGCGTAGGTGTCGCACTGCTCGGCGACCTTGCCGACCTGCCGCAGCGCCGAAACGCGCCCGGCGTCGGCCGCGGTCAGCAGCGACGCGCGCATCCCCGCGAGCGCCTCGGGCACCTTCTTCAGGCGGGCCGCGATGTCGGCCCACTGCTCGGGTGTGTCCATCGGCATCAGGTCGAACACCATGCGCAGGTCCTGCACCGGGCTCGCGATCACGTTCAGCGCGGCGACGTCGAGGCCGGTGTCGTGGATCTCCACGTCCAGGCCCACGCGCTCGGTGAACACCGCCTTCGCGACCCGCTCCCCCGCGTCGGCGGGCTCGGCGGCGCTGACGTCCGCGAGCGCCTTCGCCGCCAGCGCGGCCCGGGCGGCGTGGCCGGCGGGCGAGTAGTCGGTGAGCTGGTCGTCGTATCCCGCGACGCCGAGCATGGTGGCCGCGACCGGGTCCACGGCCGCGTAGTCGTCGACGTACCGGTCGGAAATCCCGTGCACGCTTTGTTCGGTGGAAGCCATGGGCCGAACCGTACCGGCCTGGGGCCGGCCAGGGATACGGACTTACGCGCGCGCCGGCACGAGCCCGAGGCGCGTGACCACCTCGCGCGTGGCCTTGGACCGGTTGAACGTGTAGAAGTGCAGATCCGGCACGCCTTCGGCGAGCAGTTTCTCACCCAGTTCGGTGACGGCGTCGATCCCGGCCGCGCGAAACGCCTTCGGGTCGTCCGAAAGCGGCTCCAGCCGGTCGAGCAGCCGCTGCGACGCGGGCGCGCCGGAGAGCTTGACCGTGGTGTGCAACGTGCGCGGCGTGGTCAACGGCATGATGCCGGGCAGCACCAGCGCGTCGCAGCCCGCGGCGGCCACGCGGTCGCGCAGCCGTAGGAAGTCCTCGGCCTCGAAGAACAGCTGCGCGATGGCGAAATCGGCCCCGGCGCGGAACTTCCGCACGAGGTACTTGGTGTCCGACTCCAGGTCCGGCGACCGCGGGTGCCCGTATGGGAAGGCCGACACGCCGACGCAGAAGTCGCCCAGCGAGCGGATGAGCTCCACCAGCTCCTCGGCGTAGGTGAGACCTTCGGGGTGCGGCACCCAGTCGCCGTAGACCTCGCCGGCCGGGTCTCCGCGCAGCGCCAGGATGTTGCGCACGCCGACGGCCGCGTACCAGCCGATCACGTTGCGCAGCTCCGACACCGAGTGGTCGACGGCGGTCAGGTGCGCCATCGGGCAGAGCGTGGTCTCGGTGGCGACGCGCGCGATGCTGCGGATCGTGCCGTCGCGGCTCGAGCCGCCCGCGCCGTAGGTGATCGACAGATACGCCGGGTCCAGCGGCTCGAGCTCCCGGACGGAGCGCCACAGCACAGCCTCGTCGGCCTCGTCGCGGGGCGGGAAGAACTCGATGGAGAACCGGGGCCCGTCCCCCTGCAACCGCTCGATCACCGACGTCATGAACGCACATGTTAGTGGGCGAAACCGGACACTGGGAGCCCCGGCGCGTGGCCTTGGCCACGGGTACCGTCGGATTCGCACCCTCCGGCGAGGAGCCACCGATGAGCCGCGAAGACGACACCGCCTGGGACGAAGACGTGCGAGTGGCCGTGTACCGGGCCTTCGCCACCCACGGACGCGCGCCCACGGCGCCGGAGCTGGCCGACGCGGCGCACGGCTCGCTGGCCGTGGCCAAGCAGGCGCTGCACCGCCTCGCCGACGCCCGTCACCTGGTGCTCGACGTGTGCGAGCACGTGGTGCTGGCCCACCCGTTCGCGGCGATTCCGCTGGGGTTCTCCGTGATGGGCGAGCGCACACTGTGGTGGGGCGGTTGTGCGTGGGACTCGTTCGCGATCCCGCACCTGGTGCCCGCCGAGCCCGAAGTGCTCGTCGCCACACGCTGCCCGTGCTGCACCGAGCCCACGGCGCTGGTCGTGAGCCGCGAAGCGCCGCCGGACGGCCCGCAGGTCGCCCACTTCCCCGTTCCGACGGCCCGGATGTGGGACGACGTACGCCACACCTGTTCCGTGCAGCGCCTGTTCTGCGGCGAGTCCTGTGTGGACGAATGGACCGACCGCACGGGCATGGCGAAGGGCACCGTGCTCGACCTCCCGGCCCTGTGGCGCCTGGCCGAGGGCTGGTACGCCGGACGGCTGGAGCACGGCTACCGGCGCCGGGAACCGGCCGAGGCCGCCGCGTATTTCACCGCCGCAGGGCTGCCCGGCGAGTTCTGGACGGGGCGGTCCTGAGGCCGGTCGCCGGTCGCCCCACCACGAAGGCTGAAGCGACCGGCGGCTCGACCCAGGGCAACAACCTGCCACCCGATCGCGGGCTCGACCAGGCGGACCGAAGCCCGCGCGCCGGCTCGCCTCCGCTGAGCCGGCCCAGCCCGGAACACAGCCGGAACCCGGCCACGAGCACGAGGCCGGTCGCTGCCGCGGTGCGCACCCACGACCGGCCGAGCACACCCGGCAGCAGACGTCTCGTGCGCCACATCGGGGGCACCCGGCGGCACCGGCCGGGCCCGCGCCCCGGATGATGGCGGCATGGACGTGCCCGGTTTCGACGACGATCTGCCTGCCCACGTCGAGCGGGCGCTGACCGCGTTCCTCGGCCGTGCGGGCGACGAGATCGTGCGCACGGAGCCGAGTGTCGCGGCGGGCATCGACGTGCTGTCGGGCTTCGTGCTGTGCGGGGGCAAGCGCATCCGGCCGACGTTCGCGTGGTGGGGCTGGCGCGGCGCCGGCGGGGCGGCGTCCGGCGAAGCCGCCGAGGGCGCGCTGCAGGTTGTGGCGAGTCTCGAGCTGATCCAGGCGTGCGCGCTGATCCACGACGACCTCATCGACTCCTCCGACTCGCGCCGCGGCAACCCGACCGTGCACGTCGCGTCGGCCAAGGTGCACGCCGACCACGGCTGGCTGGGTTCGCCGGCGACGTTCGGGCTGGCCACGGCGGTGCTCGTCGGCGACCTGGCGCTCGCGTGGGCCGACGACATGTTCGCCGAGGCCCCGCTGCCCGCGCAGACGCTGGCGAAGGCCCGCCCGGCCTGGCGCGCCATGCGCACGGAGGTGCTCGCCGGGCAGTACCTCGACGTCCGCACGCAGGCCGTCGGCGACGCGTCGCCCGAGGCCGCGCTGCGCATCGACCGGCTGAAGACCGCCGCGTACACCGTGCAGCGACCGCTGCACCTGGGCGCCGCGCTCGCCGGGGCCGACGACCGGCTCGTCGACACGCTGCTGGAGTTCGGCGGCGACGTCGGCGTGGCGTTCCAGCTGCGCGACGACCTGCTCGGCGTGTTCGGCGACCCGTCGGTGACCGGCAAGCCCGCGGGCGACGACCTGCGCGAGGGCAAGCGCACCCTGCTCGTGGCCCTGGGCCTGCGGCTGGCCGACGAACGCGGCGACCGCACCGCCGCCAAGGTGATCGCCGACGCCATCGGCAAGGCCGACCTGTCCGACACGGCCGTGGACGCCGTGCGCGAAGCCCTGACGAGCGTCGGCGCGGTCGGCGCCGTGGAGCACCGCATCGACGACCTCACCGCCTCTGCGATGGCCGCCCTCGAGCGCGCGCACCTGGCCGAGCCGGCTCCGGCCGCGCTGGCCGACCTCGTCGGCAAGGCGACGCGGCGGACCTCGTGACCAAAACCGTCTCCGGGCCCACCGACCACGTGGTGGTGGTCGGGGCGGGCCTGGCCGGCCTTTCGGCGTCGCTGCACCTGCTCGGCGCGGGCCGCCGCGTGACGCTGCTGGAGCAGGGCAAGGTGCCGGGCGGGCGCGCCGGGCAGCTGGACTTCGGCGCCAACGCCGTGGACACCGGCGCCAGCGTGCTGACCATGCCGGAGCTGGTGGACGAGGCCCTGCACGCCGTCGGCGAATCGCTGGCGGACACGCTGCCGCTCACGAAGCTCGACCCCGCCTACCACGCCCGCTTCGCCGACGGCAGCACGCTCGCGCTGCGCACCGACGGCGAAGCGATGGAGGCTGAGATCCGCGCGTTCGCGGGCGCGCGCGAGGCGGCCGGCTACCGCGCGTTGCGGCGGTGGCTCACCGACCTGTACGCGGCGCAGAAGGACCACTTCATCGGCGCCAACTTCGATTCACCGCTCGATCTGGCGCGCCCGGAGCTGGTGAAGCTCGCCGCGCTGGGCGGGTTCGGGCGCCTCGGCCCGAAAGTCGCGCGGTTCCTGCGCGACGAACGCGTGCGGCGGCTGTTCTCGTTCCAAGCGTTGTACGCGGGGCTGGACCCGGCGCGGGCGCTCGGCGCGTACGGCGTGATCGCCTACATGGACACCGTCGGCGGCGTCTACTACCCGCGCGGCGGCATGGGCGCGGTTGCGCGCGCGATGGCCGCGGCCGCCGCGAAAGCGGGCGCCGACTTGTGCTTCGGCACCGAAGCCGCGTGGCTGGAGCGGGTGTCGTCGCGGGTGCGGGCCGTCCGGACCCGCTCGGGCGAGCGGATCGAGTGCGACGCGGTGGTGCTCGCCACCGAGCTCGGCACCGCGTACCGACTGCTGGGCGCCCGGCCCAGCCGCGTGCTTCCGTTGCGCTACTCGCCTTCGGCCGTGGTCCTGCACGGGCGCGCGAAGCGGTCGTGGCCGCAGCTGGGACACCACACGATCTTCTTCGGCCGTGCCTGGGACCGGACGTTCGCCGAGATCGTGCGCGAAGGCCGGCTGATGAGCGATCCGTCGCTGCTCGTCACGCGCCCCACCGCGACGGAACCGGGGCTGGCGGGCGACGGCGGCGAGATCGTGTCGGTGCTCGCGCCCGCGCCGAACCTGCGCCGCGGCCGCATCGACTGGCCGCGCGTCGGCCCGGCCTACCGCGCGGAACTGCTGCGCACACTGGAATCCCGCGGGCTCACCGGGTTCGGCGACGAGTTCATCGTGGACGAGGTCGTGACGCCCGCCGACTGGGCCGCGCGCGGGCTGTCCGCGGGCACACCGTTCTCGCTGGCCCACACATTCACCCAGACCGGGCCGTTCCGGCCCGCCAACCTCGTGCGGGCCGCGGGCAACGTGGTGCTCGCCGGCTGCGGCACCACCCCCGGCGTCGGCATCCCGCCGGTGCTGATCTCCGGACGTCTCGCCGCGGAAAGGATCACCGGCCGGTGACTGAACTGGACGCAGCCGGCATCTCGGACCCCGACCTGCGGGCCGCGTACACCGAATGCCGCCGCATCAACGCCCACCACGGCCGCACCTTCTTCCTCGCCACCCGGCTGCTGCCCGCGCGGGCCCGGCCCGCCGCGCACGCGCTGTACGGCTTCGCGCGCATGGCCGACGAGCTCGTGGACAACCCGGAACCGGGTACGGATCCCAAAGCCGCGCTGGACGACGTGGCCGGGATGGTCGACGAGGTCTACGAAGGCGGCGCGCCGGCCGATCCCGTGCTGGCCGCGCTCGCCGACACCGTGCGCCGCTACGGCGTCCGGCGCGAGCTCGTGGACGCGTTCCTGCACTCGATGCGGATGGACCTCACCGTCACCGAGTACGCCACGTATGCGGATCTGGCGGAGTACGTCCACGGTTCGGCGTGCGTGATCGGGCTGCAGATGCTGCCGGTGTTCGGCACCGTCGTTCCCTTGGCGGAAGCCGAACCCAGCGCCGCGGCGCTCGGGGAAGCGTTCCAGCTCACGAACTTCTTACGCGACATCGGCGAAGACCTCGACCGCGGCCGGCTTTACCTGCCCACGGAAGAACTTTCAGCGTTCTGCGTGGACCGCGAACTGCTGGTGGAATCACGCCGGCGCGGGCTGCCCGATCCGCGCGTGCGGCGCGCGCTGGCCGTCGCGGTGTCGCGCGCCCGCGCGGTGTACCGGCGGGCCGAAGCCGGGATTCCCTTGCTGCGTCCCGAATCCCGGCCCTGCGTGCGCACGGCGATCACGCTCTACGAAGGCATCCTCGACGAGATCGAGGCGCTGGACTACGACGTGCTCAACCGGCGCGCCGTCGTCGGCAAGGGCCGCCGCCTGGCCGTGGCCCTGCCGCAGCTGCTCGCTGTGTGGGCCCGCGGCCGCGTGCGTAGGCTCTGAGCCATGACTTCCGCTTCGAACCGGCGGCTGCGGATCGGGCTCCAGCTCCAGCCGCAGCACGCCGACTACGACACCATCCGCCGCACCGCCTCGGCGGCCGAGGACATCGGCGCCGACATCGTCTTCAACTGGGACCACTTCTACCCGCTCTACGGCGACCCCGACGGCATGCACTTCGAGTGCTGGACCATGCTCGGCGCCTGGGCGGAGTCGACGTCCCGGGTCGAGATCGGCGCGCTGGTCACGTGCAACAGCTACCGCAACCCGGAACTGCTCGCGGACATGGCCCGCACCGTCGATCACATCTCGGGCGGCCGGCTCATCCTCGGCATCGGCTCGGGCTGGTTCGAGAAGGACTACGACGAGTACGGCTACGAGTTCGGCACCGCCGGCGGCCGCCTCGACAACCTCGCCGAATCGCTGCCGCGCATCGAATCCCGCCTGGGCAAGCTGAACCCGGCGCCGACGCGCAAGATCCCCGTGCTCATCGGCGGTGGCGGCGAGAAGAAGACCCTCAAGCTCGTCGCGAAGCACGCCGACATCTGGCACGGTTTCGGCGACCCCGAGGTCGTCGAGCGCAAGGTGAAGATCCTCGACCAGCACTGCGCCGACCTCGGCCGCGACCCGGGCGAGATCGAGCGCTCCTGCGGTGTGCAGGGCGACCCGGACGAGCTCGGCCCGAAGCTCGTGGAGCTGGGCGTGAGCACGTTCACCGTGGGTGTCGGCGGTCCCGACTACGACCTCACGGCCCTCAAGACCTGGGTCGCCTGGCGCGACAAGCAGAACGGCTGACGCACGAAGTTCGCCGAAGGCCTCCTCGCACGAGCGGGGAGGCCTTCGGGCGTTTCCGGACAAGGGACGCGTGCCCGGTGGCAGGCCGCGTTCGGCTACCCCGCGTGGTCGTACCAGCGCGGAGCGAATCGGGCGAAAAGTCTAGAAAGCCATGGCTTGGGCGCGCCGCTTCACCTCGGTGCCGTGGCTCGTCCGCAGCGCGTTGACGGGGGTCATGCCCGGCAGCGTGTCGTCCGTCGCGAAGAGCCAGCGCAGCATCTCGGTGCGGCTGAACCCCGAGTCCGCGAGCACCGTGATGGTGCCCGCCAGGCCCTTGACCACTCCGTCTTTGACGAAGAAATCGCTGGGCACATACAGATCGCCTTTGCGGCGCACGGCGATCAGGTGACCGTCGCGCAGCATCTGGCGCACTTTGTTGGACGAGATCCCGAGCACGGCCGCCACCTGGTTCAGGGGAAGGACGGTGACAGCGGAGTCGAGGACGTCATCGGCGACAGGAATCCCACTCACACGTGACACTGTGCCACATTCGACCGGTTTCCCGACTGGTACGCCCGGGTGACCCGCCTCCTCACCTCACCCACGCGGGCGTGGTTCCGTACGATAACCAGCCGTGACACGCACGCACCCCAGCCTCGTCGGCACGCTGCTCGAACGCCGCTACCGCGTGGACAGGCTGCTCGCCCGGGGCGGGATGTCGTCGGTCTACCGGGGCATGGACACCCGGCTGGACCGGGCGGTCGCGATCAAGATCATGGATCCCCGCTTCGCCGACGACCGCTCGTTCGTGGACCGTTTCGTGCGCGAAGCGCGCTCGGCCGCCCAGCTGCATCACCCGAACGTGGTGGCCGTGCACGACCAGGGCTTCGACGTCCCGCCCGGCGAGGACGCGGGGCTCGCGTTCCTCGTGATGGAGCTCGTGGACGGCGGCACGCTGCGCGACCTGCTGTCCGAACAGGGCAAGCTCGACGTCGCCCTCGCGCTGAGCATCGCCGAGCCCGTGCTGTCGGCCCTCGCCGCCGCGCACGCCGCCGGCCTGGTGCACCGCGACGTGAAGCCCGAGAACGTGCTCATCGGCCGAAGCAGCGGCGCCCTGTCGGGCGGTGTGGTGAAGGTCGGCGACTTCGGCCTGGTGCGCGCGGTCGCCAGCGCGGGCACCACGAGCTCGAGCGTCATCCTCGGCACCGTCGCCTACCTCTCGCCCGAGCAGGTCACCACGGGCGTCACCGGGGCCCGCGGCGACGTGTACTCGGCTGGGATCCTGCTCTACGAGATGCTCACCGGCCAGACGCCCTACACCGGCGACACGGCCTTGTCGGTCGCCTACCGGCATGTGAACGACGACGTGCCGCGCCCCAGCGAGCAGCGGCCGGACCTGCCGCCCGCACTCGACGACCTCATCCTGCGCGCCACCCGCCGCGACCCCGAACTGCGCCCGGCCGACGCCGGCGTGTTCCTGGCCGAGCTGCAGGCCGTGCGCGCGGAGCTGGGCCTGCCGATCGTGCCGGTGCCCGTGCCCCCGCCGCCGGACGGTGACCGCATGTCCGACACCGAGCGCACCATGCCGCGCATCCCGGTGACCGAGCAGACGATGCCCGTCTCCGGTCCGCAAGGCACGCGGGCGCTGACCCGGGCCGTCCCGGTCGGGCCGCCGCCGTCGCCGCCCGCGGGCCAGCCGATGCCGACGCAGCAGGTCGCGGTGCCCCCGCCGGCCACGCCGCCTCCGCCGCGCCGCCCGCGGCCGCCGGCCGACGAGCCGAAGCCGCGAGACCGGCGCAAGATGTTCGCCCTGATCGCGGTGGGCGTGCTGGTGCTGGGCGGACTGATCGGCGCGTTCGCGTTCATCCTCAGCGAGTCGGCGCCCACGACGTCGGCCGTGCCGAAGCTCGTGGGCCTGACGCAGGCCGAGGCCGGCGACAAGCTGCGCGCGGCGAACCTGACCCCGCAGTACAGCCAGGAGTTCAGCAACACCGTGCCGGCCAACACCGTGGTCAAGGTGACGCCGGCCGAGGGCACGCAGCTGGAGAAGGACGCGAACGTCTCCGTCGTCGTGTCCAAGGGCAAGCCGGTGGTGCCGAACATCCAGGTCGGCGCTTCGCTCGCCGACGCGACGAAGGCGATCCAGGGCCAGCAGCTCACCGTCGCGCAAGGCACGCCGGCGTTCAGCGACACCGCACCGCAGGGCACCGTCGTGAGCGTGAGCCCCGCGGCCGGCACGCCGGTGAACATCGGCGGCCAGGTCACCGTGGTCCTGTCGAAGGGCCCGGAACCGCTCCCGCCGGTGCCCGACGTCACGGGCCGGCCGAAGGACGAGGCGTTCCAGCTGCTGCAGCAGGCCGGGTTCCAGCCGGTGGACGGCGGCGAGGAGTTCTCGCAGACGATCCCGGCCGGCGGCGTCACCCGCACGGACCCGCCGGCGAACTCGCCGGGCAGCAAGCAGGTGAAGGTCTTCGTCTCCAACGCCGTGCAGGTGCCCGACGTGCGGTTCAAGCAGTTCGACGAGGCCGAGCAGATCCTCAAGCAGGCCGGGCTCGACGTCGACAAGCAGGGCGGCGGCGGGGGCCGTGGGCACGGTGGCGGCTTCAACTTCGTCTTCCAGCAGGATCCGCAACCGGGTTCGCTGGTGCCGAAGGGCACCAAGGTGAAGATCCGGGGCTTCGGCGGATGATCGGCAATCGAGGCCGCGTCACGGGCGCCGTCGGCCCCGGCTTGATCGGTGAGGTGCTGCTCAGCGTCCGCGGTGGCACTGAGGCCTTCTACGCCTACGCGGCCGACCCCGAGATGAGCTTCCCGTCCGGCACGCAGGTCCTTGTGGTGGATTTCGAACCCCCGCGCACGGTTTACGTCGAACGGTGGCAACCGCTGAAGCCTTAGCGGCGTCGAAGAGCTACCAACAACCGAAAATCGGGCTGCGAGGAGTTATGGAAATCTGGCTCATCGTCGTGATCGCGGTCGTCGCCGTGATCGTGCTGTTCGGGCTGCTGCGGATCCTGTACAAGGTCGCGGAGCCGAACGAAGCGCTCATCATCTCCGGGTGGGGGATCCGGGTGGAGCGCACCGAGACCGCCGACAGCCTCGGGTTCAAGATCGTGACCGGCCGGGGCGTCAACGTGATCCCCGGCTTCCAGACCGCGCGGCGGCTCTCGCTGGACACGCGCGGCGTCAACCTGCAGGTTTCGTGCGTGACCAAGCAAGGCCTGCCCGTGACCGTGCGCGCGGTGGTGATCTACAAGGTGGGCGACGACTACGCCTCCATCGCCAACGCCGCCCGCCGCTTCCTCGACCAGCAGAAGGGCATGAACGACACCATTCACGAGCTGTTCTCGGGCCACCTGCGCTCGATCGTGGGCGGGCTGACCATCGAGGAGATGATCCACAACCGCGACGCGCTGACCGGGGAGGTCCGCCAGTCGTCGGCGACGGAGATGATCAAGCTGGGGCTGATCGTCGACTCGCTGCAAATCCAGGAGATCGACGACGAGTCGGGCTACATCCTCAACCTCGGCAAGCCGCACGCCGCGGCCATCGCCGCTTCGGCCCGCATCGCCGAGGCGCAGCGCGACCAGGAGGCCACGCAGGCCGAGCAGGTGGCCGCCGCGCAGAAGGCGGGCGCGATGCGGGAGAGCCAGATCAAGCAGGCGGGCTACCAGGCCGAGGTCGACCAGGCCAAGGCGAAGGCGAGCCAGTCGGGCCCGCTGGCCGAGGCGACGGCGCGGCAGGAAGTCGTGGTCCAGGAGACGCGGGCGGCCGAGCTGGAGGCCGCATTGGCCGAGCAGCGGCTGCAGTCGCAGGTCCGCAAGCCGGCCGACGCGAAGGCGTACGAGACCCGCACGACGGCCGACGCCGACCGCGACGCCCAGATCGCCCGCGCGCAGGCCGAGGCCAAGGAGACCGAGCTGCGAGCCGCGGCCGACGCGACGCGCGTGAAGACGGCCGCCGACGCGGAGGCGCAGGCCACGAAGGCCCGGGCCGAGGCGTCGGCGGGGGCCACGCGCGCCACCGGTGAAGCCGAGGCGGCGGCCGCCCAGGCTCGCGGTCTGGCGGAGGCCGAAGCCGCGAAGGCCCAGGGTCTCGCCGAGGCGGAGTCGGCTCGGGCTCGCGGTTTGGCGGAGGCCGAGTCGATCAAGGCGCGAGCGGCGGCACTGGCGGAGAACCAGGAAGCTGTGGTAGCACAGCAGCTGGCCGAACGTTGGCCGGAAATCGTCGAGGCCGGCGCGAAGGCGTTCGGTAACGTCGACCACATGGTGGTCCTGAACGGCGCGGACGGGATGTCGGACATGTTCACCAAGGCGTTGTCGCTCGGCGGTACGGGCCTCGGCCTGGCCCGCCAGCTGATGGACGCCATGGGCAGCCCCTCGAAGCCGTCGGGTGGCACTGGTGCGGAGCAGGCGCTGTCGAACGGCGACCTCTCCCCGCGCGAGTAGCCCATGAGCTTCTTCACGGACGGTCCTCGTGAACGCCCCCTGTTCCCCGTGCGGGAGCAGGAGCTGTTCGGCTACGAGGGCCGTCCGTGGATGGGCCCGCCGAACGACCACATCGTCCCGACGCTCCTGCCGTGGGCGCGGCCGCTCGGCCGTTCCGAACGCACGATCGTCGCCCTGCGCGGCATCGAGGTCTGGCCGTCGGCGCTTACTTTGCGGCTGGCCGTGTACTCGCGCGACAGCCTGCAGGAGGGCCGCAGCGGCTCGCTCATCGACCACCGGCGGATCCCGGACTACAACGCGCTGCTCGTCGGCGTGCTGTACCCGGACGGGCGCCGGGCCAGCTCGGAGTCCCTCTCGGTGCCGTCGGCTTCCGAGCCGGCCCAGCCGATCCTGCGCGCCGTGGGCGGCGGCGGGACACAGTTCCACCTGGACCACCAGATCTTCGTGTGGCCGCTGCCGGGCAACGGGCCGTTCACGCTCGTGGTCCAGTGGCTCGACCGCGACATCGAGGAAACGCACACGGAACTCGACGGCGCGGCGATTCGGGCCGCCGCGGTGGAGGCCGGGGAGTTGTGGCCGGGGCTGCCGAAGCGGCCGGGTAACGGGGTGGCACTGCGGCATGTGAGGGTCGCGGGTTCTGGTGTGGCGTCGACTTCGACTTCGACAGCTTCAGCGGCTTCCGGGGCTTCAGCGACTTCCGGGGCTGACGGCGCGCTGCCGGTGCGAAGCCCGGAGTCCGCTGGGCCGCTTCCCCGCCGCGACGCTGCCGACAGCGCCGCACCCGGCGAGCCGTTTCCCCACCGCACCGCCCTCGGCGCTGCCGAAGACCGCGCGGCAGAACCACCCCGCAACCCCGGCGGCGCAGCACCACTCCCAGGCCCCAACGCCGCGAGCACCACGGAGAACAGCGACTCCCAGAACACCACGCAGCCAGTGACCCCACCCGGCGAGGCCTTTCCCCACCGCACCGCCCTCGGCGCTGCCGAAGACCATGCGGCAGAACCACCCCGCAATCCCGGCGGCGCAGCACCACTCCCAGGCCCCAACGCCACCGGCACCACCGAGAACAACAGCTCCGACAACGCCGCCCAGCCGGTGACCGCACCCGGTGAGCTTCAGCCGGAACGGTCCCCCTCGGTGCTGCTCCCGCGCTTGGCCGGCGGGGCCTCGCTGCTCCCCCGCCGCAACGTCGCGCTCGGCCCCGAGCGGCCGATGCCGCGCCCACCCGGCACTGCCGGCCCCCTTCCTCGGCGCACCCCCACCAGCCGTTCCGGCAACGCGCCCCTCGCACAACCGCCGGCGGGTCTCGCGGGGCTGGCGGCCGAGCCCGTGCCACCGGAGTCGCCGGCCGAGCCCGTGGAGTCGCCACAGAACAACACCGACAGCCCGACAGTCGCGCTGCCCGTGTCCGGAGCAGCCGATGCAGTGCAGCGGTCCTCCGAACCGGCACCGCGGCCCGAGCGCAACGTCGACACCGGCGACAGCCCCACGGTCGCGTTGCCCACACCCGCAGCGGCGGGTCCGTCGTCGCAGACCTCCGAGCCGCCGCGCTCGCCGGCGCCGCTCCCCCAGCCCTCGCGGCCGTTGCCGCAGCCGTCGAGGTCGGTGAAGGACGTGCCGCAGAAGCCGGGGCGGGGTGGCCGGGCGTGGAGGTGGCGTGACCCGGGTGAGTGAAACCGCGGGTCGTTAGCGCCGGCGAAACACAGTAACCACCCTCCCGTCATGTCAAGGTGGTGTCGTGGGGCGCATCCCACCCCTGCCCCCGCCGCACGAGGACGGTCGCGATGGTTCGCACCCCGCTCAGCCCGCTCGACGTCGCGTTCCTGTGTCTGGAAAGCGAAACCGCGCCGATGCACATGGGTGCGGTACTGGTGTTCACCTCTCGCGGGCGAGCCGATGGCGCGGAGCTCACGGCGCTGCTGGCCGAACGCGCGGAGAAAATGCCGCAGCTGCGCCGAAAAATGCGGACCGAGCTGTTTCCACCCGGTTCCGCGACGTGGTCGGATGATCCGGATTTCGTTGCGGTGCACCACATCCACCACCACGAGCTGAGCACGCTGTACGACCCCGACCCGCTCGCGGACTTCGCCGCGCGGTGGATCGCCGAGCCGCTCGACACAGGCCGTCCGTTGTGGGACCTGACGGTGGTGACCGGGCTGCCTCAGGGTGATTTCGCCGTGTTGCTCAAGCTGCACCACGCCCTCACCGACGGCGAAGGCGCCTACGCGGTGACTGTCGGCCTGCTCGACGGCCTGGCCGTCGCGGATCGCACCCTCGCCCGAGCGTCCGGGCCGGCGCCGATCCCGCGGCCGCGTTCGGCGCTGCACAGCGTGAAGAACAGTGTGAAGGACAGCCTCGCGCACGCCGGGGAGACGGCCGGGATCGCCACGTCGCTCGTCCGCGCCGCGCGGCCGCCGCTTTCGCCGGTGTCGGCGCCCGCGTCGGCCGAGCGTCGGCTGGGGTTCGTACGGCTGCCCACCGCCGACCTCCGCCGCATCCGCCGCGCGCACGGCGGCACGAGCAACGACGTCGTGCTCGCCGTACTGGCCGGCGCGCTACGGGAGTGGCTGGTCAACCGCGGAAAACGCGCCGACGGGCGCACGCTGCGGGCGCTGATCCCGGTGAGCGTGCGCGGACGCGCGAACGCCCAGCTCGGCGGTAACAAACTGTCCGGTTACTTGTGTCACCTGCCCATCGGCGAGGACGACCCCGTGGAGCGCCTGCACGTGGTGCGCCGCGCGATGACGCGTAACAAGGCCGCCGGCCCGGCCCGGGCGCCGGCGCGTTCCCGCTGCTGGCCGACCGCGTGCCCACGATGCTGCACCGCGTCGGCACGAAAACAGCCGGGCTGGCCGCGCCGCTGCTGTTCGACTTGGTCGTGACCACCGTGCCCCTGCCGCCCGCCCGCCTCACCCTCGCGGGCGCGCCGCTGGCGCAGGTGTACCCCTTCGTGCCGCTCGCCCCGCGCCACGCCGTGGGCATCGCCGTCGCGACCTACCGCGACGGCGTCCACATCGGACTCCAGGCGAACGCCGAGGCCGTGCCCGACCTCGGCGGCCTGCGCGACGCGGTGCTGAAGTCGACCGCGGCGCTGCTGAACACCGTGTAGGAACTCAGCCCCGCAGCATCTCCGCCACGAGGAACGCCAGCTCGAGCGACTGCTGCGTGTTCAGGCGCGGGTCGCAGGCGGTTTCGTAGCGGCCGGAGAGGTCGACGTCGGAGATTTCCTGGGCGCCGCCGAGGCATTCGGTGACGTCTTCGCCCGTGAGTTCCACGTGGATGCCGCCCGGGTAGGTGCCGAGTTTGTGGTGCACCTCGAAGAAGCCCTGCACCTCGTCGACGATGCGGTCGAAGTGGCGGGTCTTGTAGCCGGTGGACGACTCGTGCGTGTTGCCGTGCATCGGGTCGCACTGCCAGATGACCTTGTGGCCCGAGGCCTCGACCTTCTCGACGATCGCGGGCAGCACCTCGCGGACCTTGCCGTTGCCCATGCGCGAGATGAGCGTGAGCCGGCCTTCTTCGTGGCGGGGGTCGAGGCGCTCGACGTACTCCAGCGCCTGCTCGGGCGTGGTCGTCGGGCCGATCTTGAGGCCGATCGGGTTCGACAGCAGCTCCGCGAACGCGATGTGCGCGCCGTCGAGCTGGCGGGTGCGCTCGCCGATCCACAGGAAGTGCGAGGACAGGTTGTACAGCTTGGGGTTGGCCGCATCGGCGTTGTCCAGGCGCAGCAGGGCGCGCTCGTAGTCGAGCAGCAAGGCCTCGTGGCTGGCGAAGATCTCCGTGGACTGCAGCGACGTGTCGGTGACACCGCAGGCGTTCATGAAGCGCAGGCCGCGGTCGATCTCGTTGGCCAGCGCCTCGAAGCGCTGCGCCGCCGGGGAGGCCGACACGAAGTCCTTGTTCCAGTCGTGCACCTGGTGCAGGTCCGCCATGCCGGCGCCGGTGAGGGCGCGGACCAGGTTCATGGCGGCGCCCGCGTTGGCGTACGCGCGGATCATGCGGCCCGGGTCGGGCACGCGCAGCTCGGGCTTGGGCACCAGCGAGTTGATGATGTCGCCGCGGTACACGGGCAGGCCCAGTGCGTCGGTGGCCGCCGAGCGGGGCTTGGCGTACTGGCCGGCGATGCGGCCCATCTTCACCACGGGCAGGCTGGCGCCGTAGGTGAGGACCACGGCCATCTGCAGCAGCGTGCGCAGGTTGGCGCGGATGTGGGGCTCGGTGTTGGACTCGAACGTCTCGGCGCAGTCCCCGCCCTGCAGCAGGAAGGCCTCGCCGCGCGCCACCATCGCGAGCCGGCTCTGCAGCCGGTCGATCTCGGCGGGCACGGTGATCGGCGGCACGCTCTCCAGCACGCCCCGCACCCGCTTGGCCAGCTCGACATCCGGCCACTCGGGCTGCTGGGCGGCGGGCAGCGCCAGCGCCGCGTCGAGGCGTTCGCGCAGCTGAGGCGGAAGCGGCGGGAGCTCGGGAAGCGTGTCGACGGGAACGTCCACTGTCCAGTTCACGGCTCCCAGGATAGGGTTCGCCACCCGCGCGGCTCCGAGAGGGCGGTGCGGGTCACACGTCCGGTTCGTCCTGGCAGGCACAACGCGACGGGACGCCGCGACGAGAAATCTGCTTCACGTTTCGCTCACCGCCGAGGGCGGGCTCCGGGAGAACGCGAATCCGTCCTCCCGGAGCCGGGCCTCAGTTGCGCAGCGTCAGCTTCTCGATCGAGCCGGACGGTTTGCCGGTGCTCGGCGACGTGCCGTGGTTGGCGAGGTACACGTCGTCGCCGTCGAGGGCGAGGCCGGTGGCCTGGGCCAGGCCGGCGGAGGCGAGCACGGTCTTCTTGCCGTTCTTCTCGATCCGCGTCAGCACGCCGTCCGAGGGTGGCGCGGCGATGCCGTCCTTGGCGAAGGTCACCACGAGCAGCCGGCCCTTGGGGTCGAACGCCAGGTCGGTGAGCGCGGTGAGCCCGTCGGCGTAGATCTTCGGCATGCGGCCCGGCACGACGCGCCAGACGCGCGCGACGCCGACGCCGACGCTGCTGAGCTCGGACACGTACAGCGCGCCGTCAGGACCGACGACGACCGACGTCGGCACGGCCTGCATCGGGATCTTCGTGCCCGGCGGCAGACCCAGCGCGGGCGGCGCGGGCGCCATCTTGACCGGGAACACGGCCAGCACGCTGATCTTGCCGCGGCCGTCGACGTAGAGCAGGTCGTTGCCCGCGGCGTCGACCACGGCAAACCCGCCGCGGTAGCGGGTCATGCCGAACGGGTTGGAGTCGATGACCGGCGCGTCTCCCGCACCGGCACCCTTGTCGGGGTTGTTCTTGGCCTCGAAGGCGGCGAAGTCCGGTCCCAGCTTCAGCTTCTTGCCCTCGGCGAAGAGGAGCTTGCCGAGCGCTTCGCCCTGCGGGCCGAACGGGTTGGCGCCGGTCTTCGGGTCGATCACGATGTCTTCGGTGAGGATCGCCATCCCACCCCGCGCGAACTCCACATCGGACGGGCCGCCACCACCGCTGCCGTCGATTCCCGCCGCGGACGGCAGGTTCCTCACGACCTGCTTCACCTTGCCGTGGTCGAGGATCGAAACGGCGCCGGTCTTGCCAAAGCAGGCCTTTCCCTCCGGTCCGTCCACGCACGGCCCGCTGCCCCCACGGCCGGCCTCGGCCACGTAGACCTTGCCGTCGTGGATCGTCAGGTGCCGCGGGCTGCTCAAGCCCGTGGCCACGGTCTTCAAGCCGGCCGACGCGGCGCTCGACCAGGGTGCCCCGGCGACGGCGATGGCCGCGACCGAGGCGCAGACCGCTGCGGTCCGCAGTGTCGTACGCACGGATGTGGACATGGCGACTCCTTCTCCGCCCGGCCGGCGAGCCGGCCGCCGGTGATCCACTGTGGATCTGGCCGGGGCAGCCGAGCGGCCCGATTCTGCGCTCGCGGCACCAAAAAGTCTCCGCTTGATAAACCGGGTGAAAAGGGGGAGCGCCAAAAACCGCCGCCGCTGAGCGCGAACTGGCGCTTCCGGTGACCGTTCCACTCTCGACGGTCAGTGGAAACCACCGTGTGTACCGGGTAGATCACCCGCGCGGTGGCACCGGTGAAAAACAGGCCCCCAGCGCGCCATTGCGCTGGGGGCCTGCAGAACGTGGGGCCTGGAGAACCGGGGCTCAGACCACCGCGAGCGGCAGAGCCGTCGGATGCACCGGAGCCGGCAGGTCCGAATCACCCATGAGGAACGCGTCCACGGCGTTGGCCACGGACCGGCCCTCGGCGATGGCCCACACCACCAGCGACGCGCCACGGTGGGCGTCACCGCAGACGAACACGCCCGGCGTCTCGGTCTGCCAGTCGGCGCCGCACGACAACGTGCCGCGCCGGGTCAGGGAAAGACCGAGGCCGTCGAGCAGCGCCATCCGCTCCACGCCTTCGAAGCCGATCGCCAGCAGCACCAGATCGGCGGGCAGCACCTCGACCTCGTCGCTGGTCGGCACGACCTCGCGCCGGCCCGTCTCCGGGTCCTTCATCACGCGGACCTGTTGCAGCTCAAGGGCCTTGACGTTGCCGGCGCCGTCGTCGACGAACCGCTTCACGGCCACGGCGAACTTCCGCTCGCCGGCCTCCTCGTGCGCCGGGTAGGTGCGCAGGATGTAGGGCCACGTGGGCCACGGCGAGCGGTCGTCGTCGCGGCTCGTCGGCGGCACCGGGTACTGGTCCAGCTGCGTCACCGACAGCGCGCCCTGGCGGGTGGCGGTGCCGTAAGAGTCGGCGCCGGTGTCGCCGCCGCCGATCACGACCACGTGTTTGCCGGCCGCGTCGATCGCCGGCGGGCCGTCGCCTTCCACGAACCGGTTGGCCGGCACGAGGTGCTCCATCGCGAGGTGGACACCGCGCAGCTCCCGGCCCGGGGTGGTCTGGTCGTCGCGGCCACGCAGCGCGCCCACGGCGAGCACCACCGCGTCGTACTGCTCGCGCAGGTCCTCCACCGTGAGGTCCACACCGACCTCGCAGCCGGTGACGAACCGCGTGCCTTCCTTGCGCAGCTGAGCGAGGCGCCGGTCGAGGACCTTCTTCTCCATCTTGAACTCGGGGATGCCGTAGCGCAGCAGGCCGCCGAGACGGTCGTCGCGCTCGAACACCGTGACCTCGTGGCCCGCGCGCGTGAGCTGCTGCGCGGCGGCAAGCCCGGCCGGGCCGGAGCCGACCACGGCCACGCGCCGGCCCGAGGACACCTCGGACACCTGCGCCTGCACGTACCCGGCTTCCCACGACTGGTCGGCGATCGTCGCCTCCACCCGCTTGATGGCCACCGGTCCGCCCGACAGCGGCGAGATCGACAGCACGCAGCCCGCCTCGCACGGCGCCGGGCACAGCTTCCCGGTGAACTCGGGGAAGTTGTTGGTGGCGTGCAGCCGGTCGCTCGCCGCGGCCCAGTCGCCGCGGCGGACGAGGTCGTTCCACTCCGGGATCAGGTTCCCGAGCGGGCAGCCCGAGCCACCGGAGTGGCAGAACGGGACACCGCAGTCCATGCAGCGGGAGGCCTGCGCGCGCACGGTTTCGTTGCGCTGGGCCGGCTCCACGTCAGCGTAGACCTCGCCCCACGAGGCGAGACGGTCCTCTTTGGCCTTCTTCTTCGGCTCTTCGCGCCGGTATTTCATGAAACCCGTCGGGTCAGCCACGAGCGGCCTCCATGATCGCTTCGTCGACGTCGCGGCCGGCGGCACGAGCCGCCGTCGCCGTGTCGAGGACCCGCTGGTAGTCGCGCGGCATCACCTTGGTGAAAGCCGCCGAGCGCCGCGTCCAGTCGCCGAGGAGCGACGCGGCCACCGCCGAGCGGGTGAGGTCGTGGTGCTGCTGCACGATCTGCTTGAGCCACGCCAGGTCCTCGGAACCCGGCACGGACAGATCCACCATGTCACCGTTGACCTTGGCGCGATCGAGGTCGAGCACATACGCGGTTCCGCCGGACATGCCGGCCGCGAGGTTGCGGCCCGTCGGGCCGAGCACCACGGCCCGGCCGCCGGTCATGTACTCGAAGGCGTGGTCGCCGACGCCCTCGGCGACGACCGTGGCGCCGGAGTTGCGCACGCAGAAACGTTCGCCCACCTGGCCGCGCAGGAACATCTCGCCGGCCGTGGCGCCGTACGCGAGCGTGTTGCCCGCGATCGTCTGGCGCTCGGCGGCGAAGATCGCTTCCGGGTCGGGGCGCACGATGATGCGGCCGCCCGAGAGACCCTTGCCGACGTAGTCGTTGGCGTCGCCGACCATGTCGAGTGTGATGCCACGAGGCAGGAACGCGCCCAGCGACTGCCCGGCCGAACCGGTCAGCAGCACGTGGATCGTGTCCTCGGGCAGGCCCTCACCGCCGTAGCGGCGGGTGATCTCCGAGCCCAGCAGCGTGCCGACGGTGCGGTTCACGTTGCGCACCGGCAGCTCGAGCCGCACCGGGTGCGCGTCCTCCAGCGCGGCCTCGGCCAGCTGGATGAGCGTGCGGTCCAGGGCGTGCTCGAGGCCGTGGTCCTGGGCCCGCACGCGCCGCTTCGCCCCGCCGTACGGGGTCTCGGTGGGCATCTCGAAGATCGGCTTCAGGTCGAGCCCCGCCGACTTCCAGTGTTCCTCGGCCTCGGCCGTGTCGAGTACCTCGGCGTGCCCGATGGCCTCGTCGAGGGTGCGGAACCCCAGCTGCGCCAGCGTTTCCCTCACCTCCTCGGCCACGAACTCGAAGAAGCGCACGACGTGGTCGACCTGGCCGGTGTAACGCTTGCGCAGCTCGGGGCTCTGCGTCGCGACGCCGACCGGGCAGGTGTCGAGGTGGCACACGCGCATCATCACGCAGCCCGCGACGACGAGGGGGGCCGTCGCGAAGCCGTACTCCTCGGCGCCGAGCAGCGCCGCGATCACCACGTCGCGCCCGGTCTTCATGGCGCCGTCGACCTGCACGGTGATGCGGTCGCGCAAACCGTTGAGCAGCAACGTCTGCTGGGTCTCGGCGAGGCCGATTTCCCACGGGGTGCCGACGTGCTTGAGCGAGTTCATCGGGGCAGCACCGGTGCCGCCGTCGTGCCCGGAGATGAGCACCACGTCGGCGTGGGCCTTCGACACGCCCGCCGCGACCGTGCCGACGCCGAGCGAGGAGACCAGCTTCACGTGGACGCGGGCCTGCTCGTTGGCGTTCTTCAGGTCGTGGATGAGCTGCGCCAGGTCTTCGATGGAGTAGATGTCGTGGTGCGGCGGCGGCGAGATCAGCCCGACGCCCGGCGTCGAGTGCCGGGTGCGGGCGATCCACGGGTACACCTTGTTGGGTGGCAGCTGGCCGCCTTCACCGGGCTTCGCGCCCTGCGCCATCTTGATCTGGATGTCGGACGCGTTGACCAGGTACTCGCTCGTGACGCCGAACCGGCCACTCGCGACCTGCTTGATCGCGCTGCGCCGCTCGGGGTCGTAGAGGCGCTCCGGGTCCTCGCCGCCCTCGCCGGTGTTGGAGCGGCCACCGATGCGGTTCATCGCGATGGCGAGCGTCTCGTGCGCCTCGGCCGAGATGGAGCCGTAGGACATGGCGCCGGTGTTGAAGCGCTTGAAGATCGCCTCCACGGGCTCGACCTCGTCGAGCGGCACCGGCTCGCGCTCGCCGTCACGGAACTTGAACAGCCCGCGCAGCGCGCCGCCCTCGCGGTAGAGGCGGTGCACCTCTTCGGTGTATTTGCGGTAGACCTCTTCGCGGCCGGTCTTCGACGCGTGCTGCAGCAGAAACACCGTCTCCGGTGTGAACAGGTGCAGCTCGCCCTCGCGGCGGTAGGCATACTCGCCGCCGGTGTCGAGTCCACGGTGGACGCGGTCGGTCGGGTTGTCCGGGTAGGCGCGGCGGTGGCGCACCGCGACCTCTTCGGCGAGCACCTCGAGCCCCACGCCGCCGAGCTTCGACGACGTGCCGGTGAAGTACTCGTCGAGCAGGTCCTGGCTCAGGCCGAGCGACTCGAACACCTGCGCCGCCGTGTACGCGCCGACGGTGGAGATGCCCATCTTTGACATGATCTTCAGGACGCCCTTCACGAGCGCCTGCACGTAATTGCGGATCGCCTTGCCCGGCTCGATCCCCGTGACCGCGCCCTGCGCGATCATGTCCTCGATCGTCTCGAACGCGAGGTACGGGTTCACCGCGGCGGCGCCGTAGCCCAGCAGCACCGCGATGTGGTGCACCTCGCGGGCGTCACCGGTCTCCACGACGAGCGCGACGCGCAGGCGTTCCTTGGTGCGCACCAGGTGGTGGTGCACCGCGGAAACCAGCAGCAGCGACGGGATCGGCGCCATCCGGTGGTCGGAGTCGCGGTCGGACAGCACGAGCGTGCGCGCCCCGGCGGCGATCGCCTCGGACGCTTCGCGGCGCACGCGCTCCACCGCGGCGGCCAGCGCCTCGGCGCCACCGTCCACTTCGTACAGTCCGGATAGGACACTGCACGCGAAGCCCGGCAGGTCGCCGTCGTCGTTGACGTGGATGAGCTTGGCGAGCTCGTCGTTGTCGATCACGGGGTAGGGCAGGTTCAGGTGCCGGCACGACGCGGGGCCGGGCGCGAGCAGGTTGCGCTCCGGACCCATGATGCGCGACATCGACGTGACGAGTTCTTCGCGGATCGCATCGAGCGGCGGGTTGGTGACCTGCGCGAAGTTCTGCTTGAAATAGTCGTACAGCAGTCGCGAACGCTGCGACAGCACGGCGACCGGGGTGTCGGTGCCCATCGACCCGATGGGCTCGGCGCCCTTGGCGGCCATCGGCGCGAGCAGGATCTTGAGCTCTTCCTCGGTGTAGCCGAAGGCGAGCTGGCGGCGCAGCACGGAATCGTGGCTCTGCACCACGTGGTCGCGGTCGGGCAGGTCGGCCAGCTTCAGCAGCCCGGCGTGCAGCCAGCCCTCGTACGGCAGCTCCTCCGCGAGCGCGGACTTCACCTCGTCGTCGGAGACGATGCGGCCGGCTTCGGTGTCCACGAGGAACATCCGGCCCGGCTTCAGGCGGCCCTTCGCTACGACGTCGCCGGGAGCCACGTCGAGCACACCGGCCTCGCTGGCGAGCACCACGCGGCCGTCGGCGGTCTGCCACCAGCGCGCGGGGCGCAGGCCGTTGCGGTCCAGCACCGCGCCGACGAGCGTGCCGTCGGTGAAGGTGACGCACGCCGGACCGTCCCACGGCTCCATCAGGCTCGCGTGGAACTGGTAGAACGCGCGCCGCGCCGGGTCCATGGTGGCGTGGTTCTCCCACGCCTCCGGAATCATCATCAGCACCGCGTGCGGCAGTGGCCGGCCACCGAGGTGCAGCAGCTCCAGCACCTCGTCGAACGACGCGGAGTCCGACGCGTCCGGCGAACAGATCGGGTACAGCCGCGTGAGGTCGCCCGGAATCAGGTCGGACTCGAGCAGCGCCTCGCGGGCGCGCATGCGGTTGCGGTTGCCGCGCACGGTGTTGATCTCGCCGTTGTGCGCCACGAACCGGAACGGGTGCGCGAGCGGCCACGACGGGAAGGTGTTGGTGGAGAAGCGCGAGTGCACCAGGGCGATCGCGCTCTCGAGCCGCGGGTCGGTGAGATCGGTGAAAAACCCGGGCAGCTGCGCGGTGGTGAGCATGCCCTTGTAGACGATCGTGCGCGCCGACAGCGACGGAAAGTACGTGCCGCAGCCCGAGGCCACGCTCTCGTGCTCCACGCGCTTGCGCAGGCAGAAGGCGAGCCGTTCGAGCTCCAGTCCGGATTCCCCGTCCGGCGACGCGAGGAACAGCATGGCGAAGTGCGGCATCACCGAACGCGCGGTGGGACCGATTCCGGCCCGGTCCACGTCGACGGGGACCTCGCGCCAGCCGAGGACGTCGAGGCCCTCTTCGGCGGCGACGCGTTCGGCCAGCTCCACGGCCTTGCGGCGCTGCTCGGCCTCGCCGGGCAGGAACGCGATGCCGGCCGCGTAGGCGCCCGCGGCGGGCAGGGCGAAGCCGGCTTCGGCGCGCAGCAGCTCGTCGGGCAGCTGCAGCAGGATGCCCGCGCCGTCACCACTCGTGGGTTCGGCGCCCGCGGCGCCACGGTGCTCGAGGTTCGCCAGCGCGGTCAGCCCGTCGGCGACGATGCCGTGGGAGCGGCGCCCTTTGATGTCGGCCACCATGGCCACACCGCAGGAGTCCAGCTCGGTCGCCGGGTCGTAGAGACCCTGCTTGCCGGGAATGGCGGAGAAGATCATGGAAAAGGGACCTCCTTCGTCGTCTACGTGCGAGGCCGGCGGACCGGCCGTGGGAAGCGCACGGGACGACGATGGCCCGCTTGTTAGCGCGACTTTAACACCTGGGAAACACCGGAGCAGCACCTCAGAGCGCCCCAGACAGCGGTGAACGGTAACGATCTGGCTGCGCGGAACGACGTAGTTCCTGATGGCACCCAGGTCGTTCGCTTAGCTAACTATCGGATCTGGGCGGTTTCCGTCAAGTGTAACCGGGGTTTTACGCATCCGGCCTGACACAGCCGTTTCCGGCCGTTTTCCTGGGGGTCCGGCGGGCGCGAGCGACCACCCGTGTGACCGATGCCGCTCGCCGGTGGAGCGTGTTAGCGTCCGCCGCATGATCCTTGATCGGTTCCGCGTCACGGACCGGGTCGCGGTGGTCACCGGCGCCGGTCGCGGCATCGGTGCGGCCACCGCCGTAGCGCTCGCCGAAGCGGGCGCCGACGTGGTCATTGCCTCGCGTACGGAGTCCCAGCTGAACGAGGTGGCCGCCCGCGTGGCTGCCGCCGGGCGCCGCGCGCACGTGGTGGCGGCCGACCTGTCGGACCCGGCCGCGGCCGGCGCGCTGGCTTCGGCGGCCCTGGACGCGTTCGGGCGGCTTGACATCGTCGTCAACAACGTCGGCGGCACCTACCCGCGGCCGTTCGTCGAGTCGACGACGGACTTCCTCGAGGAAGCGTTCCGGTTCAACGTCGCGACAGCCCACGCGCTGACGGTCGCCGCGACCCCGGCACTGTTGGAAAGCGGCGGCAGCGGCGGCGCGGTGGTCAACATCTCGTCGATCATGGGCCGCGTGCAGGGCCGAGGATTTCTCGCCTACGGCACGGCGAAGGCCGCGCTGTCGCACTACACGCGGCTGGCCGCCGTGGACCTCGCGCCGAAGGTGCGCGTGAACGCGATCTGCGTCGGTTCGGTGCTCACCTCGGCGCTGGAACTGGTGGCGGGCAACGAAGAGATCCGCGTGAAGATGGAGAACGCGACCCCGTTGCAGCGCATCGGTTCCGCCGAGGATGTGGCTTCGGCGGTGCTGTACCTGGCTTCGCCGGCCGGGGCGTACGTGACGGGCAAGGTGCTCGAAGTGGACGGTGGCCTCCAGGCGCCGAACCTCGAGCTCGGACTGCCGGACCTCTGATCGTCCCTTGTGGACTGGTGACTGATTTACCCGTTTTGTCGGCTTGCCGTTTCCGAACCGGTGGATTTCCCCAAACACCGCACGCTGGGTGATCACTTCCTGCCATAGTGTCCGTCGGCCGGCGATCACGGGGAGGGAATCGGTGTCGGACTTCGACGTACACACCGACGTCATGCGCGAGTACGCGGACGTCGTCGACGGGCTGCACGCCCAGGTCGGCAAGATCAAGGACTACATGCGCACGACCGCGTGCGACAAGTCGGGCTTCACCGGCCTGTTCGCGTTGCTGCAGCCCGTGGTCGACCTGGTGGGCAACCTCTACGGCAGCACCCTCGACTTCGGCGACAACCGCCTCACCTCGCTGAGCCAGGGCGTCCGCTCCGCCGCCGACTCCTACGACCACCACGACGGCCAGGTCGCGGCGACCCTCAAGGAGTTCGGCATCGCGATCGACGAGGTCGGCGCGCCCGGCGCGAAGTGACCACCCACCACTGACTCCGACCACCACTGAGGGGGAACGACATGGCCAGGCACAGCCACCCGGGCGGGTCCGGCGGAACGACGCACCACACGCCGACGCACCCTGCCCCGCCGCAGCAAGGGCACCCGAACACACCTCCGCAGCACCCGAACACACCTCCGCAGCACCCGAACACGCCGCCCCAGCACCCGAACACGCCGCCGAACCGGCCGGGTTCGCCGCCGCAGCAGGGCAACCCGGGCACCCCGGCCGGAGGACACAGTGGCTCACCTCAACCACACGGTGGAGAGGACGGTCCTCGCGCAGCTCCCGGGGGCAACGGGCCGTGGCCTCCTAACGGTCCGGGTGGGCACGGGTCCGGCGGTCAGCCTCCGGAGCCGCCCGACGACCACGATGATGACGACGAGGAAAAGCCCAAGAAGAAGAAAGAAGACGACGAGGACGACGACTCAGACGAGGATGATTCGGATGACGGTGGCGATTCCCCGTCGTCGTCCGGAGGGGATCCCGGCGCCGCGCCGACAACGTCTCCGAGCGGGTTCGACGAGGGCAGCTCGATCAGCGAACAGCTGCAGCCGCCCGAGGACACGTCCGGCGAGGACATCCAGGACCTCGTCAAGGAAGCCGGCGTGGAGGTCATGGCGGTCGAGTGGATCTTCCAGCAGCTGACCGGCGAGACGCTCACGCAGAAGTTCATCGAGCCGATCACGGGTGACTTCTCGAAGATCTCCGCCGACGCCGAGGCGTGGCGCAACATCGCCGAGGCGATGAAGGCGTTCTCGACCGTGATGGTGGGCAACGAGAAGATCCTCGGGGACAGCTGGAGCGGCCCGGCGGCGCTGGCACACAAGGCCTACGTGGACCTCGGGTGGCGGGCGGGGCTGGCCGCGGAGGCCGGGATCGCGGAGCTGATCGCCAAGGGCTTCGAGCTGCTGTCGGACACGTCGCAGAAGCTGGCGGCCAAGGCGCTCGACCTGTTGAAGAGCCTCATCGACCGGCTGCTGGTGATGGCGGCCGAGGCGTGCGTGCCCATCGCGGGCTGGATCGCCGACGCGATCACGGGGCTGTCGGAGATCCTGCCGCTGATCAACGCGCTGATCTCGATCATCGACATGATCAAGGACATCGTGCAGAAGGTCGGCGACCTGTGGAACTCGGTGAAGGACATCGGGTCGCAGCTGGCGAAGATCAAAGACGTCGGCAGCATCTCCGACGTGGTCGACATCGGCAAGGGCATCGCGGGCGACGTCGGCGACATCAAGGACAACGCCAAGGACATCGCCGGCGACGTGGGCGACATCAAGGACTCCGTGAAGGACGGCGTGAAAGAGACGCGCGAGAACCACCAGGACAACAAGGACTACTGGGACAGCCGCAAGAGCCGGACCCCGGCGCACTCCGGCAGCGGCCGGATCAGTGGCCGCATCGACGACTGAGAGGACCCGCCGCCATGTCACGGCCCACCCCCGCGCAGGACGTGTGGAAGACGCCGGAGATCCGCGAGGCGGAGTCGGCGCTCGACAGCACCGTGAGCAAGTCGCGGCAGCTGCTGAAGGACCTTGAGAAGATCCGCCTGAAGCCGCTGCCGCAGACCGACTCCCCCGAACGCATCGAGGCGCTCAAGAACGCCGCTTCGAAGCCCGACGCCCCGGCCGCGCTGCGCCTGGTCAAGCGCAAGGTCGACGCCGGCGAGCTGACGTGGAAGGACGTCGCCTCCGGGAAGGCCTTCGCCGACCCCGAAGTGCGCGCCCTGGCCGACGCCAAGCTCGGCGACGCGAAGGACATGTACGAGGAGATGCAAGAGGGCCTCTCGCCCGAGGAGGTCCTCGAAGCCCGCACGGGCTCGCGCGACTTCCTCGCCGACTCGAACCGCTCGACCTACCCGGCCGCCGCGGAGGAGCCGAAGGGCTTCTCGACGGACGACCCACTGGCGAGCAGCGCTTCACCGTCCAGCCCGGCTCCGCCGCCTGGCCGCCACAGCGCTCCCCCGCCGGACGACGACTTCGCCGACCCGCTGGCCGACCGCAAGCCGCCGGCACCGCCCGCGCCTCCTTCGCCTTCGCCCGAACCGGACCAGGGCCGACATGCCGCACCCCGGCACGAGGACCCGCGCCTGCGCTTCACCACCCCGGACGACGACGAGTTCACCAACCCCCTCGCCGACCGCGGCACCCCGAAGCGCCAGGACCCGCCCTCCCCACGCCGCCCCCGCAGCGAAGACCGCCCCTCCGGCGACGACGACTACTTCGGCGGCTCTCCACTCGGCTGAATCCCGCTCGTGGTTGGCGGTGTCGGCGCGAACCGGCATCACCACCCACGAGCTGGACCGGGTACCGGGAACCCGGCTCACCTCGGCCCGGCGACCGCACCGAACCCGCAACCGTCGACACCCGCCCGCCCAAGTGCCCAGCGCGAGCAGCACACCGCGGTCGAGGCAGCTCGTCACCACTCACCCGGACCGATAAACGCACGAGGTCCCCGCCTCGAATTCGAGCCGGGGACCTCGTGCGTGAGTGCGTGAAAAACCGGGTCAGGACTTCTCGGGCTTGTCCGCGTCCGAGCCGGCGGAACCGGCGTCCACGGTGATCTCGTCGCGGGCCTCCGCCTCAGAGCCGCCGTCCTCAGGCGAGTCGGCGTCCGACGAGGCAGGGGCGGAGTCCGAAGCAGGGCCGGAATCCGGCGCGGCCTCCACCGCGTCCCGTTCATCGCCCCGGCTGCGCAAGGTCTCGGGCAGCTCGCGAGGACCACGTTTCCTGGCCACGATCATGAAGATCACCGCCCCGGCGAAGACGAGGATCGAGGTCCACACATTCACGCGCAGGCCGAGGATGTGGTTGGCGGTGTCGGTGCGCATGAGCTCGATCCAGCAGCGGCCGAGGGTGTAGCCGGCCACGTACAGGGCGAACGCGCGGCCGTGGCCGAGCTTGAAGCGGCGGTCGGCCCACACGACGACCAGTGCGACGAGCAGGTTCCAGATCAGCTCGTAGAGGAAGGTCGGGTGCACGGGGCTGTCGGGCAGCGGGATGTGGCCGGTGGCGATGCCGGTGAGCTCGTTGGGCAGCCCGGTCGTCGGGTCGATGCGCTGGTAGATCTCCAGGCCCCACGGCAGGTCGGTGTGCGCGCCGTAGAGCTCCTGGTTGAAGTAGTTGCCGATGCGGCCGATGGCCTGCGCCGCGACGATGCCGGGGGCGATCGCGTCGGCCATCGCCGGCAGCGGGACGCCCTTGCGGCGGCAGGCGATCCACGCGCCGACGCCACCCAGGGCGATGGCGCCCCAGATGCCGAGGCCGCCGTCCCAGATGGCGAAGGCGTTCCACGGGTTCTTGCCGGCCGTGAAGTACAGCTCCGGGTCGGTGATCACGTGGTAGAGGCGGCCGCCGACGAGGCCGAACGGCACCGCGAACACCGCCATGTCGATCACGGTGCCCTTGGTGCCCCCGCGCGCGGCCCACCTGCGCTCGCCCCACCAGATCGCCACGATGATGCCGGCGATGATGCACAGTGCGTAGGCACGGATCGGGATGAACCCCAGGTGCCACACACCGCGGTCGGGGCTCGGGATCGTGGCCAGGAAGGCTGCCGAGGCGGAATACACGCGGTCACCGTAGCGCGTCAATGCTCCGGTGTGGTGAGGGCGCTGCCGAAGGGTTCGTGAAGGACCGGTCACGGTCCGGTCGCGACGGTGACTACTCGTAGCCACCCGGCTGCAGAGCGGCGAGGTACCCAGCCATCAGCGCCCGCGCGATCTGGCCGACGGCGGCGTCCTCGGGCAGGAACACCTCGTCGTGCAGGCTGGGCGCGCCCGCGGTGTCGCCGAGGCCGACGAACAGCATCAGCCCGCGGGTGCCGGTGCCGCAGTAGTGGGCGAAGTCGTCGGCGCCGAAGGAGCGGAAGTCCACGTCGACGTCGGCGCCGCCGTCGAGCAGCCACGTCTGGGCGGCCGTCGCCAGCGCCGGGTCGTTGACCAGTACGGGCTCGCACGGGCTGATCTGCAGGTCGGCGCTGCAGCCGTACGCCCGGGCGGTGGAGTGCACGATCTCGTGCAGCACGTCCAGCGCGTGCTCGCGGTCGCTCGCGCGCATGAGCCGCAGCGAGCCGAGCGCGGTCGCGGTGTTGGGGACCACGTTGGCGGCCGTGCCCGCGTGGATGCGCCCGACCGTGCAGACGGCGCCGTGCACGGGGTCGATCCGGCGGCTCGCAAGCTGCTGCAGGCTCACCACGAGCTGGCTCAACGCCAGCACCGGGTCGCGCACAAGGTGCGGGTAACCCGCGTGGCCGCCCTGGCCGTGGAGCACGATCTCGAACTCGTCGGTCGACGCGTTCACCGGACCGGGCGCGGCCGAGACGACGTTGTGCGCGAGCCGCGGCTGCACGTGGGCGCCGATGACCGTGTCCACGCCGAGCTCTTCCAGCGCCCCCGACTCGACGATGTCCAGCGCACCCGAAGGCGCCGTCTCCTCGCGCGGCTGCAGCACCGCGACCAGCCGTCGCGGCACTTCCACGCGTTGCGCCGCCCGGCAGACGGCGACCAGCGCGGCCAGGTGCACGTCGTGGCCGCACGCGTGCATCAGCCCGGAGTCCGATGCCCACGCCGCACCCGTGCGCTCGACGATCGGCAATGCGTCCAGCTCCGCCCGCAGTGCCACCGCGGGGCCGGCGCGCTCGCCGGGCACCTCGACCAGGCGTCCCGTCTTGGCAACGCGCAGACCTTCGCCGGCGCCGAGCGCGGCGGCCACCACGCGCGCGGTGTCCTCCTCGTCACCGGACGCCCGCGGGTCGGCGTGCAGCCGGTGGCGCAGCTCGACGGCACCCGGCAGCTCGTCGACGAGGGCGGCACGCCAGCGCGCGGCCAGGTCGGTCATCGGGGCTCCAGGCGGTAGATCCGGGTCGCGTTCTCGTGCCCGGCCAGGCGCACGAGGCGTTGGGCGTCCACTTCGGACAGTGCGTCGGCTTCGAGCGCCGACTGCAGGAAGCCGGAAAGCCCTTGGCGGAACAGGGTTGTGCCGAGGTGGTAGAGCTCCGCGAGGCCGAACGCGTCGGTGGAGAACAGCAGCTTGCCGAACGGCACGAGCTCCAGCGTCTCGGCCAAGATCGCCGGCGCGCGGAAGCCGGCGTTGTGCGTGATCAGGCCCGTGTCCACGAAGACGTGCTCGAAGACCTGTGCGAGGTAGGCGGCGTTGCGGTGGAACGGGTAGTTGTGCAGCAGCAGGATCGGCACGCCCGTCTCGCGCGTCGCCCGCAGGAACCCGGTGAGCAGCAACGGATCGCAGCGGTGCAGGTCCACGTCGGAATCGCCGTAGCCCACGTGGAACTGCACGGGCAGCCCGAGGTCGATCCCGGCCCACACAAGGTGGCGGTGCAGCACCTCGTCGGCCAGGCGCAGCCCCAGCCCGGCGCCGACGCGCCCGAGCCACCGCCCGGCCGCGTCGACCACCTCGACGGCGTCGGGCCGCTCCCCCGACAGCTCCAGCCCCACCCGGTACGCCGCGATCGACTTCACCGCGATCGCGTGCTTCGTCCGCTTTTCCAGCTCCACCCCGAAGTCGGCGGCGAACCGGCTCGCGGTTGTGCCGGCGCGCACCACGTCCTCGGCGACCTGCTCGAGCCGCACCACGTCGTGCGCGCGGGCGCCGGCGAGGCGGGCGAACTCGGCGGTGCCGGTCAGCTCGTCGGGCTGGAAACCGCCGTCGAGCAGGAAGTCGGTGGTCCCGGTGCGGTGGAGGAACCGCCGGTTGACCTCCTCGGCGCCCAGCTCGGCGCGCCGCGCGAGGTAGTCCTCGGCGGGCGCGTGCTTCGGCAGGTCGAGCACCGGCGCGCACCGCTCGCGCACGGCGAGCCCGACGAGGGAGTCGAACAACGACGTCCCCAGCGGCGAGACGGTGTCGGCCTCGGTGAGCATCCGCTCGAAGCGCTCGCGCTGGGGGTTGCCGGTCACCACGCCGTGGCAGTGGTGGTCGACCAGCGGTACGTCGGCGACGAAGTCCAGCATGTCCCCACCATAAGGGCGGACAGCGGAAAGCCCTCAGCGTTCTCGGGTCGCTGAGGGCTTTCCGCGGTTCAGTGCTGGGTGGTCAACGTCCGAGCTGCGCCAGGAACGCCGACCAACCGTCACGCGTGGCCATGAGGTGACCGGCCTCCCGCTGCTTCGTGTCACGGATACCGACGAGGTCGGCTGTCACCGCGACTTCCACACAATTCGAGGTGTTCTGCGACCGACTTGACTTCCGCCAGTCGGTGAAGGGTTGTTTCATCCCGTCGTCTCCAAGTCGCCGAGGACATCGGCGATGAGCTCTTGTGTCGCTTCCGGGCTCATCGCAATGTCCTGAACTCTATCGAGCGCCTGCTGGTACGCCTCGACATCGACGGCTTCGTGGAAGAACAAGGCGGATCGCCGGTTCTCGATCTGCACCACCGATGTGCGGTCGGAGAACTCCAGCAGATCGAACGGGCCTTCCAGTGCGGGGTGCCAGCCGGCCGACTCGGGGATGGCCCGCAATGTCACGTTGCCCCAGCGGCTCGCCTCGTCGAGCGCCTGCAGCTGCTCGGCCATCACGGCCGGCCCGCCGATGTTCCGGCGCAGCGCGGTCTCATCGATCACCGCAAGCAGTTCGGCCGGTCGCGAGCGCCGCATGATCACGTCGCGGCGGCCGATCCGGACTGCGACCCGGGTCTCGACCTCGCCGGAAGGGACTCCCCCGCCGCCGATGATGGCGCGCGCGTAGCCCGAGGTCTGGAGCAGCCCCGGGATCAGCAGCGACGAGACGTTCACGATCCGCGCCGCATCGCGCTCCAGTTCGAGCAGTGCCGCGAGCTGGCGCTTCTGCTCCGGGAGGCCGGAGGCGACCCAATGCCGCCCATCGGTGTTGCGGGAGAGCTCGATCAGTTCCTCGCGCAGCTCATGATCCGCGCCGAGCGCACCGAGCACCGCGGCGACATCGGTCGGGCGCGGGCTGCGCTCGCCCGACTCCCAGCGACCGACCGTGGTGTGCGCGACCCCGAGCCGGGTCGCGAGCGTGCGTGCGCTCAGCCCGGCGTCTTCGCGGGCCCTGCGGAGTTCGGCGCCGATCGCGCGCGCCCGGGGAGTGGTGCCAGCCATGCACCACAGCAAAGCACATCTTTTGGTGCCACCAATTAACTCGATCGGTGCATTGTGCTGATCGGTGCCCGGGTTCATAGTTCTTCGGCTTTCAGCGGCACCAAATGGCACCAGGACGGCACCGGGCGGAGAGACGGGAGAGGACATGACAGTGGAACTCGCGGAGCAGGAGGCGGCGCCGATCCCGCTGTCCGCCCTCGAGCAGCTCGTCACCGTGGCCGAGCGGCTCGACCAGATCCGCCGCGAGGAGGGCCTGACCTTCCGCGAAGCCGGGCGGATGCTGGGCATCCGGGCGGCGAACGTGCTCGTGATGAAGACGCGGGCGGTGACCAGTACGACGGTGCCGTTACTCGATGCGTACGCCCGGTACCTCGGCTGTTCGCTGCGGGTGCTGCTCGTCGAGGACGACCCGGGGCAGCGGCAGCCGCCGTGGCGGCAGCGGATGCCCCACGGCGACAACCCCGCCGACGCGCACGCGATGACCGAGCTGTGACGCCTGCAGCGGCAGCTGCGCCGGCTGCGGCAGCGGGCGGGGTACACGTGCGACGAGGTCGCGGCGGCGTTGGGGATCGACGCGATCGCGTTGTGGCGCAAGGAGAACGCGCCGGTGTTCGTGGATCACGCGGTGACGAACGTGATGATGCTGGCGCGCTTCTTCGGTTACACCGTGCGGCTGTACCTGGTCGGGCCCGAGGTGATGGACGTGGGCTGGTGGATCAGCGACGACGATTCCGTGGTCTACGACGGCAACCCCGAAACCGGCGACGACGAACCGCACCTGCCGGGCGAATGATCTCCCGGCCGCCGTGGCCGTACCCCGAGCGGGCGCGGCGGCCGGGTTCCAGCTTCGCCGCGTGGCGGCGGAGGCCGGCGCCCCCGGTGGCTTCTCGGGCTCCGGGGGCGTCGTCGTGCGGCTATCCGTCCGAGGCGGCGACGCCCAGCCTCTCCCCCACGCTCCGGGCGAAGCCGGGCGCCGCGAGGACCAGGACGATGGCCAGCACGAGCACCGCGCCCGCCGTGACGGGGAACCAGCGGGCCGGGCCTTCGGTCGGGTAGGGGACGACGTTGACGTAGACGGTGTAGCCCAGCAGCGCGAGCGCGCCGAGCGGGAAGATCAGGTGCCACCACGGGACGTGCATGCGGCGGCGCACGAAGAGCAGCAGGATGGCGCCGAGAGTGGTCAGCAGATAGATGACCAGCAGGATCAGCGTGCCGATCGACCCGCTCCACGCGAAGGTGTCCGCCGCCGTCGCGCCGAAGAAGACGGCGCACACGACGATGATCAGGGCGGCCGCCGACGCCACGGCCGTGACGGCGATGACCGGCGTGCCCTTGGGGGACGTGCGGCCGATGCCGCGGCCGTCGAAGGCGTCGCGGCCCAGGGCGAAGAGCAGGCGCGAGCCGCCGACCACGCAGGCGAGACAGCAGCCGAACGCGGAGATCGCCGCGCCCACGCTGATGACGTCACCGGCCCATGAGCCGACGAACGTGCTGCCCAGGTCGCCGAGCAGCGAGGACGAGTCGTGGAAGGCCTGGGCGTCGGAGCCGAACGCCATCATCTCGACGGCCGTCACGATCACGAAGAAGGCGCCGCCGAAGATGGCCGTGCCGAGGATGGCGCGCGGGATGTTGCGGCGCGGGTCGCGGGTCTCCTCGCCGAGCGTCGCGGCGGCTTCGAAGCCCGCGAAGGACAGGAAGCCGAACACGGCGCCGAGGAACACCCCGGACAGGCCGATGTCCGGGGTGAAGGTGAACACCGACATCGTGAAGTGGGCGTCACCGGGTGCGTTGCCCGCGATCAGGCGGACCAGGATCACGGCGGTGACCAGCAGGATGACCGCGATCGTCGCGCCCTCCACGGCGAGCAGCGTCGACGTGCCGCGGCGCGCGGGCGCCACCGCGAGCAGCCAGCTGCCGACGAGCGCGACGGCCGTGAGCACGAACGGCCCCCACCACGGCGGGTTCGGCCAGATCCCCACCTGCGTGAGGAACGCCGTGCCGAGCACGCCCGCGGCGGAGCTCGTGACCACGGCGTAGAAGGTGTACGTGCCGAGCAGCCCGATGCCCGACACCACTCCGGCGCGCGGACCGAGCGTCGCGCCGACGAACGCGTAGACCGAGCCCGCGTGGTGGTAGTGCTGGCAGAGGCGGACGAAGCCGTAGGCGACCAGCAGCACGCCGGCGGCCGAGAGCAGGAAGGCCAGCGGCACGGCGCGTCCGGCCGCGGCCGCGGTCTGCTGGGGGTTGATGTTGGCGGCCATGCTCGGCGCCATCAGCGCCACGGACAGGCCCACGGCCTGCCACACCGAGAGGGTGCGCCGCAGCGCTGGACGGGTTTCGACGATGTCTGACACGATGCGCTCCTTCGTCCGGAGGCAGCAGGTGGTTCCACGGCCGGCGAGGACGACGGCGTGAAGTACACAGTGAACATCGCGGGGGCAGGATGAGCCAGCTCGATCGGGTTGAACTTTCCAGGCGAGGTGCCGAGGAAGCGGCGCGGCTGGGCCGTTCGGAGGTCGAGGTGGTGGCGCTGACCTTCGTCGACAACTCCGGGATCTCGCGCGTGAAGGCGGTTCCGGTGAGCCGGCTCGCCGAGGTCGCGGCGTGGGGCGTGGGCGCGTCGAACTCGTTCGACTTCTTCCTGTGCACGGACACGATCACGTCCGGCGCATACTCGCTCGGCCCCGTCGGCGACCTGCGGCTGCACCCCGACCTCGACGCCCTCACGGTGCTCGCCGCGCAGCCGGGATGGGCCTGGGCGCCGGCGCTGCGCTACGACCAGGAAGGCGAGCCGCACCCGCAGGACTCGCGGGCGCTTGCGGCGACGGCAGTGGCGAAGCTGGCCGGACGCGGGTATTCGGCGCGGATGGCGTTCGAGCTCGAGTGGGTGGTCGCCGGGCCGAGCGGGGCGCCGGTGGCGGGGCCGGCGTACGGGTATTCGCGGCTGGCCGAGCAGTCGGCGTACGTGCGGGACCTGGTGTCCGCTTTGGACAGTCAGCGCGTCGGGGTCGAACAGGTGCACCCGGAGTACGCGGCGGGGCAGTTCGAGGTCTCCGTGTCGGCCGACGATCCGGTGCGCGCGGCGGACGTCGCGGTGCTGGCGCGGGAGACGATCCGCGCGGTGGGGACGAGCCACGGGTTGAAAACGTCGTTCACGCCGAAGTTCGAGCCCGGCGGGGTCGGCAACGGCGGGCACGTGCACTGCAGCCTGTGGGCGGGCGGGCGGAACCTGTGCGCCGGCGGCGACGGGGTGTTCGGGCTGAGTGAGTCGGCCGAGTCGTTCGCCGCGGGGATTTTCTGGCGGTTGCCGGCGTTGCTGGCCGTCGGGGCGCCGTCGGTGGTGAGTTACCTGAGGCTCGAACCGCACCACTGGGCCGGCGTGTTCACCGCGTGGGGGCTGGAGAACCGGGAAACGCCGCTGCGGTTGGTGCGCGGCCCGGCGGGGAAACGGGACACGGCCGCGAATTTCGAAGTGAAGTGCTTTGATCTCACGGCCAATCCGTATCTGGTCGTGGCCGGACTGCTGTTCGCGGGAATCGCGGGGCTCGACTCCGCCGCGCGGTTGCCGGAGCCGGTGGAGGTGGATCCGGGGACGTTGTCGGCCGGTGACGCCGCCGCCGCGGGAGTGGCGCGCCTCCCCCGTTCACTGGAGGAGGCCGTGGCCGCGTTCGTCGCCGACGACGTGCTGAAAACGGCCTTCGGCGCGGAACTGGCGACGACGTTGATGGACGTGCGCCGTGGCGAGATCAACGAACTGGGCGGGCTTGACGCCGACTCGTTGTGCGCCGTGATGCGCTGGCTCCACTGAGCTCAGCCGAGCCGGGCGGCGACTTCCTCACGTAGCTGCGGCAGCTTGGCGTAGAGCCTGCCGCCCGGGCATTCGGTGTTGTAGTAGTCGCGGTGGCCCTTGATCTCGTCGACGGGGAAGCCGTACTGCTCGCAGACGTACGCGATGAAGACGACCAGCGAGTCCCACTGCGTTTGCGGCGGTTCGACCGAGGTGTAGGTGCCTTCGTTCTCGATGCCGATCGCGTTGTCGTTCTGGCCCGGGCAGTGGGCGGCGCGGACGATCTGGTTGCCGTTGCGCAGGGCGTCGAGGCTGCCGTGGCGGCCTTCCATGCGCTAGCCGCTGCGGGAGACCGTGAAGTGCTGGCCGGTGTCGGACCACCCGTTGTTGTCGATGTGGTCGGCCTGATCGTCGCGCGCGACCTGGAACGCGTGGGCCGGCGAGTAGTCCGTGCTGTTGGGGCACGCGATGTGGTGGACGAGCGCACGGTCGGCCCGGTGGTCGAGCGTCGTCAACGGATCGGCGGGCGGCCGCGCGCCCCACTCGGCGCAGCTGTAGACGCGGGGTTCGGTGGCCGCTTGGGCCCGGGCTTGGGCTCCGGCCCGTCCGGGCAGGAGCAGCCCGGCCGCGGTCACGGCGGTGAGGCCGGCGGCGCCACGAAGGAACGAGCGCCGGGGAAGGTGGGTGAATTCCATGCGCCGAAGGGTGGGCGCGGCTCGGCCCGGCTGAAAGCGCCCCAATGTGGCGTTGGTTGCGCTCAACGCACCCAATGCGGCGTTCGGTGCGTTGAGCGCAACCAACGCCGCATTGGGGTGAGGTGGGCAGGGAGGAGGAGAGGGGTCAGGCCCGGGCCGGAGCCCGGCGCACGCCGTCCGCGAGCTCCTCCGCCAGCTTCCGCACCCCGTCGACGCTGCCCTCGGCCGCGGCCGTTACCAGGGCGGACCCGACGATCACCGCGTCGGCGAAGCCGGCCACCTGGGCGGCCTGGTCGCCGGAGCGGACGCCGAGGCCGACGCCGATCGGGAGGTGCGTGTGGGCCCGCGTGCGGCGGACCAGGTCTTCCGCGTGTACGCCCACCGCGTCGCGGGCGCCCGTGACGCCCATGACCGCGGTGGCGTAGATGAAGCCGGACGACGCGGCGGTGGTCAGTGCCAGCCGCTCCTCCGACGACGACGGCGCCACCAGGAAGATGCGGTCCAGACCGTGGGCCTCGGACGCGGCCGTCCACTCGGCGGCCTCGTCGGGGATCAGGTCCGGCGTGATCATGCCCAGCCCGCCGGCCGACGCGAGGTCGCGCGCGAAGCGGTCCACGCCGTAGCGGTGCACGGGGTTCCAGTACGTCATGACCACGGCCTTGCCGCCGCGCGCCGACACCGACTCGACGACCTCGAAGAGGTGCTTGAGCTTGAACCCGCTCGCCAGCGCCGACTCGGCGGCGGCCTGGATGGTGGGCCCGTCCATCACCGGGTCGGAGTACGGGACGCCGATCTCGAGCAGGTCCGCGCCGCCGTCGATCGTGGCGGCCAGCAATTCCTTCGAGCCGTCGACCGAGGGAAAGCCGGCGGGCAGGTAGCCGACCAGCGCCGCCCGGCCTTCCGACCGCGTCGCCGCGAAGACGTCGTCGAGCGCGCTCACTGGTCCTCCCCGTCCACGAGGCCGAACCACTTGGCCGCGGTGTCCATGTCCTTGTCGCCGCGCCCCGAGAGGTTCACGACGATGAGGCCCTCGGGCCCGAGCTCACGGCCGAGCACCAGCGCGCCGGCCAGCGCGTGGGCCGACTCGATCGCCGGGATGATGCCCTCGGTGCGCGAGAGCAGCCGGAACGCGTCCATGGCCTCGGCGTCGGTCACCGGGCGGTACTCGGCCCGGCCGGAGTCCTTGAGCCACGCGTGCTCCGGGCCGACGCCCGGGTAGTCGAGCCCGGCCGAGATGGAGTGCGACTCCACCGTCTGGCCGTCCTCGTCCTGCAGCAGGTACGACATCGCGCCGTGCAGGTTGCCCGGGGTGCCCTTGGTGAGCGTGGCGCCGTGGCGGTTGCCGTCGATGCCCTCGCCGCCCGGCTCGAGGCCGACCAGCCGCACCGACGGGTCGTCGTAGAAGCCCGAGAAGATGCCGATGGCGTTGGACCCTCCGCCGACGCACGCGGCGACGACGTCGGGCAGCCGGCCGGTCTGCTCCAGGATCTGCTCGCGCGCTTCCTCGCCGATGACCTTGTGGAAGTTGCGCACCATCATCGGGAACGGGTACGGCCCCGCGGCGGTGCCGAAGATGTAGTGCGTGGTCTCGGAGTTGGTCACCCAGTCGCGCAAGGCCTCGTTGATGGCGTCCTTGAGCGTGCGAGAACCGGTCTTGACCGGCACGACCTCGGCGCCGAGCAGCTTCATGCGCGCGACGTTGAGAGCCTGGCGCTCGGTGTCGACCTCGCCCATGTAGACCAGGCATTCCAGGTCGAGCAGCGCGCACGCGGTGGCCGTGGCCACGCCGTGCTGGCCCGCGCCGGTCTCGGCGATCACGCGCTTCTTGCCCATGCGCTTGGTGAGCAGCGCCTGGCCGAGCACGTTGTTGATCTTGTGAGAACCGGTGTGGTTGAGGTCCTCGCGCTTGAGGAACACCCGCGCGCCCCCGGCGTGCTCGCCGAAGCGCTTGGCCTCGGTGAGCAGCGACGGGCGGCCCGCGTAGTCCTTGAGCAGGCGGCGCAGCTCACCGGTGAACTCCGGGTCGCGGCGCGCCTTGTCGTACTCGGCCGCGACCTCGTCGACGACGCCGATCAGCGCTTCCGGCATGAACCGGCCGCCGTACGGCCCGTAGTAGCCGCGCTCGTCCGGGTCGTGCTTGCTGTGCTCTTCGGTCACCGCGACGGCCTCGGGCAGGCGGGGTGCGAACCGGCGGTGACGAGCTTCACCAGCGCGCCCTTCGGGTCGCCGGAGGCCACCAGGCCTTCGCCGACCAGCACTGCGTCGGCACCCTGGCCGGCGTAGGACATCAGGTCGCCGGGGCCGCGGACGCCGGACTCGGCGACCTTGAACACCTCGAACGGCAGCCCCGGGGCGAGGCGGGAGAACACGTCCCGGTCGACTTCCAGCGTGTGCAGGTTGCGGGCGTTGACGCCGATCACCTGGGCACCGGCCTCGAGGGCGCGGTCGGCCTCTTCGGCGTTGTGGATCTCCACGAGCGCGGTCATGCCGAGCGACTCGACGCGGTCGAGCAGCGCGGCCAGCGCGTTCTGCTCCAGCGCGGCGACGATCAGCAGCACCATGTCCGCGCCGTGCAGGCGCGCCTCGTGGACCTGGTACGGGCTGACGATGAAGTCCTTGCGCAGCACCGGAATGTCGACGGCCGCGCGCACCGCGTCGAGGTCGGCGAGCGAACCGCCGAAGCGGCGCTGCTCGGTGAGCACGCTGATCACGCGCGCGCCGCCGTCCTCGTAGTCCTTGGCCAGGGACGCGGGGTCGGCGATCGGGGCGAGGTCGCCCTTGGAGGGACTGCGCCGCTTCACCTCGGCGATCACGCCGATGCCCGACTCACGCAGGGCGGCCATCACGTCCCGGGGCGCCGGCGCCTTGGCCGCGCGGGCCTTCAGCTCGTCGAAAGGCAGGGCGGACTCGCGCACGGCGAGGTCCTCCCGCACACCGGCGACGATGTCTTCGAGCACGCTCACCGGGTGCACCCGCCCGTCGGCGAAATCATCGATCCTGTCGCAAGTTCGCTCACAAAAACCTTCCCCTTCCCGCCGAAACGATGCTAACCCCCGTTCGAAGACCGGCCCGTTCCGGGTGCACGCCTTGCTCCGAATGCGCTTCGGTATCCGGCGCTCACCTGCTCGCGGTGGGGTCCTCACCCTCGGAAAGCGCCTCCCACAGCTCGATGTCCGGATCACGCTTGGCGCGCTGGGCGCCCGGCGCCGCGTACCGGGTGCCGAGCCGCCGCGCGGTACCCGCACCCTTGACTGCGACCAACCCCGCGACGACGAGGAGAATTCCGCCCAGCACCGCCAGCCCGCGGCCGAGCAACAGCTCGGTGACGGGCAATCCGGGTGCCCAGCCGGTGAACTTGACGCCGTTCACGCCGGTCCAGACGCCCGCGACGCCCGCCAGCGCCAGCACGACGCCCAGGATCCGCCGCGCCCAGCCGCCGGTGGCGATCACACCCGCGACGCCGGCCAGCGCCAGCAACGCCAGCGGCACGAGCGCCGTGGCGCGCTGTTCGCCGTCTTCGGTGTAGAGCTGCGTGCCGAGCACGCCGCCGTCGCGGAACTCGGCGAACCACGCGAGCTTGGACGCGCCCCACAACGCGAGCGCGCCCAGCAACAGGCCGACGACGATCATCCACAGTGGACGACGCGAGGGCTTGGCCGGGGTTTTCGGTGTGGTGGTGGAGGATTCCGCGCCGGATCGCGCCGGGCCAGAGGTCGGCGGTGGTTCGGCCGGGCCGGGTTCGGGGTGCGCGGATGCGGCCGGGGTATCGGCACCGGATCGCGCCGAACCGGTCGGCCGCAGCGGTTCGGCCGCGCCCGGATCGGGCCGCGATCGGTCGCCCGGGGCAGCTTCGTCCGCCGACGAACGGACCCGCGAGGTGCCTTCCCCCGCCGCGCCGAGCGGGCGACCACCGGGCGCCGCGGCGGGTTCCGTGCGGTCGGGCCGCGACGTCGTTCCCGGATCGGTGCCCGCGGGTTCTCCCTGCTCAGGCACTTGCTCAGACACCGGCGGAGTCCTCGGCCGGATCCAGCTCGCCCGCGGGGACCATGGTCTGGGCCGCCGCGACGGCCGAGAGCACCGTGCGCGCCTTGTTCAGCGACTCGGTGTCCTCGTAGTCGGCCACGGAGTCGGCGACCACGCCGCCGCCGGCCTGGACGTAGGCGACGCCGTCGCGCATCAGCGCGGTGCGGATGGCGATGGCGGTGTCGGCGTCGCCCGCGAAGTCGAGGTAGCCGACGACGCCGCCGTACAGGGCGCGGCGCACGGGCTCGAGCTCCTCGATCAGCTGCATCGCGCGCACCTTCGGCGCACCCGAGAGCGTGCCGGCCGGGAAGCACGCGGTGACCGCGTCGAAGGCCGTCTTGCCCTCGGCAAGCTCGCCCGTGACGGTGGACACGATGTGCATCACGTGGCTGTAGCGCTCGATCTGGAAGAAGTCGACCACGTGCACGCTGCCGGGGCGGCAGACCTTGCCGAGGTCGTTGCGGCCGAGGTCGACGAGCATGAGGTGCTCGGCGCGTTCCTTCTCGTCGGCCAGCAGGTCCTTGGCCAGCTGCGCGTCCTCCTCCGGGTCGGCGCCGCGCCAGCGCGTGCCCGCGATGGGGTGCGTGGTCGCGCGGCCGTCGCGCACGGTGACCAGCGACTCGGGGCTGGAGCCGACGATGTCGAAGCCCTCCAGCCGCAGCAGGTACATGTACGGGCTCGGGTTGGAGGTGCGCAGCACGCGGTAGACGTCGAGCGCGTCGGCGCCGGTCTCGATCTCGAACCGTTGCGACGGCACGACCTGGAACGCTTCGCCGGCCTTGATCGCTTCCACGGCCTTGTCGACGGCGGCGTGGAAGTCCTCCTTCGTGCGGCGGCGCTTGAACTCCGGCGCCGGCCGGTCGAACGTCGCGACGGTGGGCGGCGCGGGCACGCGCAGCTGCTCGGTCATGGCCGAGAGGCGCTCCAGCGCGCTGTCGTAGGCCGCGTCCACGCGCTCGGGCGAGTCGTCCCAGTTGACCGCGTTCGCGATCAGCGTGACGGTGCCTTCGTGGTGGTCGAACGCCGCGAGGTCGGTGGCCAGGAGCATGGTCAGCTCGGGGATGTCGAGGTCGCGCTCAGCGAGCTCGGGCAGCTTCTCCAGCCAGCGCACGGCGTCGTAGCCGATGTAGCCCACCATGCCGCCGGTGAGCGGCGGCAGGCCGGGCAACGGCTCGGTGTGCAGCGCCTCGACGGTCGCGCGCAGCACCTGCAGCGGGTCGCCCTCGGTGGGCAGGCCGACGGGCGGCGTGCCGGTCCACACGGCCTTGCCGTCGCGCACGGTCAGCGCGGCCGGGCTGCGCACGCCCACGAACGACCAGCGCGACCACGACTTGCCGTTCTCCGCCGACTCGAACAGGAACGTGCCGGGCCGGTCGGCGCCGAGCTTGCGGTAGATCCCGAGCGGGGTCTCCCCGTCGGCGAGGACCTTGCGCACCACGGGGATCACGCGGCGGCCTTCGGCGAGGGCGCGGAACTCGGCGCGCGAAGGGCTGACCGGGCCGGGCCCGGCGGATTTGCCGGCTGCTGAGCTGACCATGGGCCCCATTGTGCCGCGCGGGCCCCGGCGGACCTTGGGCGGCCCTTGAATTCAGCACCTGTTGAATTCAAGGAGGCGACGAGTCATAGTGGACCCGTGAGCACCGAAGACACTACCGCCCGCAGACGCGGCCGCCGGCCCGCCGGACAGGACACCCGCACAGCGCTGATCGAGGCCGCGCGCACGGTGTTCGCGGAGCACGGCTACGAACGCGCCACCGTGCGCGCGATCGCCGCCCGCGCCGGCGTCGACGCGGCCATGGTCAACCACTGGTTCGGCGGCAAGGAGGGCCTGTTCGCCCAGGCCGTGCTCGAGCTGCCGTTCTCCCCGCTCGAACTGCTCGCGACCCTGCGCGACGGCCCCGACGACAAGCTGGGCGAACGCATCGTCCGCGTCTTCGTCACCCGCTGGGACGGCGCCGGCGGCGACACGTTCCAGGCGCTCATCCGCAGCGTTGCGGGCCACGAGCTGGCCGCCACCGTGCTGCGCGAGTTCTTCTCGCGCTTCTTCGCCGAGGTGATCGGCGACATCGGCGCCGACCAGGCCGGGCTGCGGACCACGCTGTGCGCCTCGCAGGTCGTGGGCCTCGGCATGGTCCGCTACATCGCCCGCTTCGAGCCGATCGCGTCGGCCGAGGTCGAAACCCTCGTCACGGCGATCGCGCCGAACCTGCAGCGGTACCTGACGGGCGATCTCGGGCTCTAGGTCCAGCGCGTGGACACCGCCGGCACGGAGACCGCCTTCGCGGCCCTCGCCGCCGATCCACGCGCGCCCGGGTTCGTGGCGCTGGAGGAACGAGTAGCGGCCGGGCAGCATCGCGAGGGTGCGGACCTTCCGCCGCGCACTGCCGGTGACGCGCAGCGACAGCGTCTGGTGCGCGCCGTCCGGGCTCGCGGCGATGATCGTGACAGGCACCCAGCTTCGACCGGGCCGTTGCGCAGGAACGAATAGCGCCCGCGGACCGCCGCGACGGTGCGGACGGCGAGCCGCGCGCCGCCGGGGAGGTCGAGGCGCAGCAGCTGGTAGCCGCCGGAGGAGCCGAACACGACGGCGGTGACGGGTTCCCAGCCGGATTTGCGCGCGCTTCGGCGCCGGCGGGCCCAGCCCAGCGCGTACGCGATCAGCCACGGGAAGACGAGCAACGCCAGGACCACGGGGATCACGACGAAGGCCGTCCCGACGTTGCTGACGTTCTCCTCGTCGTCGGTGCGCACGCGCTGCGGATCGGCCGGGTCGTAGTAAACCTGGACGCGCTCGTTCTCGACGTACTCGTCGTCCGAGTCGCGGTTGATCACCGCTTGCGCGAGAACGTCGCCGACGGGGTAGTCCACGGTGATGGTCGGCGCACTCCGCACGGGTGTGTACACGGCGACCACTCGCCCCTCGACCTTCGTGCCGTGGTCGATTAGCCAGGTGGATCTGTTGTGCAGCAAGGAAATCACGGTGACCGCCACGGGGATGATCAGGAACCACGCCGTCGCCGCGGCCGCCGCGCGCCAGAACCCCTGGCGCAGCGCGCGATCCCACGCGTCGGGGTCTGCGGGTCCCCGTGTGGCGCGTTGCCGCTGGGCTTGCTCGTGTTGCGTCAGGCGATGCCGTTTGGCACAGGGCCGTCTCGCGGGCTGGTCTTCAGTGGGTAGGAGAGGTTCGTCGTCTTCTTGGCGCGGGGGTTCACCCGCGGCGGTCATCCCCAGATCCATCAGGAGAGCGTACAACCGGAAAATCTCGTTCCACCAGCGAAAAAGCTGCGATTGAGAACACCGGCGGCGAAGGCAACCGAACGGACCGGCCGGGCGTGATGACTCATTCTCGCGTGCCCTCGTTCACTGGGTCCGGCGCGGGCCGGTCGCCTTCAGCGCCACCGCGCGCGGACCGCCACGGCGGGAACCGTTGGGCAGCACCAGAACGAACCGGCGGCCCGACCCCGCGACCTTAGCGCCGGCCCGGCGATTGCCCTCCGCAGGAGGCACGCGCGTCAGCGCCGTCGCGCGGGCGACCAGCCGACGGCCGCCGATGGTGAAGCGGACGACCTGCGGGCGGTCGACGGGGTCGTGGGCCTGGACGCGGACGGGCCGCCAACCCGTGCGGCGGGCGAGCCGGCGACGGCGCGCCCACGCCACGGCGACCGACAGCATCAGCGGGACGAGGATCAGCACGAAAAGCAGCGGGATGGAGAAGACCGCCATCCAGCCGTCGCCGACGTTCTGTTCGTCCGCGGTCCGCACGTGGGTCGGGGCGTCGGGGTCGTAGAACACCGAGACCGGTTCGCCCATTTCGTAGTCGCGGTCGGAGTCGCGGTTGATCTGGGCCTGCTCGGGGACGCCGCCGGCGGTGTAGGCGACCGTGACGGTGGGCGTGCCGTCGCCGTCGCGGGGCGTGCCGACCGCCACGACCTTGCCCGTGACCTCGGTGCCGTGGTCGAGCAGGTAGTCGGCGCGGCTGCCCTGCCACGCGATGCCCAGCGCCGACGCCGGCACCACCAGCAAGCACAGCACGGCCCAGCCGACCGCGCGCCAGAACTGCCGGCGCAGCACACGGTCCCAGGTCGCCGAATCGGTCATCCCCAGCTCCATTCGCCGAGCGTAAAGTCCGGAAATGACACTCCACCAGAGAGCGCAACGGGAAACACCGGGTCACCGCCGCCGCTTCGGCTTCTGCGCGCGGCGCAGGCGGTACGCGGACGGCTTGGCACCCTCGCGCGACGCCGGCACCACGAGCACGAGCACTTTCCTCTCACCGGCCAGCCAGCCCGCGGTGGGCGGGCGCGGCCGGATCGCGAACCGGCCGGGGCGTACGTAGCGGGTGCGCTCGGCCTTGATGCCGCTGCCGGCGGCCAGGAAGGTCATCACGGGGTCGCCGCGGCGGGGTGCCTGGGCGGCTTCGGCCCAGTGCCAGCCCGTGCCGGGCACGGCGCGGCGCCGGCGGACCCAGGCCAGGCTCATCAGCGTGAACCACACGAACACGACCAGCGACGCCAGCGCCGCGAGCGCGATCAACCCCTCGCGGGAGAAGACGGCCGTCTGGCCGTCGGCTATCGCGTGTGCCGGGTCGGCCGGGTCGGCCGGGTCGTAACGCACGGACACGACCTGGCCCACGGAGTACGTCTCGGCGGAGTCGACGCTGAAGGAGGACTCCTCGTGGGCGCCGTTCGCGGAGTACTCCACGTCGAACGAGGTCGGCCCGCGGCGGCTGTCGTGCACGCCTGTGACCGTGCCGGTCGCGACCAAGCCGCGCAGCTGCAGGTCGTCGTAGGCCGTGAAGACCCGCACCGCGCCGAAGACCGAGGCCGCGAGCGCGACCAGGAACACGGCCGCGATCACGGCGGCGCGGCGGACGCGGACGTGCACCACCCGATCACACTCGGCGGTGTCAGCCTCGGTCGTCTCGTGCTTCACGACGGGAGCGTAGGACCCGGAAGCCGGGCGCGGCGACGGTAATTCGGGCGGTCAGCGCGCCAGCAGCACGAACACGAGCGCGAGGACGCCCGGCAGCACCTGCACCAGCAGGATCCGCTTCGAGGCCGTCGCGGCGCCGTACAGGCCGGCGACGATCACGCAGGCCAGGCCGTAGAGCTTGAACTGGAAGCCCGTCGGGTCGGTCGCGATGAGGCCCCAGATCAGGGCCGCGGCGAGGAAACCGTTGTACAGCCCCTGGTTCGCGGCGAGCGCCTTGCTCTCCTGCGCGAACGACTCGGTGGTGCCGAACGCCGCGCGGGCGCGCGGGCTCGTCCAGAGGAACATTTCGAGCACCACGATGTAAACGTGGATGAGGGCGACCAGCCCCACCAGCACGTTCGCGACAACCGTCACGGGGTGTTCTCACTCTCGTCGGCGAGGAGCAGGCGCTCCGCGGAGTCGAAACAGGTGTGGGTGCCCGTGTGGCAGGCCGGGCCGGTCTGGTCCACGCGCAGGAGCACTGTGTCACCGTCGCAATCGATCCGCACTTCGCGGACGTGCTGGACGTGGCCCGAGGTCTCGCCCTTCACCCACAGCTCCTGGCGGCTGCGGGACCAGTAGGTCGCGCGCCGGGTGGTGAGGGTGGACTCCAGGGCCTCGTCGTTCATCCAGGCCATCATCAGCACGTCGGACGTCGAGTGCTCCACGACGACGGCCGCGATCAGGCCGTCGGCGTTGCGCTTGAGCCGCTGCGACAGGGTTGCGTCGAGGCTCATCGGATGACGACCCCGCCCTCGCGCAGCGCGCCCTTGACGTCGCCGATCTTCAGCTGTCCGAAGTGGAACACGCTCGCCGCGAGCACCGCGTCGGCGCCGGCCTCCACGGCGGGCAGGAAGTGGTCGACGGCGCCCGCGCCGCCGCTGGCGATCACCGGCACGCGCACCGCGCGGCGGACCATCTCGATCAGGGAGAGGTCGAAGCCGGACTTGGTGCCGTCGGCGTCCATCGAGTTGAGCAGGATCTCGCCCACGCCCAGCTCCTCGCCACGCGCGGCCCACTCGACCGCGTCGATGCCGGTGCCGCGGCGCCCGCCGTGGGTGGTCACCTCGAAGCCCGACGCCGTCGGCTCGCCGCCCTCGGGGACGCGCCGCGCGTCGACCGACAGCACGATGCACTGGGCCCCGAACCGGCGCGACGCCTCGCGCAGCAGCTCCGGACGCGCGATCGCGGCCGTGTTGATGCTCACCTTGTCCGCGCCCGTGCGCAGCAGGCGGTTCACGTCGTCGTTGGAGCGCACACCGCCGCCGACGGTCAGCGGGATGAAGACCTGCTCGGCCGTGCGGCGGACCACGTCGAAGGTGGTCTCGCGGTTGCCCGACGACGCGGTGACGTCGAGGAAAGTCAGCTCGTCGGCGCCTTCATGGTCATACAGCCGGGCCAGCTCCACCGGGTCGCCGGCGTCGCGCAGATCGGCGAAGTTGACGCCCTTCACCACGCGACCCGCGTCGACGTCCAGACACGGGATCACCCTCACCGCCACAGCCATGCCACCAGGGTAGCCGTCCACCTGCGACGGTCCGCCCGCCCGGTCGGAGCACGGGCGGTCAGAGGACGGGCGGCGTCCAGTCCCACAAGGGCGCGGCCTGGCGGCGGATCACCGACGCGGGCAGCAGCGGCACCGTCACCGCCAGCAGCGCGTGCAGCCACCACGCCGACGACGTGTCGGCCGCCGCCTTGCCGCGCGCCTGCTTCGTGACGTACGCCGCACGCGGTCGGCGCGCGGCGTCGTACGCGGCCAGCGCTTCGGGCACGGAGTGGTCCCGCAGCGAGACGGCGAGCACCACGGCGTCCTCGATCGCCTGGCACGCGCCCTGGCCGAGGTCCGGCGGCACGGCGTGAGCCGCGTCACCGAGCAGCGCGACGCGGTCGCTCGTGACGCGGGCAGCGGGTCGAGGTCGAGGATGTCGTTGTGCAGCACGGCGTCCGGCCGCGTCGCCGCCACGAGCTCGCGGGCCTCGGCGGGCCAGTCCGCGATGCGGCGGGCCACCTCGGCGTGCTCGCTCGGATTGCGCACGCCGGGTGTGGGCTCGGCCGCGCCGAGGGCCCAGCAGGCGCGGGCGCCGGGCAGGGGGTGGATCATGAAGTACGCGCCGCGGCCCATCGTGAAGCTGCCGCGCACCGGCGGCCCCACACCGGGCTCGGTGACGCCGCGCCAGGCCGTGTAGCGGAACCCCGGCCCGGGCGCGGCGGGGAAGAGCCAGTGGCGAAACCCACTGTGGACACCGTCGGCCGCCACGATCACGTCCGCGTCCGCTTCGGCCGCATCGGTTACGTCAATCCCGGTTTGCACCACGGTTTCCGGCAGCTCCGCCAGCAAAGCCGAGTGCAGCTCGGCGCGGTGGAACGCGGCGAGCGGCTCGTCCCGCCCAGGCCGGAACCGGCGCAGGAACCGGCCCGAGGACGTCCGCAGCGTGCCGGAGACCTCCGACGGCGCCGAGTGCGTCCGCACCCGCTCTCCGATCCCCAGCGCGTCGAGCGCCCGCATCGCGTTCGGCGCCAACGAAAGCCCGGCGCCGATCTCCCGCAGCTCGGGTGCGCGCTCCAGCACCGTGACCTCGTGTCCCGTGCGGCGCAACGCGATCGCGGCCGTCAGGCCACCGATCCCGCCGCCGACCACCACTGCCTTCACTCTGGCCTTCACTTCGGCCTTCACTTCGGTTCACCCGCGTCCGCGAACGCCTCGGCCAGCCAGGCGAACGCCGCGTCGGCGCTGCGCACCCGCGCCGCCCGGCCGCCGTCGCGTTCGAGCAGCTCGATGCCGGCCTTCGTGATGTCGCGGAACGAGCCCAGGGCGGCGATGCGGCGGCGGATCACGCGCTGCCACGCGTCGTCGTCCACGCGGTAGTAGGCGGTGCGCTCGCCGCGGCCGAGGCGTTTGCCGACGAGCCCGGCGTCGAGCAGCAGCCGCAGGTTGGTCGTGAGCGACGCGCGGCTCGCGCCCACCGCCGCGGCCAGCTGCGCCGCCGACTGCTCCGGCGGGTCGCACGCCATCAGCCGGCCGAGCACGCGCCCCGCGATCGGCGGCAGGCCGTACTCCTGCGTGAGGAAGCCCGCGACCCGCTCGATCCACTCGATCACCTCGTCGTCCACGATTTTCAGCATAGGCTAGTCATCACTGAAATTCGACGGGAATGCATCAGAATCGACCTCTCGCACGTCTGAGAGAACGTGACCACCAGCTTCGACGAGTTCGTGGCGGAACGCCTCGACGGGCTTCTGCGCTACGCGACCGTCCTCACCGACGATCCGCACCTGGCGCAGGACATCGTGCAGGACGTGCTGCTGCGGGCCCAGGAGCGCTGGGCGAAGATCGACTCGCCGCCCACGTACGTGCGCCGGATGGTCACCAACGAATACCTGTCGTGGCGGCGCCGCGCGGTCCGGCGCGTGGTGCCGTCGAGCCACGAGGTGCTCGACGCGATCAGCCCGCCGGCGGCCGACCCGTCGGTGGCCTACGACGAGCGCGACGAGATGCTGGCCCGCCTCGCGACGCTGCCGCGCAAGCAGCGCACGGCGCTGGTGCTGCGCTACTACGAGAACTACTCCGACGAGGAGATCGGCGACGTCCTCAGATGCGCCACCTCCACCGTGCGAAGCCAGATCTCGCGCGCGCTCGCGACCCTGCGCGCCACGGCCTACCCCTTGCCCACCGCCCTGACCACCGGAGCCGGAGAATGAGCCAGCCCGCCCGCGACACCGAGACGCTGCTGCGCGACAGCCTCGAACGGCTTGCCGAACGCGCTCCCGACGGTCATGAGGTCCGCAACGCGCTGGCCCGGGCCCGCCAATCACGTCGCCGCCGCCCGCGGCTCGCGTTGGCCGCGGTCGCCGCCGCCGTCGTGGTGGCGACGATCGGGGTGTCGCTGGTGGTCACGTGGCCTTCCCGCGTCCCGCCCGCCGCGGGTGAAGCGGTGCTGGGGTACTCGCCGGGCTGGCTGCCCGACGGATTCACCGAGCAGTACCGCTCGGCCGGCCCGGGCACGACGCCGCAGGTGCGCCGCTGGTTCGCCGGGCCGAGCCGCATCGAGCTGTCGGCGTTCTCGACGAAGGATCCCGAGTGGTCGGCGACGGCGCTGCGCATCGCCGCGGTGCGGGACCAGGTGCTGGTGCACGGGCGGGTCGCGATGCTGACCGGGTCCACGACGTCGGCGGTGCTGACCTGGTCGCCGGACGAGACCCATGTGCTGCGGGCCGAGGTCGATGCCGTGCCGTCGGCGAAGGTGGTCGCGCAGCGGATCGCGGAGGATGTCGCGGACAGCGAGCCGATCCCGGTCCGGGGGGAAGCGCGGTTCGGGCCGCTCCCGGCCGGGCTCCGGGAGACGGCGACGACCGTGAGCGGGATGAGTGCCGCGGACGGGACGACGACGTTGGAGGCCGGACCGGTGCGGGTCACGGTGGGGGCGACGTCGCCTGGTCTCGGGGGGTCGGTGCCGGTCACGGTGCGTGGAGTGCCGGGAGCGGCGGTGGCGGATCTCGTGACGGTGCGGTTGGCGTCGGGGCGTTGGCTGACTGCGTCGGGGAAGGTGCCGCGCGGGGAGTTGGTGGCCGTCGCCGCGGCGGTGGTGCTGGATCCGGCGCCGGATTACGCCTGGTTGGGGTCCTGAGTCCGGCTACTGTGGACACATGCCTACCGAGCTGGACCGTTTTGCCGGTGAGAAGTACGTCGTGCTCACCACGTTCCGCCGGGACGGGCGGGCTGTGCCTACGGCCGTGTGGTTCGGTCTCGATGGTGACGAGCTGCTGGTGTACTCGGAACGCAAGGCGGGCAAGGTAAAGCGGATTCGCAACAGTGGGCGGGTCGAGATCCAGGCGAGTGATGTCCGGGGGCGGACGCATGGGCCTGCGGTCGTCGGGATGGCGCGGCTGCTGGATGATGACGGGACCGACCGGGTGCGGAAGGCTATTCGGCGCCATTATCCGTTGGTGGGGCCGGTGTCGATGTTCTTCAGCAAGTTGCGTGGGGGGCCGAGGCGGACGATTGGTATTGCCGTCAAGGTGGGGGAAGGCTGAGGGGGACGGCTCGGCGCGCGGAGCGCACCATTGCCGGTTTGCGGGTGAGTGCGGGCACCCCGATTTTTGATTGTCACGACGGCAGAGATCGGCTTGTCAAGGCGGAAAAGAGTACCTTGACAAGCCGATCTCTGCCGTGTTGGGGAAAAGAATCGGCGGGCCTGGCGGGGGAAGGGGTCGGGGAGGGGTGGGGAGAGCTTTAGGTGTGTTGCCGGGTGGGGGTTGGGTGAGGCAAGAGCGCGCGCGGGCCGGTGGGCAGTGGAGTGATGCAGGCGGCCGGCGGATGGGTGGGGGCAAGAGCCGCCGGGCTGGGTGGGGTGGTGAGGTGCGTGCGCGGCCGGCGGGTGGGTGGTGGCCAAAGCACCCCGGTGTGGCGTTCGGTGGGTTGAGCGGAGCCGACGCCGCGTTGGGGTGGGGAGGCGCGAGTGAGTGGGGTGGGTGTGTGGGGGGAGTCAGCGGACGGCGGCGAGGGCTTCGGGCAGGGTGAAGGCGCCGGCGTAGAGGGCCTTGCCGACGATGGCGCCTTCGATGCCGTCGCAGGCCAGGGTCGCCAGGGCCTTGAGGTCGTCCACACTGGACACGCCGCCGGAGGCGATGACGGGGGCGTCGGTGCGGGCGGCGACTTCGCGCAGCAGTTCGAGGTTCGGGCCCTTCAGGGTGCCGTCCTTGCTGACGTCGGTGACGACGTAGCGGGCCGCGCCGTCGCGGTCGAGGCGGTCGAGGACCTCCCACAGGTCGCCGCCGTCCGAGGTCCAGCCTCGCGAGGACACGCGGTGGCCGGCGTCGGTGATGCGCACGTCCAGGCCGATGGCCACGCGGTCGCCGTAGGTGGTGATGACCTTGGCCGTCCAGGAGGGGTCTTCCAGGGCGGCGGTGCCGAGGTTCACGCGCCGCGCGCCGGTGCCGAGGGCGGCTTCCAGGGAGGCGTCGTCGCGGATGCCGCCGGAGAGCTCCACCTGCACGTCGAGGCGGCCGATCACCTCGGCCAGCAGCTCGCGGTTCGAGCCCTTGCCGAAGGCCGCGTCGAGGTCGACGAGGTGGATCCACTCGGCGCCGTCGCGCTGCCAGGCGAGGGCGGCGTCGAGCGGGCTGCCGTAGGACGTCTCGGTGCCGGCCTCGCCCTGGACGAGTCGGACGGCCTGGCCATCGGCCACATCAACTGCGGGAAAGAGCGTGAAAGTCACCGCGACAGCGTAAAGGCGCCGGTCACCGCACCCGACAACAGGGCCGGGCCACCGGGCCGACCTACCGCGCCGAACCAAGCCGGCCTAGAGCGTGGCCAGCCAGTTGCGCAGCAGCTTCGCACCCGCGTCGCCCGACTTCTCGGGGTGGAACTGCGTGGCCCACAGCGGGCCGTTCTCCACCGCCGCCACGAAGTCCTCGCCGTGGTTGGCCCAGGTCACCTTGGGCTGCCGCCCGGCGAGGCCGGACTCCAGCTCCCACTCGCGCGCCGCGTAGGAGTGCACGAAGTAGAAGCGCTCGTCCGGGTCGAGGCCGGCGAACAGCTGCGAGTCCGCGGGCGCGCGGACGGTGTTCCAGCCCATGTGGGGCAGCACGTCGGCGTGGAGCCGCTCGACGGTGCCGGGCCACTCCCCCGTGCCCTCGGTCTCCTCGCCGTGCTCGACGCCGCGGCCGAAGAGGATCTGCATGCCCACGCAGATGCCGAGCACCGGACGGTCGCCGGCGAGGCGCTTGCCGATGATGCGCTGGCCCTTCACGTCGAGCAGCCCCGCCATGCAGGCGGAGAAGGCTCCCACCCCGGGCACGACCAGCCCGTCGGCCTCGAGCGCGGCATGCGGGTCGGCGGTGACCTCCACCTCGGCGCCGGCGCGCGCGACGGCGCGTTCGGCGGAGCGGAGGTTGCCGGAACCGTAGTCGAGAATCACCACACGAGACACACGTCAAGCCTAGTCCCGGGGCGGGAGTGCACGTCAGCCGCGGCGGAAGGAGTAGACGTCCGTCACGGTGTTGCAGGGCGCGGGCGGGACGACCTCGACGCGCAGCGTGCCCGTGGGCGCGTCGTAGTCCACGCCTTCCGGGGTGAAGGCGCCGGCGCACGTGCTCGACAGCGGCAGCTGGCCGAGCTCCTTCACGTGCGCGCGGACGTCGTGGCCGGTGAGCGCGCGCGGGAGGTCGACCTGCAGGAGCTGGTAGCTCGTGGGGTACAGGTCGTTGCCGGAGTCCGACGTGGCGCACAGCAGGCGCGTCGCCGAGACGAAGTCGCAGCCCTGGGCCGCGCGGATCGTGTGGTCGAGGTGGATCCGCGCCGCCGGCGGCAGGTCGCCGGCGGCACGCGGGGCGTGGCGGTTGAGGAACGGCGTGGGCGAGACGAACAGCTCCGTCGCGTCGCCGAGCGCGCCCGAGACGAGCCACTGGCCGTCGGGGCTCACGGCGACCTGCGCGTTGGCGTTGGGCGCGGGTTCGTCGGCCGCGAGCGGGTGCACGAACTCCGTGGTCTGCCCGGACGGCGAGGTGACCAGGTACATCTTCGACACCGGCGGATTGGTCACGGTGTCCTGGTAGACGTCGAAGGTGTAGCCACGGAGGGAGTCGGGATCGCCGACGTGGCCCCAGCCCTCGTCCTTCAGCGGCTGCGGGATGGTGGTGCCGTTGCGGTAGACCGTCTGCGGCGCCTGGCCCGGCCGCCGCAGAGTGGTGATGCCTTCTCCGCTGACGGAGTTGGCGACGGAGACCTTGCCGGTCTGGCGCCAGCCTTCCAGGGCGGCGGCGGGGCTCGCCGCGGCAAGCGAAGCGCAGCTCAGCAAAGCCGAGACCATCAGAGAAAGTGCGAGGGCTTTCGCCCGAGCCGACGTCGACAGACGCATGGTTCGCTCCTTCGCGAACGTGACCTTGGCGGCGGCCCGCGAATTTTTGCACGCGACCCCGTTTCACCGGTGGCCCCGCTGGGTATTCACCCGTTCGGCTGAGGCGCCGCCGGCGCCCCCGGACGAGGGAAGAGGAAGACATGTCCGAGTCGGACCTCCTCTGCCAGATGTTCGAAGCGTTGCGGGACGACATCGACAGCGTGCCGTTTCCGCAGTTCACGAACCTGGTCATCCCTCCGCAGCCCTCCCGTGCACAGGTGGACGCATGTCGTTCTCGTGACGCTCGCAAAGAGAACGTGATGAATCCCATGCACCGGAACCGGGGTCATCTGTGATTTCCTGCTGGCACCGCGTCGACGCGAGCCAGTAGGAGCAACCGATGAGCAAGAACCCGGATCCACACGACTTCCTCGACCTCGACGCCGGTCTGGCCGAAGAGGATCGGGCCATCCGGGACGCCGTGCGCGACTACGCGCGCGACCAGCTCCTCGACCACGTGGCCGACTGGTACGAGTCGGGCTCGCTGCCCGCGCGCGACCTGGCCAAGGGTTTCGGACAACTCGGCCTGCTGGGCATGCACCTGGAGGGCTACGGCTGCGCCGGCACGAGCGCGGTGGCCTACGGCATCGCGTGCCGCGAGCTGGAGGCCGTCGACTCCGGCCTGCGCAGCTTCGTCTCCGTGCAGGGCTCGCTCGCGATGTTCGCGATCCACCGCTGGGGCACCGAGGAACACCGGCAGGAATGGCTGCCGAAGATGGCCGCGGGCGAGGCGCTGGGCTGCTTCGGCCTCACCGAACCCGACGCCGGCAGCGACCCGGGCAGCATGCGCACCCGCGCGGTGCGCGACGGCTCCGACTGGGTGCTCAACGGCACGAAGATGTGGATCACCAACGGCACCGTCGCCGACGTGGCCGTGGTCTGGGCGCAGACCGACGAGGGCATCCGAGGCTTCGTGGTCCCGACGTCGACGCCGGGGTTCACCGCCAACGAGGTGAAGCACAAGCTTTCGCTGCGCGCGTCGCTCACGGCCGAGCTCGTGCTCGACGGTGTGCGCTTGCCGGAATCCGCGGCGTTCCCGGAGGTGCGCGGCCTGCGCGGGCCGCTGTCCTGCCTCAACGAAGCGCGCTACGGCATCCTGTTCGGTGTCGTCGGCGCCGCCCGCGCGTGTTATGAATCGGCGCTCGAATACACACTCGCGCGTGAGCAGTTCGGCAAGCCGCTGGCGAGCTTCCAGCTCACGCAGCGCAAGCTGGCCGACCTGCTGGTCGAGGTCAACCGTTCGGGGCTCGTCGCGCTGCAGATCGGCCGGCTCAAGGACGCCGGCGCGCTGCACCACAACCACGTGAGCTTCGGCAAGCTGGCCAACGTCCGTTCGGCGCTCGACGTCGCGCGCACGGCCCGCTCGATGCTGGGCGCCAACGGCATTTCGCTGGAGTACCCGGTGATGCGGCACATGGCGAACCTCGAGACGGTGCTGACGTACGAGGGCACCGAGGAGATGCACGCGCTGTCGCTGGGCCAGTCGGTGACGGGCATCGCGGCGTTCCGCTGATCTTGGGTGAGCCTCGGGTCGCCGGGACCCCCAGCCCCGGCGACCCGAAGCTCACGGCCGCAGGAAGTCCTTGAGGGACAACGCGATCGAGCCCGCGTCGAGGCCGTGCGCGAGATCGTGGTCGGCCCGCGTCCCGTAGGTGCGCACTTCCGTGTCGCGCAGGGTGCCCAGCGACAGCAGGCGGTGTGGAACATCCCGCAGCGCTTCGCTCACGTGGTGGGCCGAAGTGCCCTTGAGGTACGGCTCCACGAGCACAAGGTCGGCGACCTCCCCCACCGCGGCTCGCAGTCCCGCGGCGTCGAACGGGCGGATGGTCGAGGCGTACAGCACCGTCACGTCGAGGCCTTCGCTCGCGGCGAGCACCCGGTCGAGCATCGGGCCGACGGCCAGCACAACGCCGTTGCGGCCGGTGCGCACTCGCTGGAATCCGACGCCCAGATGCGGTTCGGCGTTCTGGTCAGCCGAGAGCCGCACGTACACGCGGCTGTCGCCGGGCACGGAGTCGAGCAGCAGGCGGCGGGCCTCGTCGGGGTGGCCGGGCACGTGGACGTACCAGCACGGCAGGGAGTCGATCAGCGCGACGTCGCCCGGCGACTGGTGTGTGCGTCCTTCGGCCGGCATGTCGTAGGAGGAGCCGTAGGACACGAGCACGGCGCCCGCGTCCTGGTGGACCAGGTCGAGTTTGATCTGCTCGAACGCGCGCTCCACGAGGAACGACGAGAACGTGTGGATGATCGGGCGCAGGCCGGCCAGCGCGAGGCCGGCGCCCGTGCTCACGAGCAGCTGCTCGCGGATCCCGACGTTCACCACCCGGTCCGGATGCCGCCGCGCCACGCCGGCGAGCTGGGCGGCGGAGATGTCGGCGAGGACGACGGCGACGTCCGGGTCGGCGTCCACGATCTCTTCGGCGGTGGCGAGGAAGGTTTCGCGCATGTTCAACGTGGTCGGCATGTTCGTCAGCCCTTCGGTTCGACGACGGCGACCACGGCGAGCGGGCGCCCCGGGTGTTCGGTGGTGAACGCGTCGTAGAGCGCTTCGTGAGCGCGGCCGGAGACGGTGCGCGTAACCCAGCCCTCGATCTCGAACCGGCGCGCGAGGCCGCCGGGCCAGCCGTGCGTGGACGACTGGTTGTCCACGACCACCGCGGTCAGGTTTTCCAGGCCCAGGCGCGCGGCGACCACGATCGCCTCGGTGTTGGAGCCTTCGTCGAGCTCGGCGTCGCCGACGAGCGTCACCACGCGGCTGGAGTGGCCGCGGGCGCGCAGGCCGAGCGCGGTGCCGAGGGCGATCGGCAGGCCGTGGCCCAGCGAACCGCTGGAGATCTCGACGCCGGGAGCGCGTTTGCGGTCCGGGTGATGGCCGAGTCGGGAGCGCGCCGAGGACCAGTCGGCGAGCTCGGCCTCGTCGAGAAAACCCTTGACGGTGAGCACGGCGTAGTAGGCCATCGGCCCGTGTCCCTTGGAGAGCAGGAACCGGTCCCGGCCGGGGTCGTGGAAGTTTTCGGGCGAGAGGTCGAGCACGCGGTCGTAGAGCACCCAGAGAACGTCCACTGTGGACTCTGCTGCGGCCTGGTGCTTGTCGTCGCCGGTCATCAGCGAGATCAGCCGGGGCAGATCCGCGTAGGCCGTTGCTGTGGTGGTCATGCCCCCCACGGTGCAACCTCGACCATTGTCGAGGTCAAGCGCTAACCTGAACCAATGACGAGGTTGGCGGAGCACTTGAGCATCGGGCAGGTCGCCGAACGCAGCGGCGTCCCGCACACGGCCCTGCGGTTCTACGAGGACAAGGGGCTCATCACGTCCGAGCGCTCGGCGGGCAACCAGCGCCGCTACCCGCGTTCGGTGCTGCGGCGGATCGCCTTCATCCGGGCGGCGCAGCGCGTCGGCCTTTCACTGGAGGACATCAGCGGCGCCCTCGCGACGCTGCCCGCCGACCACGCACCCACCAAAGCCGACTGGGCGCGGCTCTCGCGCGAGTGGCAGCACGAGCTCGACGCGCGCATCGACGCGTTGCAGCGCCTGCGCGACCGGCTCACCGGCTGCGTCGGCTGCGGCTGCCTGTCGCTGCGCAGCTGCAGCCTGTACAACGCCGACGACGAGCTGGCCCGCTTCGGGCCCGGGGCGAGCAAGCTGCGTCCGGTGTCCGAGGGCGGGATCTAATTCCCGTTGTGGTGCGGGCCGGGATGTGGGTCACTGGTGTCGTTATGGACGAGAAACACATGATCCGCGTCTCCAAGCGGCTTTCCCACCACCTCCGTCACGAACCCGAAGCGATCGGCCTCACGCTCGACGCCGCCGGCTGGGTCGGGGTCGACGAGCTGCTGGCAGCATTGGGCACCCACGGCGCGCGGGTGAGCCGGGCCGATCTGGCGGAAGTGGTGGAGCGCAACAACAAACAGCGCTTCGCCTTCGACGGGAGCGGACAACGGATCCGCGCGAACCAGGGCCACAGCGTCAGCGTCGAGCTGGGTCTGGAGCGCCTCGCTCCGCCCGAGGTCCTCTACCACGGCACCGCGACGCGCTTCCTGCCCGCGATCTACTCGGAAGGACTGCGGCCGATGCGCCGCCACGCCGTGCACCTGTCGGCCGCCGTCGAAACCGCGCTCGCGGTCGGCGCCCGGCACGGGCGTCCGGTGGTGCTCCGCGTTGCTGCAGCCGACATGGCCGCCGCGGGGCACGAGTTCCAGCGCAGCGAGAACGGCGTGTGGCTGACCGCCGCCGTCGCGCCGGAGTACCTGACGGAGAACTAGTACTGCAACGACACTTCGTGATGGCCGCGTCGTCGGTAGTGGCTGGTACGTGCTCGGGCTTGGCTGGTGCGTCGCCATCGTGACCAGTGCATCGCATGCTGGATTGTGTGGCGGATCGGTGCGGTGACGCGGTTGAGCAGTTTGCGGATTTCGTTGGACGTTAGCGGTATCAGACCGGGTGCAGATCCCCTTTTTTCGCGGCGTCTCGGGTGATGACGAGGAATGCCGCCGCCGCCATGGAGAGGGTGATGTGCCGATACCATGCTTGGTATCGGCGGACCTGGTAGTGGTCGAGCCCTGTTTCGTTCTTCGCGGTTTGGAAACTTTCTTCGATTGCCCAGCGGCTTCCGGCGACGCGCACCAGTTCGTGGATGTCGGTGTCGGCGGGGCCGAAGCAAATGTAGTAGGCGGTCTCGGTGGGGTCGCTGACTGAGCGGCGGGCCAGCAGCCAGTGGTCGACTCCTGGTCGGCGCAGGGGGCGGATGTCGACGGCGGCCCAATCGTAGATCCGTTGCCCGTGGGCGCCATCGCCGCAGGACAGACGCTGCCAGGTGGCCGGGTCGACGTCCGCGATGACGGCGTGGACGCGTCGTTGCCGCAGATCCATGGAAATCACCATTTGGGACTTGGGTACTGCCAGCACATGCGCGATGTCGTGCTCTTCCAGCCAGAGCCGTAGCCGCCCGACCTGCCCATAGGCTTCATCGGCGGTGAACCATGCAAACGGGATTCTCGCGGCGAGCGCGCGTTCCACCATCAGTTGTGCCAGTTCGGGCTTGGTCGCGAATCCGACGTCGTCCGGAATACCGGCTGCAGCGCACCTTCCCCGATCCGCGATCCACTCTTTCGGCAGGTACAACTCGCGATCGATCAAAGCCCGCCCCCGATCCGAGGCGTACGCCAAGAACACGCCGATCTGCGAATTCTCGATCCGCCCGGCCGTGCCCGAATACTGGCGCGCCACGCCGGCGGATTTCGTGCCCTTCTTCACGAATCCGGTCTCGTCGGCGATCAACACGCCGCGTTCGGCGTCCCCGAGCACGTCGACCACCGCAGTGCGCACATCATCACGCATGCCCTCGGCGTCCCAGGCATAGAAGTTCAGCAGCCGCTGCATGCCCTGCGGACCCGTCTCGCCCGCCATCTCTGCCAGGGTCCAGCCGTTCTTACGCTCGGCTTCCGCCAGCAGTCCCCGCAGGTAGAAAACCATTTGCCGCCGCGGCTCCACCCGCGAAAACCGCTCCGCGAACCGCCCCGCGAACGCAGCGAAACGCGCCGACCAGTCCGTCACCATCTCCAGCACACAAGATCAACTACACGACCGTCGAACCAGAGCCTAACCGACACGCCGGTCGCTTCATAACGAAGTGTCGTTGCAGTACTAGGGCGTGTCTGACAATGCCTTGGCCCAAGTGACCACGGCATGCAGGACGACCGCTGATCGGTAGACGATGACGAGCTTGTCGTAGCGAGTAGCCAGACCCCGCCACTGCTTGAGCAAGTTGAACCGTCGCTCGACGACGTTGCGGCCGCGGTAGTCAACCGAGTCGAAGGCGGGTGGACGCCCGCCGCGGGAACCGGGGCGTGTGCGGTGCCCGGCCTGATCAGCCGGCTCGGGGATCACCGCGGTGATGCCGCGGTCATGCAAGTGGCCGCGGATCGCCCTCGAGGAATAGGCCTAATCGCCGCGGACACGGTCGGGCCGGGTGCGGGCTCGACCACGCCCGGCCCGACGGATCGCCAGATGCCGCATCAGGTGCGGGAACATCGGCGCGTCCCCGGCCTGGCCGGGACCGACCAGCGTCACCAACGATCGGCCGTTACCGTCGACGAGATGGTGCACTTTGGTGTTCCAGCCGCTGCGGGAGCGACCGATCGCATGATCAGGCGGCTCGCTCAGCAGATCCGTGTAGTTCGACCCAGCCCCCTGTGGGGCGGGCGATGTTGGTGGCGTGCTGATGCGCCCGCGCGATCGTGGAATCCACTGACACTGACCAGTCGACCAGTCCGGCCGCGTCTGCTGCGGTGAGCAGGCGTTGCAGCACGGTGTCCCAGGTTCCGTCGCCGGCCATCCTGCGGTGCCAGGTCCAGATCGTCTGCCACGGACCGAAACCCTCGGGCACGTCCCGCCACGCGATCCCGCAGCGATAGCGGTAGATGATCCCTTCGACCATTGACCTTGCATCGGAGAACGGTCTGCCTTGTTTGCCGGTGCGGACCGGGAGCAGGTCCTCGATCAGGGCCCACTGGTCGTCTGAGAGCAACTGAAACCGCGACACACCGGGCAGCATCCCAGCTACCAGCCGAAACCTTTGTCAGACACGCCCTAGTCGTGGTGGCGACGGGGCCGGCCGAGCAGCCGGCGACCGACGTCGACGAGCTCGCGGCGCAGGCTTTCGTCGTCGAGCTGTGCGATGTCCGGCGAGCCGCCCGTCATGGCGAGGCCGGTGAGCGTGACCAGCGCCGCCACCCGTGAGGAGATGTCGGGCTCAGGCCCGGCCAGGATGTCGATGAGGGCGTTCTTGAAGCCCTCCATCCCGCGCGTCGAGTTCTCGATCGCACGGTTGATACCCGGGTCACTGGAGAACAGCGCGACGAGCACGCGGTGGCGCACCACCAGATCCACGAAGCCCTCGAGCAGGTAGTCGACCTGCGTGCCGCGGCGGCGTTGTTTCGCGGCCTCCGACACGATGTGGTCGAGCTCGCGGATGGCGGGCGCCGCGACGGCCTCGGTGATCTCCGCCTTGGTCTTGAAGTGGTAGTACACGGCCGCCTTGGTCACCCCGAGCGCGTCGGCGATCATCTGCAGCGACGTGCCCTCCACACCGTGTTCGGCGAACAGCCGCAGCGCGGTGCCGAGCAGCCGCGTCCGAGTGTCCTCTGCCGGGGCGGCGGTAGTCATCGTTCCTCCTCGTCAAGCCCAGGAAGCGTACGTGACCACTTGTCGATCGGCAAACCGAGATACTTGCCGATCGACAAGCAAACTCCTAGCCGTGCGGCTAGTCACATACTTGCCGATCGACTTGGAAGCTTCCTTGCCGATCGGCTAGCTTCGGAATCACTGGTTCGTGTGACGAAGGCCCCATCCGGGCGAAACGGAGAAACACTCGTGGCGACATTTCTGTACCGGCTCGGCCGATTGTCGTTCCGGCGCGGCGCCCTCGTCTCGGCCGTGTGGGCGGCCGTGCTCGTGGCGCTGGGCGTCGGTGCGCTCACACTGTCCGGCCAGCTCTCGGACTCGGTGACGATTCCCGGGACCGAGTCCCAGCAGGCGATCGACCAGCTCCAGGCGAAGTTTCCGCAGGCGGCGGCCGGTGGCGCGACCGCGCGGGTCGTGATCGCGGCCCCGCAGGGCCACACCGTGACCGACGCCGCCGGCAAGGCCGCGGTCGAGTCGACGGTGGCGAGCCTCAAGACGGCCCCGAAGGTCGCGAGCGTGGCCGACCCGTTCCAGGCGAAGTCGATCTCACCGGACGGCCGCGTGGCGCTCGCCCAGGTGAGTTACCAGGTCAAGGGCTTCGAGCTCACGAACAGCGACCGCCAGGCGCTGCTCGAGAGCGCGAACGGGGCCAAGCAGCGCGGTTTCGAAGTCGAGTTCGGCGGCGACGCGGTGCAGGCGATGCCCGCCACCGGCGCCACCGAGGGCCTCGGCGTGGCCGTGGCGGCCGTCGTGCTGATCATCACGTTCGGGTCACTGCTGGCCGCCGGCATCCCGTTGCTCACCGCGCTGATCGGCGTCGGCATCGGCATGGCGGGCATCATGCTGGCCTCGGGCTCGCTCGAGCTGAACTCCAACACTCCGGTGCTGGCCCTGATGATCGGGCTCGCCGTGGGCATCGACTACGCGTTGTTCATCGTCTCCCGCTACCGGCACGAGCTCAGCATCGGGCGAGAACCCGAGGAGGCCGCGGGCCGGGCCGCGGGCACGGCCGGGTCCGCCGTGGTGTTCGCCGGGCTCACCGTGATCATCGCGCTGGCCGGGCTCACCGTGGTCGGCATCCCGTTCCTCGGCCAGATGGGCATCGCCGCGGCCGCGACCGTCGCGATCGCCGTACTCATCGCGCTCACGCTGCTGCCGGCCATTCTCGGTTTCGCCGGTACCCGGGTGCTGGGCGGCCGCATTCGCTTGCGCCGCAAGACGGACAGGGCTTCGCACGGCGAGCGCTGGGCGCGGTTCGTCGCCCGGCACCGCTGGCCCGTGCTGCTCACCGCGCTCGCCGGCCTCGTCGTGGTGGCGATCCCGGCGCTGAGCATGCAGCTCGGCCTGCCCAACGACAGCACCGCGCCGCCGGATTCCACGCAGCGCAAGGCCTACGACCTCGTGAGCGAGAGCTTCGGCGCCGGCGCCAACGGCCCGCTGCTCGTCGTCGTCGACACCGGTGTGAACCACGACCCCGAGGCGCTGAAGCAGGCCGTCGCGGGCATCGGCACGCTGCCCGACGTCGCCGGGGTCACACCGCCACGCGTGAACGCCGACGGGGACACCGCGCTGCTGACCGTGATCCCGAAGAGCGGGCCGAGCAGCAAACAGACCGAGAACCTGGTGGCGGCGATCCGCGCGCAGTCCGAGCCGCTGCACGAGACCACGGGTGCGAGCCTCGCCGTGACCGGCCAGACGGCCGCGAACAGCGACGTGTCCGAGAAGCTGTCCGACGCGATGATCCCCTACCTCGCGCTGATCGTCGGCCTCGCGTTCATCCTGCTGATGCTGGTGTTCCGCTCGATCGTGGTGCCGCTGAAGGCGACGCTCGGCTTCCTCGGCTCGGTGGTCGCGACGTTCGGCGCCGCGGTCGCGGTGTTCCAGTGGGGCTGGCTGACCGACCTGCTCGGCGTCGCGTCGACCGGGCCGATCATGAGCATGCTGCCGATCCTGCTCATCGGTGTCCTCTTCGGACTCGCGATGGACTACCAGGTGTTCCTGGTGACGCGGATGCGCGAGGAGCACGTGCACGGCGCCGACCCGGCCGAAGCCATGGTCACCGGCTTCCGCCACGGCTCGCGTGTGGTCACGGCCGCGGCCCTGATCATGATCAGCGTGTTCGCGGGCTTCGTGCTGGCGGAGTCGACGCTGATCCAGTCGATCGGGTTCGCGCTCGCGTTCGGTGTGCTGGTGGACGCGTTCGTGATCCGGATGACGATCGTGCCGGCCGTGATGTCGCTGCTCGGGCGCCACGCCTGGTGGCTGCCGCGCGGCCTGCACAGGGTGCTGCCGAACGTCGACGTGGAAGGTGAGGGCCTGGCCACGGCGCTCGAAGCGCCCGGCAGCCGCAGTGACGACGAGCGCGAGCCCGCTCGAGTGTGAGGCCGTGCCGTCCGCCTGGCGGGTCGCTCAGCCGACCAGCCAGGCGACGGCACCGCCGATCGCCAGCAGTGCCGCGACACCCAGCGCCACGGCGATGAACTTCGCCGTCTTCCACGTGGAGTAGACGCCACCGGCCAGGAAGCCCGCGAGGGCCAGCAGCAGGATGGCGACAACCTCTTTGCTCACGTGGCTCAGCGTGCCACACCGCCGTCGCCCGGCCGGGACTGGGCAGCGGCGCTCTCAGTGCCGGTGCGCGGGCACGCCGAGTACGTGACGCACGTCTCCCTCGCTGTTACAGACCTGGGCCGACCGTCGCGTCCGGCGCCTCGACGTGGCAAGCTCTCCGGGTGAGCGGAACGCCCGATTCGGAGATCGTCCTGACCCCTCTCGACGAGGAGGCGTTGGTCCGGCTGCTCGACGTCGCGGTCGAGGGCGCCGACCCACTTGAGGTGCTGCCGCCGATGGACGGCCCACCGGGCTGGACCCCTGAGCGGCGCGAGGCGTTCCTGGTGTTCCACCGACGGGTTTCGCTCGACCCGGAGACGGCGACCACCACCGCTTGGACCATCCAGGTCGGCAGCACCATCGTCGGCGGCGCGCGGCTGCACCCCGTCCACCGTGGCAAATCGGTCGAGATCGAGGCCCAGGTCTGGGTTGCCCGCTGGGCCCGGGGCCGCGGGATCGGCAAGTGGGTCACCGAGACCCTGATCGACGCGGCCCGCGAAGGCGGCGGCGGCCGGTACGTCGCTTCGACCACCACGGACAACAAGGCGGCACAACGCCTGATGAAATCCGTCGGCGCGAATGTCGACCTGCACGATGGCGGAGTCGACTCGCACCTCGAGATCTAGTCAGGCGGTGTCCCGACCTCGGCGAGCTTTCCTACAGAACGCCCTTGGTGGAGGGGATCCCGCCCGCGCGCGGGTCGGGTTCCGTAGCCGCGCGCAGAGCCCGCGCGACGGCCTTGTACTCCGCCTCCGCGATGTGGTGCGGGTCGCGGCCGTGGATCACGCGCACGTGCAGCGCGATCTGCGCGTGGAACGACAGCGAGTCGAACACGTGGCGCGTGAGCACGAACGGGTAGTTGTTGCCGATCGTGAAGGTGTTGAACTGCTCCGGCTCGCCCACGTGCACGCAGTACGGCCGGCCCGAGACGTCGATCGCCGCGTGGGCCAGGGTTTCGTCCATGGGGATCCACGCGTCGCCGAAGCGGCGGATGCCGCTCTTGTCGCCCAGGGCCTGGCGCAGCGCCTGCCCCAGGACGATGGCGGTGTCCTCGACGGTGTGGTGCGCGTCGATGTGGAGGTCGCCGGTGGCCTCGACCTTGAGGTTCAACGAACCGTGCACGCCGAACGCCGTGAGCATGTGGTCGTAGAACGGCACGCCGGTGGAGATCTCGACCTGGCCGGTGCCGTCGAGGTCCAGCTGGACCAGGATCGACGACTCCTTGGTCGTGCGTTCCACCTTGCCGATGCGGGTCATCGCGGTACTTCCTTACTCGCCTCGAGGAACGCGTCGTTCTCTTCCGGGGTGCCGATGGTCACGCGCAGGTGGCCTTCGATGCCGACGTCGCGGATCAGCACGCCGTGGTCCAGGTAGGACTGCCAGCTCGCCTTCGCATCGGCGAACGGTCCGAAGAGGACGAAGTTCGCGTCGCTCGGCACCGGCGTGAACCCGAGGCCCAGCAAGGCTTCCACCACGCGGTCGCGTTCGGCGGAGAGCTTGTGGACGGTGGCGAGCGTGGCGTCGGCGTGGCGCAGGGCGGCGCGCGCGGACGCCTGCGTGAGCTTGGACAGGTGGTAGGGCAGGCGCACGAGCTGCAGGGCGTCGACGATGGCCGGCGCGGCCGCGAGGTAACCCAGCCGTCCGCCGGCGAAGGCGAACGCCTTGCTCATCGTGCGCGAGACGATCAGCTTCGCCGGGTACTCGGCGATCAGCTGGACCGCGCTGGGCTGCGAGGAGAACTCGGCGTAGGCCTCGTCCACGACGACGATGCCCGGCGCGGCTTCGAGGACCCCGCGCAGCTGCTCCAGCGGGATCGACCCGCCCGTGGGGTTGTTCGGGCTCGTCACGAACACGATGTCCGGCTGCCGCTCGGCCACCAGCTCGGCGGCGCGCGCGGTGTCGAGCGTGAAGTCGGGCCGGCGCGGCACCGGCACCCACTCCGTGCGTGTGCCGGAAGAGATGATCGGGTGCATCGAGTACGACGGTTCGAAGCCGAGCGCGCTGCGGCCCGGCCCGCCGAAGGCCTGCAGGATCTGCTGCAGGATCTCGTTGGACCCATTGGCGGCCCACACGTTCGCCTCCGACAGCACCACGCGCGTCGACACCGTGAGGTAGTCGGCGAGCTCGGTGCGCAGCGCGACGGCGTCGCGGTCCGGATAGCGGTGCAGCGAAGCGGCTTCGGCGCGCACGGCCTCGGCCACGTCGGCCACCAGCTCGGGTGGCGGCGGATACGGGTTCTCGTTGGTGTTGAGCCGCACGGGCACGTCGAGCTGCGGCGCGCCGTACGGGCTCTTGCCGCGCAGGTCCTCGCGCAGCGGCAGGGCGTCGAGGGTCACTTCGGCGCCGGGCACGGCCGGGGTCTCCTCGGTCATCGGCCCTCCCCCGCGAACCGCGCGGTCACGGCCTCGCCGTGGGCGGGCAGGTCCTCGGCGTCGGCCAGCGCGACGACGCGGCCGGCGACCTCGCGCAGCGCGTCCTCGCTGTAGTCGACCACGTGGATGCCCTTGAGGAAGCTCTGCACCGACAGGCCCGAGGAGTGGCGCGCGAAGCCGCCGGTGGGCAGCACGTGGTTGGAGCCGGCGCAGTAGTCGCCCAGCGACACCGGAGCGTAGGCTCCGACGAACACCGCGCCCGCGTTGCGCACGCGGCCGGCGACCTCCCGGGCGTGGGCGGTCTGGATCTCGAGGTGCTCGGCGGCGTAGGCGTCGACCACGCGCAGGCCGTCGTCCACAGTGGACACCAGGATGATCCCCGACTGCTTGCCGCCCAGCGCCTGCCCGACCCGTTCGCTGTGCTTGGTGGCCGCGACGCGCTCGGCGAGCTGCTTGTCCACGGCGTCGGCCAGTTCCTCCGACGTGGTGACCAGCACACTGGCCGCGAGCGGGTCGTGTTCGGCCTGGCTGATCAGGTCGGCCGCCACGTGGACCGGGTCGGCCGTCTCGTCGGCGAGGATCGCGATCTCGGTGGGCCCGGCTTCGGAGTCGATGCCGATCACGCCGCGCACCATGCGCTTGGCGGCGGTGAGGTAGATGTTGCCCGGACCGGTGACGATGTCCACGGGCGCGAGCTCGGCGCCGTCGGTGTCCGTGCCGCCGTACGCGAGCAGCGCCACGGCCTGCGCGCCGCCGACTGCCCACACCTCGTCGACGCCCAGCAGCGCGGCGGCCGCGAGGATCGTCGGGTGCGGCAGGCCGCCGAAGGCCGCCTGCGGGGGCGAACAGACCACCAGCGAGCGCACCCCCGCGAGCTGCGCGGGGACGACGTTCATGACCACGGTGGACGGGTACACGGCCAGCCCGCCCGGCGCGTACAGCCCCACGCGCTCCACCGGCACCCAGCGCTCGGTGACGGTGCCACCGGGGACCACCTGCGTGGTCACGTCCTGGCGGCGCTGGTCGGCGTGCACCTTGCGGGCGCGCGTGATCGACTCCTCGAGCGCGGCGCGCACCTGCGGGTCCAGCGCTTCGAGGGCCTTGGTGAGCTCGCCCCCGGGCACGCGCACCGAGGCGGGCCGGACCTTGTCGAACCGCTCGGTGTACTCGAGGACGGCCTCCACACCGCGGTCGCGGACCGCCTCCACCACCGGCCGAACGTGATGCAGCGCCGCGTCCACGTCGTATTCGGCGCGCGGCAGGGCGGCGCGCAGTTCGGCGGCGGTCGGGACCTGCCCACGCAGGTCGGTGCGGTTCAGCATGGTGACCAGGGTACGAGGTGGCTCTCGGCGTCCGGGCAGGGATACTCGGTGGTGACCTGCCGTCCCACGATGAGGGAGAACGCCGTGCCGCGGATCGCGTTGTGCCAGCTGAACTCGGGCGACGATCCGGAGGACAACCTGAAACTGGTTCGCTCCGGCGTCGAGGCCGCCGCGGCGGACGGCGCCCGGATCGTCGTGTTCCCCGAGGCGACGATGGCGCGCTTCGGCCGGCCCCTGGCGCCGGTCGCGCAGCCGCTGGACGGGCCGTGGGCCTCGGCGGTGTCGGCGATCGCTTCGGATCATGACGTGTTGATCGTGGCGGGGATGTTCACGCCGGCCGACGACGGGCGGGTCCGCAACACGCTGCTGATCACCGGGCTCGGGCAGCGGCTGGGGTACGACAAGATCCATCTGTACGACGCGTTCGGGTTCGCGGAGTCGGACACGGTGGCGCCGGGGGAGGTGCCGGTGACCTTTGAGGTCGAGGGCACGGTGTTCGGGGTCGCGACGTGTTACGACATGCGGTTTCCGGAGCTGTTCCGGCGGCTGGCGGATGACGGTGCGGACATCGTGCTGGTTCCGACGTCGTGGGGTGCGGGTGAGGGGAAGCTGGATCAGTGGCGGGTGCTGGTGCGGGCGCGGGCGTTGGATTCCGGGTGTTGGGTTGTGGGGTGTGGGCAGGCTGATCCTGCTGTGTCCGGGATCGAGGTGAACCCGAAGGCGCCGACGGGGATTGGGCATTCCGTGGTGGCGGACGGGTTTGGGCGGGTGCTGGTGGAGTTGGGGGATGGACCGGAGATGGTGGTGGTGGAGCTGGATCCGGGGGTGGCGGGGAAGGCTCGGGGGGCTACTGGGGCGTTGGCTAATCGGAGGTTGTGAGGTCTGTTTTGGGGGCTGGGGGCTCGGTCCTCGCGGGGCGTGTTGCGGTGGGGTTGTCGGGTGATGCGGTCCTCGCGGGGGCGTGTTGCGGCAGGCGTGCACCCCGAAGCTGGATTGTGTCGACGGCCGGTGAACCGCTGTCAAGGCGGGAAAGCGTGCCTTGACACGGCTCGCCGCCTGCAAAAAGGCTTCGGATCGGGGTGCCGGGGCGGGACTGGGTGCAGGTTCCGCAGGTGGGTAGGCGGCGGTTGCGCAGGCCTACGCGGCCTGGATGCGTCGTAAGTTGAGCAGGTGGGCGGCGCTTGGATGGGGCCAAAGCGCCCCAATGTGGCGTTCGGTGCGCTGGGCGCACCCAATGTGGCGTTCGGTGCGTTGAACGCAACCAACGCCGCATTGGGGTGGGGTGGGCGGGGCCGGGAGGCGGGGCGGGGGCGGCTAGCGGAGTAGGCCTTCGCGGATGGCTACGCGGACGAAGCCGGCGCGGCGGCGTTCGCCCGTTTTGTCGCGGATGCGGTCCAGGTAGGAGCGGACGGTGCGGACGCTGATGTTGAGGATCTCGGCTACGTCGACGTCGCGTTCGCCGGCGGCGACGAGGCGGAGCACCTGCTTTTCGCGTTCCGACAGGACGATCTTGGGGCCCGCGTGGCGGTCTTCGCTGTCCTGGATGATCATGCCGGCCAGGGTGGGTGAGACGTAGGCGTTGTCCTGGGCGATGGTGCGGATGGCGCGCAGGAGTTCGTCGCCGTCGACGTCCTTGGAGAGGAAGCCCTTGGCGCCGGCTTGCATGGCGCCGAGGACTTCGGGTTGTTCGGCGTGGGCGGAGACGACGAGGACCTTGTGGCCCATGTGGCCGACCTCGAGGACGGCGGCCGCGTCCTGGACGCCGCGGAGTTTGAGGTCGAGGACGACCACGCTGCCGGCGGGCTGCTCTTGCACGGCGAAGCGGGCAACGGAGTCGGCGACGGCGCCGAGCTCGATGTCCGGGGCCTCCGTGAGCACGCGGGCGACGGCGTCGCGGTAGAGCGGGTGGTCTTCGATCACGCCGACGCGAATCAGATCGGCGGCACCCTCCGAGGCTCCCCCAGCGTCGGTCATGTCACGAAGTCCTTCCCGCGCCGCCCACCAGGCCTCGCCGGATGGCTTCCTTCACCAGGCCCGGCCGGCGGCGTTCGCCCGTTTTGTCGCGGATGCGGTCGAGGTAGCCGCGCACGGTGCGGACGCCGATGTCGAGGATGGCGGCGATGTCGATGTCCCGCTCGCCCGCCGCGACCAAGCGCAGGACCTGCTCCTCGCGGGGCGAGAGCTCCATCTCGGGCCGCGCCACCGGCCGTTCGGTGTTGTCCTTGATGATCATCCCGGCGACCACGGCCGACACGTACGAACCACCCTCGGCGACCGCTCGAATCGCCGTGAGCAGCTCGTCGACATCCACGTCCTTGGACAGGAACCCCTTGGCCCCGGCGGAAATCGCGGCGAGCACCTGCTCCGACTCGGCCTGCGCCGAGACCACGAGCACGTGGTGCCCGAGCTCGCACACCTCCAGCACGGCGGCGGCGCCCGCGACCCCCGGCAGCCCGAGGTCGAGCAGCACGACCGAGCCCGGCGGCTGGCGTTCCACGTGGAAGCGCGCGACGGAGTCGACGACCGCCCCCAGCTCGATGTCCGGCGACTCGGCGAGCACGCGCTCCAGCGACCGCCGGTAGAGCGGGTGGTCTTCGATCACCGCCACCCGGATCCGGGTGGACTGCGTGTCTTCGGCGCGTGGCCGTTCCTCTGTCATGTGCACCGACTCGCTCACCCCGTTCCACCCGACGGCACCGGCTGCCCGGCCGTGGCCGGATCCAGCGCGGGTCCCGTCGGCACCAGTGCCAGGAGACCGCTCGCGAGCGCTTGCCTGGCCACGGAACCGTAACCGAGCGAGGCGAGCGCCGGGGCGGTCGTGACCGGATATTTTCGCCCCAGGTCCGTGACCAGGTAGGTCGTGCCGGAACCGGTGTCGGAAGCCACGGCGCCACCTGAGGGCGGCACGAACACCTCGTCGGCCACGCGGGCGTCGCGCCGCGTCGTGACGGGCAGCGCGCGCCCGCCTGGCGGCACCGGGACGTCGGCGGAGACGAAGATCCGCCCGCCCTGCGCGCACAGCGTCACCGACGAGCCGGTGATCGCCGCCTTGCCGGGGATCCGGTCCGGGTAGGCGGCCGGGTCCGCGCCGCCGGCCCGCGAAGCCGCGACCTTCGGCACCGCAGCGACGTCGGCCGCGCGCACGCGCACCGGCGACGGGTTGCCCTCGTACGCGGACTCGTTGCCGGGCGTGGTGACGAGCAGGCTCGCCTCCGTCTGGCCGACGGGCTCGAGGCCGTCGGAGTGCACGAGGTAGTACGACGTGGCGTCGCCGGCGCCGGCCATCGCGTCGACCACGCCGAGGACCTCGCCCACGCGGGTGTTCACGCCGCCGACGCGCGGACCGGGGCCGCCGGCGCCGGGCACGGCGATCTCGCCGAGGTCGCGTCCGGCGGGCACGGTGTCGATCCACCGCGACGACACGGCGATGGTCGGGTAGCTGTCGAACTGCAACGCGGCCGCGGCCTCGTCGCTGAGCTGGTAGCGGCGCCCGTCCGCGACGAGATAGCGCTGGCCCGCCGGCAGCCGGACGATCACGCCCGAGCCGCGTGGCAGGTCCGTCCCCGCGGCCGGTGCGCCGAGCACCACCGCCACGAGGGGCTCGGCCGACGCGGGCGCGTCCTGCGTCGTGCGGCTGCAGCTGGTCCACGGGGCCGAGACCAACGCGGTCGTGGCGGGCAGCGAGTCGGGGGCGCCGGAGATGCCGATCTCCGTGCCGCGCGGGGCGGTGCCGAGGTCGGTGGAGGACACGGACACGGTCGCGTCGCCGTTGCCGCCCGCGAGCAGGCGGGCCGAGGCGTAGTTGAGCACCGGGTGCACCGCGCCGTCGGCGCCGAGCACGAACCGCGCGCCCGTGCCCTCCTCGACGATCACGTGCCCGCCGGCCAGCCAGTCTTTGCCGCCCGAGGGGTTGAGCAGGCCGATCACACCGAACACGGCCGTCACGAGCAGCGCGGCGGCCAGGCCCAGCACCGTGCCGAGAACAAGCCGGCGGCTGGGCGAGACGGGGTGGTTGGCGTCGGCGGCCACGAGCGCGGAGACGAGCCTGCGCCGGAGGAACTGGTAGGCCTGGATCTGGTCCCGCTGCGTCCACACGGTGCCCCGGCCCCCTGCCCTTCGCGCCTCTTCCGGGCGCGAGCGTAGGAGCGCCCGGACGCGGACGACGAGGGTAATTTTTACGCCCACGCCCCGGTGTGTGGGGCGCTAGCGTCGCCGGTACCGCCCGGGGAAGGGGACGCCTGTGTCCGTGTCAGCACCGCCGGCGCCGCCCGCGCAGGCACCGTCCGGACCGACGGCCGTGACCGTGCCGGCTTCGCGGACCGGCACCGCCGCGTTGCCGTGGCTGCTGCCGGTCCGGCCGCTGCAGGCCGCGCTGTGGGAGCTCGCGGGGATCGCGGTGCTGCTGGTGTTCCTGGTCGACGGGGTCGCGCCGCCCGTGCGGATCGCCGTGGCCGCGGTCGCGGGGGTGCTGGTCCTGACCACGTCGGTGCGCGTCGGGGGCCGCCACTTCGCCGCGTGGGCCGGCGCGTGGCTCGGCTACCGGCTGCGGCGCCACGACAGCCGCCGCGACAGTCCCGATCCGCTGCACCGCGTCGCCGGGCCCGTGCGGGTGCGCCAGCACGTGGACCGCGCCGGCAACCGCTTCGGCGTCGCCGAGGTGGACGGCGACTGGAGCGCCATCGTCCGCCTCACGCCCGGTGCGAGCGAGCCCCCGGCCGAGGCGCTGCTCACCATCCTGCGCAAGTCCTTCCACGGCACCGACATCCCGCTCGCCGCCGTGCAGCTGCTCATTTGGGCCGTGCCCCGCGGCGCGCAGGTCTACCGCGCGCGCTGGCTCGCCGTCCGCTACCGCCCCGAAGACGCCCCCATCGCCGCCCTCGCCCGCGGCGGCGGCGAACTCGGCGCACTGCGCAGCACGGCGAGCGCGGCGCTGAGCCTCATGGTCGCGCTGGCCGAGGCGGGCTATCCGTCCACTGTGCTCGAAGCCGGCGAGCTGACCGCGGAACTGCGCGTGGCCCTCGGCGTCCCCGCCTCCCCCGTACCCCTGGAAACCGACGGCGACGGCTGGCGCGCCTGGTCCTGGTCCGGCGCCACCCAGTCCTGCTACCGCCCCCGCTCGACCCGCGGCCTGGCCCACATCCTCGGCCTCTCCGTGCCGGACGCCGCGTTCACCGCCACATCCGCCACCCTGCGCCGCACCCCGGGCGGCCGCGAACGCATCGACGTGACCTTGCGCGTTGGGGCCCGCTCGGGTGCGGTAACGCCGGTGGTGCAAGGGGTTTCGGCCGTTCCGCTGCACGGGGGTCACGAGGCGGCGGTACGGCGGACGTTGCCGCTCGCGCTGACCTGATCGTGGGCCATCCCGAAGCCGGTCACCGCCGCGGCGGCCAGCAGTGCCACCGCGACCCAGCACGCGGTGGGCGCGCCCTCGGCGAAGAACACGCTGCCGAGCGACGCAACGCCGAGCGTGGCGCCCAGTTGCTGCACCGCGTTGAGCAGGCCCGCGGCCGACCCTGTTTCCTCGGGCCGCACGCGGTGGAGCGCCACGGTGAAGAACGGCACGGTGAACAGCCCGATCCCCAACCCGCCCACGGCGAGGGGCACCAGCGGTGACCGACCCGCCGCGAACGCCGCGGCCAGACCGGTCACGCCGGCCGCCAGGAGGGCGAGGCCGGCGAACAGCAACCGGCCACCGAAGCGGGGCACGAGGTAGGTGCCCGCGACCCACGAGGACACCGCGAGACCGGCCGACCACGGCAGCAGCGTCAGACCGGCCCTGCGGGCGCCGGCGTGTTCGGGGACCTGGAGGTGGAGCACGACGACCTGCATCAGGCCGTTCATCACCGCGAAGAACGGCACCGACGTGAGCAGCGCGGCGGAGAAACCCGCGTCGCGGAAGAGGCCGGCTTCGATCAGCGGGCTGCGGTCGCGACGCCAACGCTGGTGGAAGCCGAACACCACGAGCAACACCAAGCCACCCGCGAAGATCCCGACGTGCCAGCCGGCCACGAGCGGGTAGACCACCAGGCCCGCACCCACCGCGACGAGCGCGGTGCCCACGAGGTCCAGGCGCGGCCGCGCCGAAGCCCGGTCTTCGAGAAGCAGCCCCGCGGCGAAGAACACCGCGAGCCCCAGCGGCACCGTCACGAGGAACACCGCGCGCCACGACCAGGCCTGCGTGAGGACGCCGCCGAGAACCGGGCCGCACACGGCGGCGAGGCCCATCACGGGACCGATCGCGCCGAGCACCTTGGCACGGTCCGGGGCGTCGAACATCGCGCGGATGAGGCCGATCGTCTGCGGGATCACCAGCGCGGCCGCGGCGCCCTGGATCGCGCGGAACACCAGCAGCAGCACCGGCGAAGGCACGAGCGCACAGGCCGCCGGCGCGAGCGTGAACACGGCCACGCCGATCCGGAACACCCGGCGCCGGCCCGCGATGTCGCCGAGGCGGCCGCCGGTCACGAGCAGCAGTGCGAACGGCAGCGTGTACGCCGCGCTGTACCAGGAGATCGTGGTCGCCGGGCCGCCCAGCTCGGCGTGGATCGCGGGTGCGGCGACCTGGACGATCGTGGCGTCGAGCAGGTTCATCGCCTCGGCGACGAGCAGGACGGCGAGCGCGGCCCAGCGGTGGTGGTTCGGCATGTCACCGAGCTTGCGAAAGGCCGGGACGACGTTCCAGCCACAAGCCGATTTGTGGACAAAGATTCCACCCAGGCCCGACCGAGCGCAGAATCGCTCCATGCTCGACGACCTCGACCGCGCTCTCGTCCACGCCCTCCAGCTCGACGGCCGCGCGCCGTTCGCCCGGATCGGCGCGGTGCTGGGCGTCTCGACGCAGACCGTCGCGCGCCGCTACCGGCGGCTGCGCGCCGAGGCGGGCCTGCGCGTGGTCGGGCTCGCCGACCCGCATCGCACCGGGCAGGCGCAGTGGCTCGTGCGGCTGACGGTGGTGCCCGGGGTGGCCCAGCGCGTCGCCACCGCGCTCGCGCGCCGCAGGGACACGACGTGGGTGAAGCTCGCCGGCGGCGGCACCGAGATCTGCACGGTCGTCGTCACCTCGACCGACCGCGACCATTCCCTGCTGCTGCGCGACATCCCGCGCACGGCGGGCATCACCGGCGTCTCGGCGCACCGGATGCTCCGCACCTACCTCGGCGGCCCGTCCGCGTGGCAGGGCCGCGTCGACGGGCTCACCGAGGAGCAGCAAGCGCGGCTGGCCCGAAAGGTCAGTCCCAGCCCGGTCCCGCTCACCGAAGCCGACGGACCGCTGTTCACCGCACTCGGCCAGGACGGGCGCGCGGGCCAGGCCGAGCTGTCGGCCGCCACCGGCCGCTCCCCCGCCGTCGTCGCGCGGCGGCTCGCGGACCTGCGGGCGGCCGGCGCGTTGTTCTTCGACGTCGAGATCGACGCGGGACTCTTCGGCGCCACCACGCAGGCGCTGCTGTGGATGGCCGTCGCGCCGGCGGACCTCGACGCGGTGGGCACGACGCTCGCCGGGCACCGCGAGCTCGCGGTCGTCGCCGCGACGACCGGTCCCACCAATCTGCTCGCCCACGCCCTCTGCACCGACGCGTCCGACCTGCACCGATACCTCACGCAACGCCTCGGCGCGATCGACGGCATCCGCACCTGCGAGACAGCTCCGGTGCTCCGGACGCTCAAGTCCGCCAGCCCGATTGGCACTCCGTTCGATGGTCGAATCGGCCCTTCCGAGAGGTCCACCCGCTGATTTAGGGTCGGGCGCATGACGCTGGACCTCGCGGTGGCCAACGCGGCCGCCTTCTGGACGATCGTCGCCGAGAGCCGCGGCCACGCCGTGACCACGCGGCCCGGGTTCGTGTGCGTGCACGGCGGCGAGCGCAGCGGGATGCGGATCGTGCTGCGAACCGCGGCCCCGAGTGCCGACGACGTCGCCGAGCTCACCGAGCTGGCGAAGAACGCGCCGACGGTCCTGGTCGAAGACGCGTACGGCTGTGTCGACATGTCACCCCTCGGTCTCACCTCGCGGCAGCTGCCCGTGATGACCCGCACCGGTCCCGGCTTCGGCGAGCTCAGCGCCCTGCGCGCCGACACCCCGGACCTGCTGGCGACGGTGGAAAACGTGGTCGTCCACGGCTTCCCGCTCGGACGCCACCAGCCCTACGTCCGCGGCGAGGTCTTCCCGCCCGTCCTGCTGGAGCGCGACGGCGTCACCACCTGGCTCGTCACCCGCGACGACGAACCCGCCGGCGCCTGCCTCGTCATCGACGACGGCGCGGCCGTCGGCCTCTACTGGGTCACGACCGTGCCGGCCCACCGCTCCCGCGGCGTGGGCCGCGCGCTCATGCTCACGGCGCTGTCCGAAGTGGACGGACGGACCGTCACCCTCACCGCCGCCAAACCCGGCAAGCCGCTCTACGACTCCCTCGGTTTCACGACGGTCGGCTCGGCCACCTGGTGGTCCTGAGCTCATGACCGTGGGCAGTGCCTTCTGGATCGCCGCTGTCCGCGCTCGCGAGTCCGAGCGCGCGGACCGGTTGTTCGACGACCCCTTCGCCCGGGAACTGGCGGGGGAACGCGGCTTCACGACGATGGCCGCCTCCGAACGCGCCACCGGCAGCGAGAACCCGTACCTCCCCGTACGCGTCCGCTGGTTCGACGACCTGGCCACGGCGGCACGGGACGTGACGCAGGTCGTGCTGCTGGGCGCGGGCCTGGATACCCGCCCGTACCGGCTGGACCTGCCGGCCACGCTCGACTGGTACGAAGTGGACCGTGCAGAAGTGTTCGCCACCAAGGAACCCGTCCTCGCACAGGCCACCCCGAGGTGCCGCCGCCACACCGTCGCGGCCGACCTCAACACCGACTGGGCGACACCTCTGCTCGACGCGGGCTACCAGGCCGGCGCGCAAACCCTGTGGCTCGCCGAAGGCCTGTTCTTCTACTTCGCCGAAGACCAGATCGTCACGCTGCTCGAGACCTCAGCACGGTTGTGCGGACCGGGCAGCCGCTTCGCCGCCGACGTCACCGGGACCACCGGCCTCGACTCCCCCGCGATGCAGCCGTATCGAAAATGGTGCGCCGCCAACGGTTTCCCGCCACCGTTCGGCTCCGACGACCCCGCCGCGCTGTTCCGGGCCGGCGGCTGGCACCCAGGCCACATCACCGCACCGGGAGCAGCGGACGCCAACCACGGCCGACTCCACCCCCAGCCCGAAGGCGTCGTCCCCGGCCGCAGCCACTTCGTGACCGCGGTCATCTAGCCGCGCACGGCTTCGTACACCCCCGCGATCATCCCCACGAACGGCACCAGCGCCAGCAGCACCAGGAATTCCGACACGTCCAGCAACCGCGACCAATACGGCGACCGCACCCCCTTCGCCACGCGCGTGGCGTACACCAGGCAAACCACCGCGGCGATCAGCAAGGCCGCGCCGGCGGCAAGAAGCAGTGTGCGGTTGTCGGTCGCGATCAGCCACGCGCCGGCCGTGAGCACCGTGACCACGCCGAATCCGGCGAGCACCAGGCGTTGCAGCCGGCCCGCGTACGACCGCGAACGCTGCACCCAAGCCACGCCTGCCAAAGCCGCCAGCCCCGCCTCCCACGGCCCACCCGAAACAGCCAGCGTCACCGCCGAAGCGAGCACGACGAGACCCAAAGCCACGAGCAACGCCGTCAGCAACATCTGTGCATAGGTGGTCCGGCCGATGACCTCCGCCCCGAGGGACGGCTGTTCGTTGGCCCGGAAGGATTCCATGTCGTCCGGCACCCGCGGCAACGGCAGCCGGCCCAGGCGCAGCGCGAGCATCGGCGCCACCGCGGCCAACGCCGTCGCCAAAACCGCCGCGACAGCCGCCGCGGCGACCGGCTTCACCCCGGACACCAGCACCACGCCCGTCGTCAACGCACCGAGACCGGCCGATCCCGTGATGGCCACGAAAATCGGCAGCCGATCGGCCACCGACACCGCGGCCAGCACGCCGTACACCGTCACCGCGGCCAAACCGGCGGCCAGCGGACCGGCCGACAACGAGAACACTCCGTGCGGCGGCAGGATCGACATCCCCGCCAGCAGCGCGACGAACACCCCGGCCACCGCACCGGCCGCACCCGCGCCCGAATCACCGTAGGCACGGCTCAACGCACCGCCGCCGAGCAGCAGGATCAGCGACAACAGGCCCGTCGCGATCGGCGCCAGCACACTGCCCGCCGTCGACGCCTGCACCAGCAGCCCACCGGCCGCCAGCAGCACCACAGCCGCCGCGATGCCCGCGCGCCGCGCGACGCGAGGGCCCCACGCGGTGGACGCGGCGTCGCCGACGCTCGCGATCGAGTCCACGACGTCGTCGAACAGCAGCGGGCCGCGGGGACGTTCGCGGGGAGTCAGGTGCAGCACCTCGCCGTCGCGCACCTGCGCGGCGGCCACGGTGAGCCCGAGCGCGAGCGGCGCGCCGCCCAGCCGCGAGAGCACCCACCCCGGATGCTCGGCCGCGGCCTGGCCCGTCGCGCCCGCGAGCCGCACGAGCTGCGGCACGAGCTCGGCGAACGTGCTCTGCTGCGGCAACGCGACGTCGACGCGGGCGCGCGGCGTCACGATCGTCACGCGCCGGGTGGACCCGGCCAGTGCCGGCGCGCTCACTGCACGGACCTGGACGCCTCGATCACCGGGGCGAACTTCGCACTGCTCGCCTCGGCCAGCTTCTGCAGGCCCGCGTTCACCGCCTCGAGCACGATCTCCGACAGGTTGCGCGCGTCGTACTCGCGGATCGCGCGTGGGTCGATGTCGATGGAGGTGAAGCGGCCGTCGCCCCGCAGCGACACCGTGACCTCGTTCTGCCGCGAAGCCGCCTTGACCTCCATGGCCTCGACCGAGCGCTGGATGCGCTGCACCTCCTCGGTCTGCCGGCGGACCTGAGCCAGCAGTTCGTCCATGTCCGGCACGGCATACGGGTCGGTCACAGCTGTTCTCCTTCTCCTGCGAGGTGGGTGCGGCGGACGTGCACGCCGGCGACGAACTTCCGGAAGTCGGGGGTAAGGCGTTGTGCGGCCTCGGGTTCGGCCGTGAAGACGAGCTCCAGCACCACGCGCCCGACCGGCCCGTCGGCGCCCGGCACGGTGAGGTGCACCTGCATCTGCACCAGGTCGGTGCCCTCGCCGGTGCGCATCCGCAGCACCTGGGTGAGACCGGGCGCGGTGGCGTTGCCGACGTCGTGGCGGCTCACCACGTCGAGCAGCGCCATGGTGCGGCCCAGGCGTTCCACGGCCTCGTCGGCGATCTCGGCCAGCGTCGCCGGGTCGGGGCGCTGGCGCACGCCGAGCGTGATGTTGGGGGTGAAGCCTCCTTCGGGGTGCATCGCGACGAACGCGACGCCCGGCGCGCCCGCCCCCACCGGGTCGAGCGGCGTCCACCCCTCGGGGACGTCGAAACCCAGCGGGAGCGAGACGGTGTCGGAAGGCACTTCAGTCACTGTGTTTTCACCACGACCCCACGTAGTTCACGGCGTCGTCCCAGGTGTGGCCGACGTAGTCCGCGGCTTCGCCGGCCGCGCTGCCGACGGCGTCGACCGCCGCGCCGCCGTATTCGCCGATGGTGTGGCCCAGCTTCGGCAGGTCGATGTCGATCTTGGCCCCCACGCCCGCGCCGAGACCGAGCGCGACGCCCGCCTTGAAGTTCACCTTGATGTGCCCGGCGTCGTACACGGCCTGGCCGTCCAGCTGCGCGCCGAGGCCGTACTGCAGCGTGCCGTTGGCGCCGACGCCGACGCCGACGACGTCGGCCGAGACCTCGCCCTCCACCTTGCCGCCGACGAACGCGTTGCCGTGCAGCCCCAGCCCATGGGCGCCGAGCTGCGCCGAACCGCTCACCTCACCGCCGGCGAAGACCGACGCCTTCCCCTGCGCTTCCGCGACGCCGTACTCGAGCTTGCCGTCCACGTCCTTGTCGAGCGCGGCGAGCTGGGCGTGGCCCGAGGCCTTGGCGTCCCAGCCCTCGGAGGTGATTTTCCCGTCGTACTCGGGGGAAAAGCCGTCCTGGTCGTGCTGGCCCTTGAGGTAGGTGATCTCGGTGTTCTTGAACGCCTCGTCCTCCAAGGTTTCCGGCTCCGGCTGCCCGAACGGCGTGTCGGCCTTCTTCGGCGCGCGCGTGCCCTGCAGGCCGTCCCAGGTGAGCTTTTTCCAGCCGGAGTTGCCGAACCACGAGGGCACGGTGCGCGGCCGTTTGCGCCCGTCGAGGGGTTCGCCGTTGAGCCAGCTCAGCGCGCCCGTGCTCCGCTTGCCGAGCTCGTGTTCCAGCCGGCCGACGCCCTCGGGCGGGAAAAGCTGGGCCAGGGCTTCGGAAACCTCGTCGGCCACCTGTTTCGCCATCGCGACGGCCTGCTCGCCGAGCTGGCGCGCGGCGGAGATGAACGCGCCGACCGAGTTGGGGTTGGCGGCCTTGGCCTGGCTGGTGAGCTGCGCGCCGTACTGGTCGAACTGCGCGAGCACCGAGTCGAGCGCCTGGCGCGCCCACTGCAGCAGCTGTGCGGCGGACGCGAGGCGTTTGGCCTGGTCGGCCAGCAACGTGGCGTCCTCGGTGAGCTCGTCGGCGGACTTCTGCGCGGCCGTGGCGTAGGCGGTGTAGGCGGCGCCGTCCCAGTCGGTGTGGAGATCCTTGGCCGCCTGGGAGATCTCGGTCGCCTTGCCGGACACCGTCGACGCCTGCGTGCTGCATTGCTGCGAAGCGGTGCTCAGCGCCGCCGGGTCGCCCGTGACCCGGCGCTGGTACTCGACCAGCACCTGCCGGTAGGACGACAGGACCGAGCTGACGACCCCGGAGGCGTCGACGGCCATGGCCTAGGCGCCCTTCGCGTCGATGTCGACGTGCTGCTGGAAATGCTGGCCGTTGTAGGTGAGGTCCAGGTCGATGTCGAGGTCCTGGCCGGCGGGCGCCTCGACCGTCGACTGGCCGGTGGACAGGTCGGTGTGGATCACGACCTCGTTCGCACCCGCGGGGGCGAACGGGCTGACGGTGCCGCCGGTTCCGCCGGCCGGAGGCGTGATCGGCGTGGTGCTCGGGGCCGAGGTGCTCGGGTCGACGGCGATCCAGCTGTTCGACGGGTCGAGCGGGGTGCCGTTGGCCGTCACCGGCGTGGTCGGGGTGTTGCCCGTGGCCCCGGCCAGCGCGGGCGGCGTGTAGTTGGTGAATGGCGGCTGCCCGGCCGGCGCCGTCGCCCCGCCGCCCACACCGCCGCCGGTGCCACCGGCGACCGCCCGCTGCCCGGTTGCGCTCGCCACCGACGGCGGCGCCTGCGGAGCGGTGACCGGCGTGCTCGACACGGCCGTGTTGCCCGTGGCCCCGGCCGCGGCGGCCGAACCGGCGTCACCGCCGTGGAACAGCTTCTCGATCTCGCCGATGATCTGCGCGACCTGCGTGATCTGGTTGGCCAGGTCACCCGCGCCGAGTGCCTTGAGCAGCGCGCCGATCGCCGTGATGAACGCCTTCAACGAAGCGCTCGTGGCCGTGGACAGCGCCACGGCTGCGCCGTAGGTCCACCAGTTCGACATGAGCGACGCGACGGTGGGGTTCACCGCCGAGACCACCGAGCGGTAGGCCTCCTGCGCCGTCTTGAGGAGCGTGCCGGACACGCCGAGCAGCTGCGCACCCTTCTCGATCACGCCGATGATCTTCGTCAGCTGGTCGAGCGAGTCGGTGATCTTCTTCAGTGCCGACTCCGACGCGGTGCCGGACCAGACCTTGCCCAGCTGGTCGGCCGCCTTGCTCAGCTCGGTGTAGAGCGACGCGAACTCGCTCGCCTTGTGCAGCAGGTCGAGCACGTGCTTCGCGATCTGCTCCGGCTGGCCGGTGACGATCTGCGGCAGCGTGGTGATCGGGCCACCCGAGGACGCCGTGGCGTCCATCGCGCTGGAGTTCGGGAATGTCAGCATCGGACCTCACTTGCTCGGGAGTCGGGAGTCAGACGGACGCGGGCCGGTAGACGCTGAGCTTGGCCAGGCCTCCGAGGCCGGGGTCGACGAGTCCGTGGTTGTAGAGGGCGCCGCCGTCGCCGGCCACGCCGATCACCGGGCCGGAGTCGGCGAACAGCAGGGGTTCGACCACCACGACGTCGCCCGCGTGCACGCCGCCGGGCACGTCGCCGAAGGTGCGCGCGGTGCCGGCGTAGACCTCGATCAGGCCGATCCGGGCCTGGTTGTCGGCGTCTCCGGCGAGCCAGTCGTTGAAGTCGGCGACGCCGTGGAAGCGGGCATCGATGATCGGGTGCTCGCCCAGCTTGCCGAGGTCGGCCTCGCCGAGGTAGCGCAGGACGTTGCCCACGGAGCTCGGCTCGCCGTGGGCGCCGGCACTGTCGTTGATCGCGATGGTGGCCAGCTCGCCGGCGTGCGGAGTGCCCCAGATCGACGACGAGGGTGCGGCCGTGGTGGAGGTGCCGCCGCCGTAGCCGCTCGCCGCGGCCTGATCGGCCGCCTGGTAGGCGTCGGCGCTGGTCTTGACCAGGCCGTTGATCTGCTGCAGCAGCTGCAACAGCGTGCGCACGGCCGTGACCTGGGTCGACTGCAGCGCGGAGTTGGCCGCGGCGACGGCGCTGCCGAAGGCCGCGAACGACGTCGGCTGGACCACGAGTTTTTCGAGGTCGGCGACCGCGTTGATCCCGTGGGCGACGATGCCGCCGACGTTGCCCACGATCGAGCGCATGGCCTCGGGTTCCGCCCGGTACTCGCCCGCGGTGACCATGGCTCTCCTTTCCGGGTGCGTCGTGCGGCCTCCCCCACCGACGGTGGCCTCGGCAGAGCGTAAAAGCGTGCCCGGCTGCGAGCGGACGGCAAAAGTACCCACCAGGACGGCCTCGGTGGTGGCGAAAATACGGGGTATGAGCCCGTCCCGTGACCGCCTGGACCTGCTCGGCGAGCAGCCCGGGGAGATCATGCTGCAGTCCCCGCCGATGCTTCCCAAGAGCGGCTCGGGCGGGCTGGTCCAGCTCATGATGTTCCTGCCGATGATGCTCGGCATGGGCGCGATGTCGTTCGTCTACATCGGACGCGACGGCGGGGTGATGACCTGGATCTTCGGCGCCCTGTTCGTGACCGCGATGGGCGGCATGGTCGTGATGTCGCTCGGGCGCGGCGGGATGGCCAAGAAGGCGCAGATCAACGAGGAGCGCCGCGACTACCAGCGGTACCTCGCCGGCCTGCGCTCGAAGGTGCGCGCGGTCGCCGACGAGCAGCGTGCGGCGCTCATCGCGCAGCAGCCCGACCCGGCCGACCTGTGGGCGTACGTGGAGACCGGCCAGTACTGGGATCGCCGGCGCGGCGACCGGCACTTCGCGCTGGTCCGGGCGGCCACCGGCCCGCAACCGCTGGCGACGCCGCTGCGCGCGCCGCAGACCGTGCCGCTGGAGGACCTCGACCCCGTTTCGTCGACGAACCTCAAGTACTTCATCCGCACGTACTCCACTGTGGAGGGCCTGCCCGTTTCGCTGTCGCTGCGCTCGTACGCGGCGACGACGCTTTCGGGCCGGCGCCGGACGTGCTCGGGATGACGCGTTCGCTGCTGGCGCAGCTGGTGACGTTCCACTCCCCCACCGACCTGCGCGTCGCGTTCTGCGTGGCCCCGGACCGGCGCCACGACTGGGACTGGGGGAAGTGGCTGCCGCACGCCACCGCGCCCGCGCTGACCGACGCGACGGGCCGGCGCCGGCTCGTGGCGGCCGGCCCGGTCGAGCTGGCCGAGCTGCTGGGCCCGGACCTGGGCGACCGCCCCGCGTTCACGCGCCGGCCGGGCACGCCGCAGGACCTGCCGCACGTGGTGGTCGTGGTCGACGGCGGCGGCACGCAGGGCGAGCCGCGGCTGCTCGCCGAGGAGGGCCTGCTCGGGATCACCGTGCTGGAGGTCGGCGGCGAGCAGCCACGCGCGGCGTCGAACGAGCAGCTGCTGAGCCTGCACGTGGCCCCCGACCAGCTCGGCATGGTCGTGCTCGACGGCGGCACCGAGGCGCGGCTGGGCTTCCTCGGCACGCCCGACCAGCTCGACCGCGGCGCGGCGGAGGCACTCGCGCGCACGCTGACGCCGCTGTACCAGGGCACGGCCGTGGTGAGCGAGAAGCCGATGTCGGCGACGTTCGGGCTGGCCGGGCTCCTCGGCATCGGCGACCCACGCGACACCGACACGACCGTGACCTGGGCGCCGCGCGCGGCCCGCGACCGGCTGCGCATCCCGCTCGGCGTGAACCCCGAGGGCCGGTCGGTGGAGCTGGACTTCAAGGAGTCGGCCGAGGGCGGCATGGGCCCGCACGGGCTCGTGATCGGCGCGACGGGTTCGGGCAAGAGCGAGCTGCTGCGCACGCTCGTGACCGCGCTGGCCGTGACGCACTCGTCGGAGAAGCTGAACCTGGCGCTCATCGACTTCAAGGGCGGCGCGACGTTCGCGGGCATGACCGGCCTGCCGCACGTGTGCGCGGTGATCACCAACCTGTCCGACGACCTCACCCTCGTCGACCGCATGGCCGACGCGCTCAACGGCGAACTGCTGCGGCGCCAGGAACTCCTGCACTCGGCGGGCAACTACGCCTCGGTGCGCGACTACGAGAAGGCGCGCGCCGACGGGGTGCCGCTGCAGCCGTTGCCGTCATTGCTGGTGATCATCGACGAGTTCTCCGAGCTGCTCTCGTCGCGCCCGGAGTTCATCGACCTGTTCGTGGCGATCGGCCGGCTGGGGCGTTCGCTGGGAATCCACCTCCTGCTCGCTTCGCAGCGGCTGGAGGAAGGCCGGCTGCGCGGGCTCGACTCGCACCTGTCGTACCGGATCGGGTTGCGGACGTTCTCCGCTTCGGAGAGCCGCGCGGTGCTCGGGGTGGCCGACGCGTACCACCTGCCGCCGGTGCCCGGGTCGGCGTACCTGAAGTCCGACAACGACACGTTGACGCGGTTCAAGGCCGCGTACGTGTCGGGCGAGCTGCCGCCGCGCAGCACGATCGTGCGGGAGGACGGGCAGCAGGTGGGGGTGCTGCCATTCACTTTGGACGCGGTGGAGGTGCCGCTGGCCGCATCGGTTCCGGTGGTTTCGGCGCCTGAAGTGGGCACCGGCGAAACCATCATCGGCGCGATGCTGTCGCGGCTGGAGGGCCGGGGGCCCGAGGCGCACCAGATCTGGCTGCCGCCGCTGGCCGAACCGCCCACTTTGGACCAGCTGCTGCCGCCGCTGGGTTCTGACGCTTCCCGAGGCCTGTGCCCTTTGGGCTGGGGCGGCAACGGCAAGCTGACCATCCCCGTTGCCTTGGTGGACAAGCCCTTCGAACAGCGCCGCGACATGCTCTGGGCCGACTTCTCCGGCGCGGCCGGCAACGCGTTGGTGGTGGGCGCACCACAAAGCGGCAAGTCGACTTTGCTGAAGGACATCGCGGCGATGCTGGCTTTGACCCACACGCCTTCGGAAGTGCAGCTTTTCATCCTGGACATGGGCGGAGGCGCACTGGCCCCGATTGCCGGACTGCCCCATGTCTCGGGCTACGCGACCCGGCGTGACGCCCAGCGTTGCCGGCGCGTGGTGGCCGAGCTGACGACGTTGCTGGAGCAGCGTGAGGAGTTCTTCGCCGCTAACGGTCTCGAATCGATGGCTGCTTTCCGCTCGCGGCGCGCGGAGTTGGTCGAGAGCACCGACGGGCGTGAGTTCGGCGACGTGTTCCTGTTCGTGGACAACTGGACGACCATTCGCCAGGAGTACGAGCAGCTGGAGGAACAGATCACCGGCCTTGCCGCGCGGGGCCTCGGTTTCGGCATCCACGTGATCGTGACGGTCAACCAGTGGATCGGCGTCCGCGCCCAGCTGCGCGACGCCATCGGTACGCGGTTCGAGCTGCGGCTGGGTGATCCGGCTGATTCTTCGATCGACCGCAAGGTGGCCCTGAACGTTCCCGCTGACCGCCCCGGCCGTGGTCTGACTGCGGAGAAGCTGCACTTCCTGGCTGCCCTGCCCCGCGTCGACGGAGACCAACGTCCGGAGACGATCGGTGCCGGTGGCCTGGATCTGGTTCGTCAGATTACGGCTGCTTGGCCTGGTTCTCGGGCTCCTCAGGTGCGTTTGCTGCCGTCGGAGGTGCCTCTCGAGTCGCTCCACGCCGCACCTTCCGGGCGGGTCCTCTTGGGCATCGCCGAGTCGACGCTGCGGCCGGTGGAGCTGGACTTCTCCGCGGATCCCCACTTCCTGGCTTTCGGCGACGTGGAATCGGGCAAGAGCTCTCTGCTCCGGGCGCTGGCTTCGGGCATCTCCGCTGCTTTTTCCCCCGACGAGGCGCTGATGCTGGTGGGCGACTACCGCCGGGGTCTGTTGGGCGCCGTGGACCAGCCCCACCTGTTGGGCTACGCCGGCGCGGAGAACACCTTGACGGATCTGGTGGGCCAGTGCGCCACTGCCATGCGGAACCGCCTGCCGGGCCCGGACGTGACACCTGAGCAGCTGCGCTCACGTTCCTGGTGGCGCGGCCCGGACCTGTACGTACTGATCGACGACTACGAACTCGTGGCCACGGCGGGGAAGAACCCCTTGCTGCCCCTGCTGGAGTTCCTGCCGCAGGCCCGCGACATCGGCCTGCACTTGATCATCGCGCGCGCTTCGGGTGGGGCTGGGCGGGGTCTGTACGAGCCGGTGCTGCAACGCGTCCGCGAACTGGGCTCTCCGGGCATGATCATGTCGGGCACGAAGGAGGAGGGGCCGTTGCTGGGCGATGTGAAGCCTTCGCCCCAACCCCCGGGCCGCGGGACGTTGGTGTCGCGTCGCCACGGGACTGGGTTGGTGCAGGTGGCGTGGACGAAACCGGTGAAGTCTTGAGCAGGAGTCACATCGCGGGACCTGCCATCGCGTCGCGGAGATCGAACAGCTCCCGCTGACCATCGTCGGCAGGCTCCATCTGCACTCCCGCTCGGTCCAGCATCACGAGGCAGGCCCCGAGAAACCCACGAGTGAGCTCGCGGTACATACGGTTCTTGACCACCGAACTCGCCAACAGCCGCTGAACGAACACAGACCACCTCGTCGCCAACGACGAATACGTAACTCACTACTGGAACTCCAGGTAGATTTCGGGTGTCACGTCACGATGGGACGGGCTGGTTCAGGTGGCACGGACCAAGCCGATGGAATCTTCAGCGTTGCGATGTTCAGGTAATCTCGACCTCACCGTAGGGCTGCGAACCCGCGAATGCGCGCGGGGTGTTATGCGGTGAACCACGCAACACCCACGGCGGCGGGCGTCCACAATGGACGACATCACCTTCGGCCGCACGAGCCCGCCCTACACTGTTAACCCGAATGGCCTACGACTTCAAGAGGGACGAAACCCGACTGAAGTAGGTTATCAAGTTTCCAAACGCCACCTACGTTGGTGAAAACATTTCATCGACCCAGAGGGGCTTACATGCGTTTCGCGAAGGCAGTGGCCGTGATGGCCGGGGCGGCCGCGGTGTTCGGCGTCGTGTCCGCGGGGGCGGCGAGTGCGGCCGGGCCGCGGATCATCGGTGGGGAGACGGTGGGCTCGGCGCCGTGGGGGGCGCAGGTTTTCTGGGACGACGCCACGGACTTCGGTGGGTTCGAGTGATCCGGCACGATCATCGCGGCGCAGTGGGTGCTCACGGCGCAGCACTGCCTGAACGCCCCCGGCATGCACGTGAAGGTCGGCAACGTCGCGCTCGGCCAGGGCACGGAGGCGGCCGTGGACCAGCAGAAGGCCTCGCCCAACGGGGACATCGCCCTGTTGCACCTGTCGTCCGCGGTGGACGCGACATTCATGAAGCTCGGCGACGCCGACCCGGAAACCGGGGCCACCAACCAGATCTACGGCTGGGGCCGCACCGAGGGCAACAACCCGCCGTCGGACACGCTGATGACCGCGGACGTCAAGGTCACGGGCCAGGGCACCGATGCGTTCAACGGCACGGCCATCACCAGCGAGGGCGTCACGGGCGCCTCGTGGCACGGCGACTCCGGCGGCCCCCAGCTCGCCGACGGTGTCCAGGTCGGCGTGTGCTCCACAGGTGAAAACTCGGGCAGCGACAAGAACGGCACGCAGAACTACGCCAGCGTCGCCGCGAGCCGCGACTGGATCAAGCAGACCGCGGGCGTCTGACTCCGCCGGGAACCGAGCCGCCCGCCGCACTTGTGGCGGGCGGCTCCTTTATTGCGATGCGCCGGCGGGTCTGTTCGGCACACTCGATTCCGTGCTCACCGCCGAGATCGCCTTGGCCGTCCTGTCCCGTCTGCGCGCCGCCGGCTGCCACGCCTGGATCGCCGGCGGCTGGGGTGTCGATGCCTTGCTGGGCCGCGAAACCCGCGCACATTCGGACCTCGACCTGCTGCACCGGGTCGAGGAGGAACCCACGGTTCTCGCGGCGCTCAACGACTTCCCGGAGTCCGAGAACTTCCGCCCGGTGCGGTTCGTCCTCACCCGCCCCGACGGCGCGTCCCTCGACCTGCACCCGCTGCAGTTCGAGGACGACGGCTCCGCCACCCAGGCCGCCGACTCCGCGGGCGGCCTCTTCCGCTATCCGGCGGACTGCTTCGTGACGGGGACGATCGGCGGCGTCACCGTGCCGTGCGTCTCGGTGGCCCAGCAGCTGAGGTTCCACGAAGGGTACGAACCGCGGCCCCACGATCTGGCCGACGTCGCCGCCCTCCGCGCGGAGTTCGGCTCCACGGACTAACCCAGCAGCCCCAGCAACGCGGCCTTGTCCGGCTTTCCCGACGCCGCCATGGGCACCGCGTCGATCACTGTCACCGAAGACGGTACGGCAGCCTCCCCTAGCGAAGACGCGACGAGCGCGCGCAACTCGGCCACGTCCGGATCCCGCCCCGGCGCCGCGACGACAAAGGCGTGCGCCGCTTCGCCCGTGGCCGGGTCGGGGGCCGCGACGACGTAGGCCTGGTCCACGTCGGCGTACGAGGCGAGCGCGCGTTCGATCGGGCCGGTGTAGTGGATGACCGCGTTCACGATCACGACGTCGCGCATGCGGCCCGTCAGGTGGAGGAAGCCCGAAGGGTCGACGTGGCCGATGTCCTGGGTGCGGACCCAGCCGTCCTGCAACACCGAGGCCGTCTGCGAAGGATTGCCCCAGTAGCCCGAGAACTGGCCGGCCGAACGCACGAAGATCTCACCCGAAGCGCCGGGCGCGACCGCGGCCCCCGAAGCGTCGCGGACGGAGATCTCCACGCCGGCACAAGGGCGGCCCGCGGAGCCCAGCGCATCCGGGAACTCGGCTACGTCCGCAGGAGTCAGCACGGTCAGCTTGCCCACCTCGGTCTGGCCGTAGGCCTGCTGCATCCCCGGCCCCACGCGGGAAAACGCCTCGGCCATCAAACCCGGCGCGACGGGTGAGCCGGCCACCACCAGCATCCGCACGGAGCTGAGATCCACGGGGTCTTCTTCAGAAGCCCGCAGCACATCGAGGATCTTGTACAGCCGCGGCACCGTCGTCAGGGCCGCCGTGATGTCCAGCCGCGGCAGGATCCACGGGAAATCGGGGAGCGACTCCGGAATCACCACCGTCCCGCCCGCCAGCAGGCAGGACCGCAGGTGCGTGATCATGACCGCGCTCGTCAAGGTGCCGAACAGCAGGAAACGCCGGTACCGCGCGGCCAGATCCGCGGGCGTCTCCTCAGGACGTTGCTCGATCCCTTGCGCCGTCAACGCTTCGAAGCTGTAGGTCACACCCTTCGGCAACCCCGTGCTGCCGCTGGTGAACACGACCCAGCCGATGTCCGAAGGCCGCCCGGCCGGCACGGGTTCCTCGAAGACCGACAGCAACTCCGGGCCGACCCGCAGGATCTTCGCCCCCGCCGCGGTCGCACGCAGTTCCGGTGTCTCCGACGCTTCGTCGACGACGATCGCCGCCAGGTCGCTCACCACCGTCCGCAGGTGCGCGACCGGCAGGCCCGCGCGGATGCCGACGGTGCGGCACCCCAGCGTCTGCGCGGCGATCTGCGCGGCCCACCCCTCGGGCGTCACGGCGGTGGCGACCCCGACGCCGTCACGGCGCGAGACGCCCGCGCCCCGCAGGGCGGCGACGAAGCGGCCGATCAGATCGCGCGCCTCACCCCGCGTGACCTTTCGCGGGCCGTGCTCGAACGCCACCGCGTCCGGCTCGGAGCTGAGCGCGTCCAGCACCGCCTGCGGAAAGACCATCGCACCATCCTTCGTCCGACCCGGAAAACGCAGGACCATCCCTACCGGAAAGATCTCAGAATTCCGTCAGAGCGTGCACTCTCGGTGAACGCAGCGACAGCGCCACTCCCGCCGCCACCGCCACGATCAGCCCCGCCGCCGCGGACAGCGTCCAGAAGTCCGGCCGGACGATCGACTGGCCGCGCAACGCCTGCCACGTCACCAGAGCGAGCACCCCCGCGTAGCCGCCAACCGCGGTCCACACCAGCCGCCGGCGCACGAGGTCCGACGACAGCACGGGATACCGCCGCGCGAGCGCCGCCAGAGCCAGCGCCATGAGCGGCAACACCTGGATCGCGTGGATGCCCACGAAGTGCGGGATCCGCAGGTCCCCGCCGACGGTGCTCCAGCCGAGCACGGGCAGCCCCGGCCCGCCGTCCGCCAGACCGACCGTGTGCCCGCCGACCATCGGCGGCCGCTCCCCCGCCGCCTTCATCGCCTGCTGCGCCGGGGTCGGCGAGAACATCAGCAACGCCAAGCCCATCCCCACGGCCGCCAGCGCCGTCCCCCACCGCAGCGCCGACGCGAGCGCGCGGTCCGGCAGCTTCTGGAACAGCAGCAGCACGACCGCGGCGGCCGTCGCACCCCACGCCGTGAAGGCGCCGGTGGCGACGAAGTTGTTGATCGTCACGTCGGACGGCGTCGCGTGGTTGAAGTGCAGCGCCCGGTCGCGGATCACGACCTGCCACACCAGCAAGGCCATGTCCATCCCGATGCCCACGGCGAACACCGTGCCGATCCACCACCCGGCCCACCGGCCGCGCCGCAGCAGCGTGAGCAGCCACGCGAGCGTCAGCGAGTACATCCCCACCGACACCGCGAACTTGAACGGTTTCGCCCACAATGGCGCGTTGACGAGCGTGCGATCATCGAACAACAGCCCCAGTGCCGACACCACGAACAGCAGCGCCATCGCCCCCGCGAGCACCACGAGCGGGCGGTGCGGCCGCTCCTTGACCATTCCCCCGAAACTCATGGTCACCAGGGTTGCGCGGGCGCCGGCGGAGGGCACTGGAGAGCGCCCCCGTCCGCGAGGTGGGGAGCGCCCCACCCCATGTAGGTAATAGTGCCGTCAAAGTGACCGGCAGTTGTGCCGTTTGACCACACCTCCGGGTTTTCTAGCGTGACATTCACAACGCGCGGGCAGGGGCAAGCCTCTCGCGCACCGGGATCTTCCGCGAGAGGGAAGGAGGTGGCCCGTCATGTCCAGTCCGGGATTCCAGGCAGATTCCGCTGCGATGACGCGCGCCGTCCAGGGCTTCGAGGAAACCGCGTCGAACGCGAAGACGACCATGGCCAGCTTGGAGTCGGAGCTCACCGAGACTCTGCGCAACTACAAGGGCGACCAGGCCGTGGCGTTCTGGGACCTGCAGCGCCGGCTCCAGGAGAAGATGACGGCCGCTGTGAAGGAGCTCGACACCATGTCGCAGCTCGTGCACACGAGCCACACGAACTACAACACCGGCGACTCGGACGTGCACCAGAGCTTCCAGAGCGTCGGCCACAACCTCGAGGGCGCTTCGGTGATCCCTCGCCTCAACCTTTGAGTCACGGAGAGGACCGGCAAGATGGCTGACGTCGTCGAAATCAACTTCGCCGCGCTGCAGTACAGCTCGGCGTCGCTGGCCGCCAAGGCCAAGGCACTGACCTCGCAGCTGGAGCAGCTGCACCAGAACCTCCAGCCGATCACGGCGACGTGGTACGCCTCCGGCAGCTCCGCCGGTGAGGCCGCCCGCCAGGCCGAGACGCGGCTGCGGCAGGCCACCGCCGACATCGTCGCGATCATCGCGCAGTTCGGCGGCAAGGTGGGCGACGCCCACGACCTGCAGTCGCAGCTGGAGAACCGCAACCAGGGTCTGTTCGCCTGATCCGCTCCCGACGTCGGTCGGCCGGTGCGAGAAACCCCCCGCTCGCACTGGCCGACCGGCTTTCCAGCGTCCGTAATGCACGAGAGGGTCGGGACCGATGCACGACCAGTCGTACTACGTTCACCTCCAATCGCTGAAGGACTTCGTGCGGGAGCTGGAAACCCAGATCCACGCGATGTCCAAGCCCGACGACTTCCTCAGCACGCTCGGCGACCACCCGCTGCTGTTCGGGGAGTTCGGGGAAGCCGGCTCACTCGTCGACGCCCACCGCGCCGCCGTCGCCGAGATGCGGGGACTGCTCGAACAGGTCCGCAGCGCGATCACGTTCGCGCAGGACGTGACCACCACGGTCGCCGACGGTTACGAGCAAGCCGACCAGTCGGTGGCCGGCGATCTCCACCAGTCGGGCAGCGAGACCGGGCTGCTCGATCCGCTGCTTTCGCTGCTGGGCCTCGGGTCCGGCGGCTCGAACAACTCCGGGGGGACGGACGCATGAGCGGGGCGCACACCAACTTCGCCGCGTACACGCACCAGCAGCTGTACGCGATGCTGCAGGCCGGCGACCCCAGCAGTGCCCAGGCCGCGGCCGACCAGTGGAACTCCACCGCGATCGGGCTGCACGAGCAGGCCGAGAACCTGTCGAAGGAGCTCTCGGACTTCTCGGGCGAGTGGACCGGCGGCGCGGCGGACCAATACTCGCACATGATCACCGACCTCGTCGGCGGCATCCGCAAGGTCGCGCAGACCGCGCAGGGCATGCAGCACATGCTCGAAGACGCGGCCGACGCGCTCGTGAAGGCCAAGGCCGAGATGCCGCCGCCGGTTTCGGTGCCCGACGTCTCGCCCGGTGAGGTCGCGCTGGCCGTGAACCCGCCGTTGCTGCCGCCGGACTCGTCGCCGGCCACTCTCGCCGCCGCGGCCCAGCAGCGGCAGCAGGCGATCGCGAACGTCGACGCGCAGCAGCAGGCCGCGAACGCCGCGGGTTCCGCGCACGCCAAGGCGATCGTGGTCATGACCAACCTGGCCACGAACTACACCACCGCCGAGGACTCGATCCCCGTCTCGCCCAACGCGGTCGACACGCCCGCCGCTCCCCCGGCCGGCGGCGGCGCGTCCGGTGGCGGTGCGACCGGCAACGGCCTGGCCGACCCGGGTGTCGTCGTCGGCACCCCGGAAGACTCGCACCCGCTGCCGGCGGACGGCTCCGTGGCCGGGATGCCGGGAGTTCCCGGTTCCGACCCGGCCACCTCAGGCAGTCCGCTGTTCGGCGACATGTTCACCGCGGGTCTCGCGGCGGCTTCGGCGGCGGCGTTCGGGCGGTTCGGCTCGATCATGCCGAAGGTGCCTGCGTGGGCGTCCGGAAAGGACTCCGACGACAAGAAGGACGAGCCGGCCAACACGAAGCTCGGCGGCGGCGCGGGCACCGAAGGCGGCGCCGGCGGCGGCATCCCGATCGGCGGCGGTGACGCGCCTTCGCTCGACGGCGGCGGAATCCCCGGCGGCGGTGGGCTTTCCGGCGGCAGCGACGCCCCGGCGGCGCACTCCGGCCTCGGGGGCGACGGCGGCGCGTCGAACGTCCTCAGTGGACTCGCGGGCGGCGCGGCCGGTGCCGCGGGCGCGGCGGCGAAGAGCGCGATGCCGATGATGCCCATGATGCCGATGGGCATGGGCGCCGGTGGCGACATGGGCTCCGGACGACGGATCCCGGCGTGGCTCGTGGAGACGGAGAACGTGTGGGGCCAGCAGGCGCCCGTGGCTCCGTCGGTGATCGGCGAAGAGCCGGAAACCTACTGATCGGGAGGACGGCTCGGTGACTGCTGCAGTGGACTCCGGGGGTTACCGGGTCGCTCCCGCCATGCTCGACGTGGCCGCGGCGGACCTGGGTGGGCGCGCGGGCGCACTCGAAACGGCACAGAAGGCCTTGGCGGGGGTTTCCGTGCCGGCCACGGCGTTCGGCGAGGTTTCCGCTTCCGCGGACTGCGCCGCGACGTTGAAGAAGACGCTGTCCGAGCTCGGCGAGAAGATCGACGGGCAGGTACAGCGCGCGAAGGTGCTGCAGAACGGGCTCACCGCGTCGGCCGCGGGTTACCGGCGGGCCGACGAGCAGGTGGCGGCTTCGTACCGGTCGTTGCTGCCGGAGGATCCGCTGCCGCCGGTGAGCGGTCCCGTCGGTGCGGCGGCGAGCGGGACGTGGGCCAATGCGATCGCTTCGAACCGCACCAAGGTTTCGGACGCGCTGACGGCGGAGCAGACTCGTTTGCAGCAGTTGCAGTCTTCCGGGGGTGGCGCCGACGACCTCGCGCGCTCGCAGCGCAGGATCGCGCTGTACCAAGACATTCTGGCCAACAACCGCCAGATCCTCCGGTTCGACCCCACTGCCGACGGGCGGATCGCCGAGCTCGTGGGCGCGATCCAGCCGGGGACGCGCAACGTCGGGCTGTTCGTGCCGGGCGTGAACACGCGGCTGGACAACTTCCAGGGTTACGCCGACCTCGGCCGAAGCCTCGTGGCCGCCGACCCGACGGGCCGCACGGCGATGGTCGTCTGGGCCGACGGCGACTTCCCGCAGAACCCCCTGGTCGAGGGCCCGGACGCCAGCTACGCGCAGACGATGGACCCGGACCTCAAGACGTTCGGCGACGAGCTGCGCGGCCAGGTCGACACCCAGACCGGCGGCGCCGCGACCATCACCGCGATCGGCCACAGCTACGGCGGCGCGACCGTCGGACTGGCTGATTCCCAGGGCCTGGCCGTCGACCGCGTGCTCCACGTCGAGTCCGCCGGCATGGGCCACGGCGTCTGGAGCCCGGCCGATCTGCCCGCGAGCCAGGCCGGCGTGCAGCGTTTCTCGATGACCGCGCCACTCGACCCCATCGTGCTCGCTCAGGGCAACGCCTGGGGCGCCGAGTGGACCGGCATCGGCCACGGCGCCGACCCCGACGCGTTCCCGGGCATCACGGACCTCGCGACGGGCAACGACGCGGCCGGCAACGAGCTCTGGGGCCTGTCGTCCCACAGCGACGTGCTCAAGCCCGGCTCCGACTCGTGGACCAACATCTACGGCGTCCTCACCAGCGGCGCTCTCACGACCGTGCCGGGGGTGCAGCGATGACCCTCTCGCTCCTGGCCCACGAGCTCACGGCCGTCATCGACGGCGTCGCCGCCACCTTCGGCCCCGGCGCGATCCCCACGGTCGACGGCGAGCTCGACTGCGACCCCGCCCGCCCGGGCACCCTGATGTGCTGGCAGTACGGCGTCCGCCTCGACCACCGCGGCGACGCGGAACACCAGCTGGCGGAGTCGGTGCTGCCCTCGCTGGAAGCCGCGGGCTGGTCCGTACACGACCGCAGCACCCCCCGCGAACTCATCGCCCGCTTCCACCGCGACGGCGCCGACTTCACCGTCCACGTCGCCCGCGCCGGCGGCGGGGTCGCGATCATCGGCTCGACGCGGTGTGTGGTGCCGGCCTGAGTCTCGCCGGCCGTCTTCGCCTCGACGTCGAGGGCAGCTGAGCGGTCGAACTCTTCGGCACGACAGCGAAACGCGCGCCGCCGCGACGGCTCCAGTCGCCACACCCACCGGGCACGCGGTGTGCCGTGCCGCCCCTCTGCGGTGAGGACCACCGCTCTTGACGAGGAGCGCCGCCCTGCAACGCCGCCTGTATCGCCCCCTTCGCCGTGCCGGATCAGTCGCGTCATCGCGACGGCTTCTGTGATTGCCGGGCCGCGCCGCCTCGACCTGCGAGGCTTTAGCCCCGTCGCCGGATGCGCGGGTAGCAGCCCGACTCGCCAACGCAGCCACCTCGGCGCGCGAGTACCGACCGTGTCGCGCCGGTCGAACCCGGTGGCACAACACCAAACACGCGCCGTTCCGCCAACCGCGCCGAGCCGGTTCCGTGCGGTCTTGGCGGCGGCCTCTGCGCCCTCCGGTGCACGCCGGCTCGACTCGCGGCACGCGCCGCCGCAGTGCTGCGGAGGTATCAGCGCAGCCAGCGTAGGGCGGCTTCGGCGATGTCGTCCGGGGTGCGGTTGAAGGCGATGGCCGCCGCCGGGGCGAGGCGGTGGACGAGGTTCACGAACTGCTCGAAAAGCTCCAGCAACGGCTCGTGACCGCGGATCCCGCCGCCGATGACGATGCAGCCGTAGTCGGCCTGGGACAGGGCGGATTCGATGGCGGACAACGGGTTGTCGTCCGGGGCGACGAGGCAGAGGTCGGACTCGAGGCCGTGGGTGGCGAAGGTCGCTTGGCCGCGCGCGATGGCGGCTTGGACCGGGGCGGGGTCCCAGCCGTCGAGGCGGGTGGGGTCGAGGCCGATCACCAGGACGCGTCGCACGGGTATCAAGACCCGAACCGGGAGGCGCGCCACGAGCGGCGGCGGCCGCGGCGGACGGTGGCGACGGCGAGGCCCGCGGCGGCGGCCACGGCCACCCCGCCGAGGGCGATGGCGGCGGCCGGGACGTCCACGGCCGAGGTGCGCGGGGCCGGCGCAGGGGCGACGGCGGGCATGGCCACCGGAGCGACGGACCCACCCGGGCCCGCGACGGAAGCCGGCAGCGTCGACGAAACGGCGGCGTAAGCGTCCACCACGCCCCAGCCCCGGCGGGGGTCGTGGCCGCCCGACGGGGGGCGCGAGGCGGTGAGGGTCAGGCGGGTCACGACCTGGTCGCCGGTGAAGTCCGGGTGGGCGGCGCGCACCAGGGCGGCGACGCCGGCGACGTAGGCGGCGGCCAGGCCCGGGTCCGTCACCGGCCAGCGGTGGGCGACGGCGCCGCCCGCGCCGGCCGAGGTGCTGACCAGGTCGGCGCCCGGGGCGGCGACGCCGAGGTAGTCGCCGGCTTCGGTCTGGACCGGGGCGCCCGCCTGGTTGGTGGAGCCGACGGCGAGCACGCCCGACGAAGCGGTGGGATAGGTGTGCGCGCCCTGCTGGGTGCCGGCCGCGGCGGAGACCACGACGGCGCCGAGGGAGTGCGCACGGGCAACCGCCGCGTCCAAAGCCGGGCTGTCGAAGGCCGCCGGTACGGCGATGAGCAAAACGCCGGCGCCCCGGTCGAGGGCCGTGTCCATGGCGCCCGCCAGAGCGCCCGGGTCGCCGCCCTCGTGGGAAGACCCGTCGACGTACTGCAGCGGCACGAGCTTCGCGCCGGGTGCGACGCCGACGAAAGTCGTTTCCCCCGAAGGCTGCGCGGCGACGATCCCCGCGGCGATGGTGCCGCGGCCGTCGCAGTCGGACGGGGCCGTGCCGGGGCCGGTGAGGACCTGGCCGGGCGCGAACTGGCCGTTCTGGGCGTCGATTCCCGTGCCGATCACGGCCACGACCTGGCCGTCGCCGCGGGTGACCGGCCACAGGCGCGGCGGGTCGACGAGCCGCTGGCCCCACGACACCGCGCCGGTGTAGGTGCCGGACGGGTTCGCGCACGCCCCCACCGCGCTCGCGGACCCGGCGACACCGACGGACGACAGGGAAGACACCGCCACCAGACCGGCCACGGCGAAGACGGCTGGCCACCTCACCGCGGCACCCTCCCGGAGAATCTCGCTGTCCGACAACGGGATTCTAGTCGAGCGGGCGCCGCGGCAACAGGTTCAGCGCAGGTCCATCCCGAGGTCCAGCGCGGGCGAAGAGTGCGTGAGCGCGCCCACCGCGAAGTAGTCCACACCGGACTCGGCGTAGGCCCTAGCACGGTCGAGGGTGAGGCCACCAGAGGATTCCAGCCGCGTTTTCGGCGAAACGGCGTTGCGCCGCTCCACGGCCTTCGCGCAGTCCTGCGGCGTGAAGTTGTCCAGCAGCACCTCGTCGGCACCCGCGGCGAGCGCCTCCTCCAGCTGCGCCAGGTCGTCGACCTCCACCTCGCACGCCAGCTCCGGCGCGAGCTCGCGTGCCGCCGCCAGCGCGGCCGTGACCGAACCCGCGGCGACGACGTGGTTGTCCTTGATCAGCACGGCGTCGCCAAGGCCCATCCGGTGGTTCACTCCGCCACCACAGCGCACGGCGTACTTCTCCAGCAGCCGCAGGCCCGGCGTCGTCTTGCGGGTGTCGCGGATCGCCGTGCCCGAACCCTCCACTTCGGACACCCAGCGGGCGGTCGCCGTCGCGATGCCCGAGAGGCGGCAGACGAGGTTCAGCGCCGTCCGCTCGGCCGTCAGCAGGCCGCGCACTGTGCCCCGCACCGCGAGCGCGGGCTCGCGCGCCGCCACCCGCGACCCGTCGGGCCGGCTGGACACCACCTCGTAGTCCGAACCCAGCACCGTGTCGAACACCGCCAGCACCACGGGCAGCCCCGCCACGACGCCCGGCGAACGCGGCGTCAGCTCGGCAACCGCGCGCGCGTCGGCCGGGACGGTCGACGCCGTGGTGGCGTCCGGCCCGTAACGCAGGTCTTCCTCGAGCGCCGTGGTCACCACGCGGCGGACGTCGGCCACCTCGAGCCCCGCGTCCACGAGGGCACGCGAGACGGTGTCGGAAAACGGGAACAACTCGGTCATGCCGCACCTTCCAGGGCGATCGGGTCGGCCAGCACGGGCTGGCCGGAGGGGCTGAGCCGGATGAGCTGGCTGCGCTGCCAGGCTTCGGCGCGCGCAGGGAAGTCGGACCGCACGTGACAGCCGCGCGACTCGGTGCGCCGCGCCGCCGCCGCGAGCAGCGCCTGCGCCACCACGGTGAGCGACGCGTCCTCCACGGCCGCGTGCGTCCACAACGGACTGTCCTGCGTGGACAGATCCAGCACGGAACCCGCCGCCGCCAGGCCATCGGCGTCGCGGCCGATCGCGGCGTAGCGGCTCATCACGCGCTGCAGAGCGTCGCGCTCGGCCGCCGGCGCCGAGGTCCGCGAGGGCAAGCGCCCGCGCGACGGGTCGGGCAGCACTCCGGCAGCGAGATCGGCGGCCACGGCCTGCGCCACACGGTGCCCCACCACGAGGCCTTCGAGCAGGCTGTTGGACGCCAGCCGGTTGGCCCCGTGCAGCCCGGTGCGGGCCACCTCCCCCGCGGCGTACAGCCCGGTCACGCTCGAGCGTCCGTCCACAGTGGTCACCACGCCGCCGCACGCGAAGTGCGCCGCGGGCGTCACCGGGATCGCGTCGACGGCCGGGTCGAGGCCCAGCACCGCGCACGCCGCGTGCACGGTCGGGAACCGCTTCGCGAAGCCGGAAATCCCGGTGGCGTCGAGGAAAACGTGGTCGTCGACGCCGCCCGGCGCCAGCCCCATCCGCCGCGTGATCGCGGCCGACACGACGTCACGCGGAGCCAGGTCGCCCAGTGGGTGCACCCCGGCCATCACCGGCCGGCCGGCCCCGTCGACGAGCGTCGCGCCTTCCCCGCGCACGGCCTCAGTGACGAGCGGGCACCGGCCGCGCGCCCCCGGCGTGTAGAGCACCGTCGGGTGGAACTGCACGAACTCGACGTCGGCCACGGTCGCGCCCGCCCGCAGCGCGAGCGCCAGGCCGTCGCCGGTCGCGATCTCCGGGTTGGACGTCGCCTGGTAGAGCTGGCCGAACCCGCCGCTGGCCAGCAGCACGGCCGAAGCCCGCACCACGCCGGGTACGCCGTCGCGGTCCAGCACGGTCACGCCCGCGACCTCACCCAGGGGCGTGAGCAACGCGTCGACCGCAATGTGGTGCTGCAGCACCGGCACGCGCCGGTCGCCCGCCTGCGCCACCAAAGTGCGCTCCACCTCGGCGCCCGTGGCGTCGCCGCCCGCGTGGATCACGCGGAACGCGCTGTGGCCGCCCTCGCGGGCGCGCGCCAACCCCTCGGCGCCGGCGTCGAACTGCGCCCCGCTGGCCCGCAGCCACTCCACGGCCGCCGGGCCGCCGTCGAGGATCGACCGCACCGCGTCCTCGTCGCAAAGGCCGGCGCCCGCGGTGAAGGTGTCTTCGGCGTGCTTCGCGACCGAGTCGCCGCGGTCGTGCTCGCCTTCCAGCACCACCGCGACGCCACCCTGGGCCCAGCGCGTGTTGCCGTCGGACACCGCCGCCTTGGTCACCACGAGCACGTGCAGCCCGAGCTCCTGCGCCCGCAGCGCGGCGGTCAGCCCGGCCACCCCGCTGCCCACCACGACGAGGTCCGCCCGGGCTTCCCACACCGGGGTTTTCGCCTGTAAAGCGTTAACCGGGGTGGTCATTCGCCGCCGCCGGGCTGCCCGATTTCGATCATCCGCTGCACCGAGGCCCGCGCCCGGGCGGCCGTCTCGAGGTCCACGTGGACCTCGTCCGCGCCTTCGCGCAGGCTCCGCAGCAGCGCGGCGGGCGTGATCATCTTCATGTACCGGCAGGACGCCCGATCGTTCACCGCGCGGAAGTCGATCTCCGGCGCGGCCTTGCGCAGCTGGTGGATCATGCCGATCTCGGTCGCCACCAGCACCGAGCGGGCCTTGGTGTCCCGAGCCGCGTGCACCATGTCGCCGGTGGACAGGATCTTCACGCGCTCCGGCGCCACCGCGCCCTCGCCCGCGAGGTAGAGCGCCGAGGTCGCGCAGCCGCACTCGGGGTGGATGAACAGGTCGGCGTCGGGGTTCTCCGCGGCCCGCGCGGCCAGCTCGGCCCCGTTGATGCCGGCGTGGACGTGGCACTCGCCGGCCCAGATGTGCATGTTCTGCCGGCCCGTCACGCGCTTCACGTGCGCGCCGAGGAACTGGTCGGGCAGGAAGAGAACTTCCTGGTCAGCGGGGATCGACGCCACCACGTCGACCGCGTTCGACGACGTGCAGCAGATGTCCGTCTCGGCCTTCACCTCGGCCGTGGTGTTCACGTACGACACCACAACCGCGCCCGGGTGCTCGGCCTTCCAGGCCCGCAGCTCGGCGCCGGAGATGGAGTCGGCGAGCGAGCAGCCGGCCCGCGCGTCGGGGATGAGCACCGTCTTCTGCGGCGCCAGGATTTTCGCGGTCTCGGCCATGAAGTGCACGCCGCAGAAGACGATCGTGGACGCGTCGCTGCTCGCCGCGATGCGGCTCAGCGCCAGCGAGTCGCCGGTGAAGTCGGCGATGTCCTGGATCTCGGGCACCTGGTAGTTGTGCGCGAGCAGCACCGCGTCGCGCTTGCGAGCGAGCGCCCGCACCTCGTCCGCCCAGTCCGCGTTCGCCTCCACCCCGCCGTACGGGGTCAGGTCCTGCTCATCAACCGTGGTGGTCATGTCTGGCCCTCCTGGACCGTCGACTGGTTTTCGCCTTATAATCGAAAACCGTGCGAAGTCATCTTAACACCCAGACCCCCCTGGCCCACGAGGTTCTGTGCGCCGTCCTGCAAGTGCGCTCGGACACACTGCGCGTGCTCCTGTGGCAGCGCGCGCTCGACCCGCACCTGGGCCGCTGGTCGCTCCCCGGCGGCCGGCTGCGCCCCGACGAGGACGTCGAAACCTCGATCCGCCGCCAGCTCGCGGAGAAGGTCGACGTGCGCCAGCTCAAGCACGTGGAGCAGCTATCGGTCTTCAGCGCGCCCGACCGCGTGCCGGGACCGCGGGTGGTCGCCACGGCGTTCCTGGGCCTCGTGCCATCGGACGTCGATCCGGAGGTGCCCGAGGACACCCAGTGGCACGACGTGACCGCGCTGCCGCGCACCGCGTTCGACCACGAAGCCATCGTGCTGCGCGCCCGCGACCGGCTGCGCTCGAAGCTCAGCTACACCAACCTCGGCTTCGCCCTGGCGCCCGAGCAGTTCACGATCTCCGCCCTGCGCGGGCTCTACTCCGCCGCACTGGGCTACCGGGTGTCCGCGACGAACCTGCAGCGCGTGCTGTCACGCCGGGGACTCCTCGTGCCCACCGGGGACACCGCGTCACCCGGTCGGGCCGGCGGGCGCCCGGCGGCGCTGTTCTCCTTCGCGGGCAAAGGGATGCAGATCACGGACCCGTTCGCAGTCCTCAAGCCGCCGCCGAAAAGGTGACGGACTGCGAGCGTGCCCCCTTACCCGTACGGTGGACGCGTGACCGAGCCGGAGCAGGAGCAGAACCCCAGCGGGACAGCGACACTGCCGTTGTTCCCGCTGCAGACCGTGCTGCTCCCCGGTACGCATCTGCCGTTGCACATCTTCGAACCGCGCTACCGACAGCTGACCGCGGACCTCGTGGGCGGCGCCGTGCCGGGTCGGGAATTCGGTGTGGTCGCGCTGCGCGCCCCGCTCGTGCGGGAGGTACGTGGTCTGGACCATGTGTACGACGTGGGCTGCAGCACCGTGCTGCGCGAAGCGAAACGGCTGCCGGACGGGCGCTACGACGTGGTCACCAAGGCCGCCCGCCGCTTCCGCCTGCGCGAGCTCGACTGCACCTCGGCGCCCTACCTGATGGGCGTGGTCGACTGGTTGCCCGACGACGCCGTGCCCGCCAGCGCGGCCGAACCCGCGCAGCGCCTCGGCGAGGTCGCGCGGGCCGCCCACCGGCGTTACTGCGAGGCCGCGTGGCACGACGACGACTGGAACACGCCGGACGACAACGCCGACGTGAACGAGCTGGCCTACCAGCTCGCCGCCGACTGCCTGCTGCCCCTGGAAGACCGCCAGCTGCTGCTGGAGGAGACGCACCCGTTGCGGCGCCTGCGCATCGTCTGCCGGCTGCTCACGCGCGAGACGTGGTTCCTGGACACGCTCAGCGCCGTGCCGCTGCCGCCGACCGAGTTCGCCGACTTCTCGAAGCCGGCCAACCTCAACTAGCCGCGACCCAAAGCCTCAGCCGAGGCGGCGGCCGAGATCCTCGCGCCCGTTCCAGGCCGCGAGCAGCGCGTAGACGAGCGAGGTCATCAACGGGGCCGCCACCCAGATCCACCCGGACTCCAGCTGCGGCGCCGCCGAGATCACCGCGCCCAGCGCGGGCGCCGTGTCGATGGCGTACTTCGAGTTCACGAACGCCACGCCGATCTGCGTGCCGAGCCAGCCGGCCAGCGCGGCACCCGCGGCGGCGGCCACGAAAACGACCGGGCCGCGGCGTTCACGCATCAGCCACACGATCACGCCGATCAGCAGCCCCGTGGCCAGCGCCAGGAAGCCGTAGATGGCGAGGTCATCGAACCGGTGCCAGCTCTCCAGCTCCAGCGGCACGCGCTGCCCGTCGGCGGTGACCACGCGCTCGCGCTGCGCTGGGGCCATCAGCGACCACAGCCAGCCGAGCGGGATGCCCAGCAGGCCCGCCGTCGACAGCACGCTCACCGCCGGCAGCAGGTCGGCCTTCACCACGACCTTGGGCCGCGCCCGGTGCGGTGGGAAGAGGTTCGGCACCGACCAGGCGTCGGCCACGGCGGACGACCGGTGTGCTGCCTTGCCCGCGGAATCGACCACCCCGGACTCCCTCCCTGCGTTTGTGCGGACCGAGCGTAACCGGTCAGCACCCGCGGTCAACCACTGGCGGTCTCGCCGTGCCGGCTGCAGCGCGCCGTCCAGCCGACGGGCGTCACCTGCACCACCATCCGGCGGGCGCAGAACACGCAGAACCGCGGGGGTTCGAGCGCCGTGCGCGGGTTGTGGCAGGCGTCGTGATCGGCGCCGCCGGGCGACGCCTGTCCACAGTGGACGCAGTAGGCGGGTGGGTCAGAGGCTGTCACTGAGGGCCTTGACCGGCATCTTCAGCTCGTCGAGCATCTTCAGGTCCGCGCTCGCGGGCCGGCCGAGGTTCGTCAGGTAGTTGCCGACGATGATCGCGTTGATCCCGCCCAGCATGCCCTGCTCCGCGCCCAGGTCGCCCAGGGTCAGCTCGCGGCCGCCGGCGAAGCGCAGCATCGTGCGCGGCATGGCGAGCCGGAACGCCGCGACCGTGCGCAGCGCGTCCTTGCCCTCGACGATCTCGAAGTTCTCGTACGGCGTGCCCGGCTGCGGGATGAGGAAGTTCATCGGCACCTCGTGCGGGCTCAGCTCGGCGAGCTGCACGGCGAACTCCGCGCGCTGCTCGACGGTCTCCCCCATGCCGATGATGCCGCCGCAGCAGACCTCCATGCCGGCCTCGGCGACCATCCGCAGGGTGTCCCAGCGCTCTTCCCACGAGTGCGTGGTCACGACGTCGGGGAAGTGCGAGCGCGCCGTCTCGAGGTTGTGGTTGTAGCGGTGCACGCCCATCTCGACGAGCTCGTCGACCTGCTCCTGGGTGAGCATGCCGAGCGAACACGCGATCTGGATGTCGTTGCCGTCGGCACGGATCGCCTGCACGCCCTCACGGACCTGCGACAGCAGCCGCTTGTCCGGACCGCGCACGGCGGCGACGATGCAGAACTCGGTCGCACCCGTCTCGGCGGTCTGGCGCGCGGCCTTGACCAGGCCCGGGATGTCCAGCCAGGCCGAGCGCACCGGCGACGGGAAGCGCCCCGACTGCGAGCAGAAATGGCAGTCCTCGGGGCAGCCACCGGTCTTGAGGCTCACGATGCCCTCGACCTCGACCTCCGGGCCGCACCAGCGCATGCGCACCTCGTGCGCGAGCTGCAAAGCCTCGCCGAGCCGTTCGTCGGGCAGCCGGAGCACGGCCAGCACCTGTTCCTCGGACAATCCGACCCCGCGCTCGAGCACCTGCTCGCGCGCGACGGCCAGCACGTCCGCGGTCTCCGGCTTTCCCGCCACTGCGGTCACGACGTCTCCTGTCTGTCGGGGTACTGCACGGGCGCGCTCTTCGTCATGGTGCCCGAGAGCCCGCCCCACGGGCTGCGACGCCCGTCACTTATTCGCGGAAGCGGCCCGGGTGAAAGCCTCGGGGTCGAACTCCCCGCCGAACCACGGCGAGAGCCCGGCGCGCGCCCGTTCCACGAACGTATCGTGATCCGTCGCCGCCAGCCCCCCGGGCAGCACCCCGAGCAGGGGTGCCCCGGCCGCATTGGGCAGGTCGCGCAGGTTTTCCACGGACGCGAGATCCGGCTCGGCCGGCCACGCGCCGACCATCACGCCCGCGACGTTGAGCCCGCGCCGCGTGGCGACCTCCGCGGTCAGCGCCGTCGCGTTGAGCGTGCCGAGGCCCGGCTGGGCGACGATCACGATCAGCGCGCCCAGCGCCCACGCGACATCGGCCAGCCCGCTGCCGTCGGCGTCGAAGCGCACCAGCAGGCCGCCGGCGCCTTCCACGAGCGTGAGGTCGTGCTCGGCGTCGAGTGCGGTGGCAGCGGCCGCGATCTCGCCCGGGCCCAGCGTCGGCAGGCCGCTGCGCCGCGCCGCAGCCTCCGGGGAGAGCGGGTCGGGGTAGCGCCGCAGCTCACGCGTGGTCACGCCCTTGCCGGCCAGGCGCACGACCTCGTCGAGATCTCCCGCCTCGCCGGGCGCGACCCCGGTCTGGGCCGGTTTGAGCACCGCGACGCGCTGCCCTTGCCCGAGCGCCAGCGCCGCGATCGCCGCCGTGGTGATCGTTTTGCCGACCTCGGTCCCGGTCCCCGTCATCACCAGCATGGTCACGGGCCATCAACTTAGTCACCCGTACCCGGTACGCACCACGTCCGGGTGGGATCACCCACGATGTGGGGTGACCGGTGTCCCCGCCGCCACGAACGCGCCCGCCACCGGGTCGGACAGGTAGACCTGCGCCGCGCCGACGTCGAAGTACAGGCCGGTGAGCAGCAGCTCGCCGCGGGCTTCGGCCTCGGCGACCAGCGGATACGCGCGCAGGTGGTCGAGCTGCTGCAGCACGTTGTGCAGGGCCAGGCGGTCGGGTTGGCGGGCGGGAAGCTCACCGCCGAGCGTGACCGGGCCGCGGCGGCTCAGGCTGGGCTCCGCGTGGCGCAGCCAGCCCTCCAGCGCCGTGCCGGCCGGCGGCCCGTCGGCGAGCGCGCCCATCGCGCCGCACGAGGAGTGCCCGCACACCACGATCTCGCGCACGTGCAGCACCCCCACGGCGTATTCGACGGCGGCGTTCATCGACGGGTCGGCCTGCGCGGGCGGCACGAGGTTGCCGATGTTGCGCACGGTGAACAGGTCACCCGGGCCGGACGTGGTGATCAGGTTGGGCACGATGCGCGAGTCGCCACAGGTGATGAACAGCGTGTGCGGGCGCTGGCCGTCGGCGAGGCCCGAGAGCGTCTCCTTCAGCAGCGGCGCGGCCCGGCGCTGGAACTCCGTGGCCCCGCGGTGGGTCCGCTGGCCGGGCAGGCGGACGTCGACCGCCTGCCAGGCGGACCACGGCGCAAGCCAGCGCGGCACGGCGCCGGCCGCCGCTGTGCGCCGCAGTGTCGGGGTGCCCTCCTTGCCCTTGCCGAACCACGGGTGGCCGACCTCGTCGACGACCACGGTGCCGCCGGCCCGTTCGTGGGCCTGCTGCCAGCTCGACAGGCTTTCGAAGGCGGCGTGGTCGAGGTAGTCGGCGACGAGCTCGAGCTTCACGACCGTGCCGGGCGGGACAGCCCCGAGCACCTTCGACAGGCGCGGGACGGACAGGAACGTGAGCACGCCTTCCACGACCACGCGCCACTCGTCGCCGTCGCGCTCGGCGTGAACGCCGGACCACACTGTGCGGCGCAGCATGAGGGCCACCGCCAGCACGATCCCCGCGAGCACGCCGGTCAGCAGGTCGAAGGCGACTACACCGGCGAGCGTCACGAGGTAGAGCGCGAGGTCGCCGTGGCGCAGGACTTGCCTGAGGTGACCGGGGTTCACGAGCTTCACCCCGACGTGCACGAGCAGGCCGGCGAGCGCGGCCAGCGGGATGTTCTCGATCAGCCCGGCCAGCGCCACCACGAAGACCAGTACCCACACGCCGTGCAGCACGGCGGACGCCCGGGTCTTGGCGCCCGCGGCGACGTTGGTGGAGCTGCGCACGATCACGCCCGTCACGGGCAGACCGCCGAGCGCGCCGGACACCAGGTTGGCCGCGCCCTGGCCCACGAGCTCGCGGTCGAGGTTCGCGCGCGGGCCGGTGTGCAGCTTGTCCACGGCGACGGCCGAGAGCAGGCTTTCGACGCTCGCGATCAACGCGATGGTCACCGCCGCGAGCACGACGTCGGTCCAGCCGTCGCCGGGCAGCTGCGGCGCGAAGCGGATTTGCAGCAGGTCTCCGGGCAGCTCCACGCGCGGCAGCGTCATGCCGGCGACGAGCGAGATCACCGTGGCCACCGCGATCGCGGCGAGCGGCCCCGGCACCTTGCGCACGGCGGCGGGCAGGCGCGGCCAGACCACGAGGATCACGATGGTGAGCAGCCCGATCACGGCCGCCGCGTCGTGATGGGCCACGACCTGCGCGGGCAGCTCGGCGATGTTCTCCAGCGCGGAGCTCTGCGCGTTCCCGCCGAGCACCACGTGGAGCTGGCCCAGCACGATCGTCACCCCGATGCCGGCGAGCATCCCGTGCACGATGGCCGGCGAGATCGCCAGCGCCACCCGCGCGATGCGGCTCAGGCCCAGCAGCACCTGCAGCGCACCGGCGAGCACGGTGATCAGGCACGTGACGGCCCACCCGAAGGTGGCGATCGTCTCGGCCATGATCACGGTCAGCCCGGCCGCGGGCCCGCTGACCTGCAGCGGCGAGCCACCGAGCAGGCCGGCGACCACACCCCCGACCACAGCGGCGATCAGTCCGGCGACGAGCGGAGCCCCGGACGCGAGCGCGATGCCCAGCGACAGCGGCACAGCGACGAGGAAGACCACGAGCGAGGCGGGCACGTCGTGGCGAAGCACGGCAAGTCGGCTCATGATCACCAGGTAACCCGAATGTGGGTGAAATGTCCGCTATGTCCCACCTGATGGCATGAATTTTTATCGGACACCCCACTTTCGGGTTGCGCGGGCTCGACCACTGGGCCGGTGCGGACGCGCACCGGCCCAGCCGGTCGATGGCCCCCGTCAGTGCACCGTCGAGCCCGCCGGGACGAAGCCGCGGCGAGTGGCGTCCAGCAGGGAGACCTGGGCGGCGCCGACGTCGAAGTACATGCCCGTCAGCGTCAGATCGCCGGCGGCCAGGGCGTCGGCCACGACCGGGTGGGTGCGGAGGTGGTCGAGCTGCTGGACGACGTTGTGCAGCGCCAGCTGGTCGCACTCGGCGGGCGGGCGGCGGCCGTCGAGCAGCAAAGCCGCCTCCGAAGCGCGGCGACGGAGGGTGGGTTCGCCGTGGCGCAGCCAGTCGCCGAGGCGGGTGAGGCCCTCGGGCGCCTGTCCGAGGAGCGCCTTCATCGCGCCGCACGAGGAGTGGCCGCACACCACGATCTCGGGCACCTTCAAAACGCCCACGGCGTACTCGACGGCCGCGCCCACCGAGGAGTCGGTGCCATCACCGGCCGCCGGCACCAGGTTGCCGATGTTGCGCACGGCGAACAGGTCACCGGGGCCCGACGTGGTGATCAGGTTGGGCACGATCCGCGCGTCGCCGCAGGTGATGAAGAGCGTGTGCGGCTGCTGGCCGTGCGCGAGGCCGCTGAGGGTGTCGCGCAGCAGCGGGGCGGTGCGGCGCTGGAACTCCGACGCGCCACGGGACAGCGGCGAGGCGCCGTCGCGTGGCCCGGGCAGCGAAACGTGCTCGGCCTGCCACTGCGACCACGGCGCCAGCCACCGCGGCAGCACGCGTGCCGCGAGGCTGCGCCGCACGGTGGGCTCGCCGGAGCTGCCGCGGCCGTACCAGGGGTGCCCGATCTCGTCGACGGTCACCGTGCCGCCCGCCTTCACGTGCGCTTGCTGCCAGCCGCGCAGGCAGTCGAACGCCGCGTGGTCGAGGTAGTCCACGAGCAGCTCCAGCGTCACGTCGGCGCGCTCGGGCACGTCGGCGAGCACCTTGGTCAGGCGGGGCACGGAAAGGAACGTGAGCGCGCCCTCGATCACCACGCGCGTACCGCGCTCGTCCGCCTCCACGTGCACGCCGGAGTGCACCATCCGCCGCAGCATGAACGCGAGCGCCAGCAGCACCCCGGCCGCGACGCCGGTCAGCAGATTCACGAACACCGCGCCGACGAGCGTCACCACATACACGGCGAGATCGCCGTGGCGCAGCACTTCCTTGAGCGCCGGGAGGTTCACGAGCTTCGCACCCACGTACACGAGCAGCCCGGCCAGTGCGGCGAGCGGGATGAAGCGCAGCACTCCGGTGAGCAGCAGGCAGAACCCGAGGATCCAGCAGGAATGCAGCAGCGCCGACGCCCGGGTCTTCGCGCCCGCCTCGTAGTTGGTCATGGTCCGCACGATCACGCCGGTCACGGGCAGCCCGCCGAGGACGCCGGACACGACGTTGCCGGCGCCCTGGCCGATGAGCTCGCGGTTGAGGTCCGTGCGGCGCCCGCCGCGCAGCTTGTCGACGGACACGGCGGAAAGCAGGCTCTCCAGGCTCGCGATGAGCGCGACCGTGACGGCCGCGAACGCCACGCCGCTCCAGCCGCCCGAGGGCAGCTGTGGCACAAACCCGAACGACGGCAGCGCAGCCGGCAGGTCCACGCGCGGCAACGACATCCCGGCGGCGACGGACAGCCCCGTCGCGACCGTGACGGCGGCCAGCGGCCCCGGCACCTTCCGCACCGGCGCCGGCACCTTCGGCCACACCAGCAGGATCGCGACGGTGAGGACGCCGATCAGCACGGCCTGGTCGTGGTGGCCGACGATCTGCCCGGGCAGCGCCGCGAAGTTCGCGAGCGCGGAGCCCTGGGCCCGGCCGCCGAGCACCACGTGGAGCTGGCCGAGCACGATCGTCACGCCGATGCCGGCCAGCAGGCCGTGGACGATCGCGGGCGAGATGGCCAGTGCCGCGCGAGCGAAGCGCAGGAGCCCGAAGAGGATCTGCAGCAGGCCGGCGCCGACGGTCACCGCGCAGGTGACGGCCCAGCCGTAGGTGGCGATGGTGTCGGCGAGCACCACGGTCAGGGCCGCGGACGGCCCGCTGACCTGCAGGGCCGACCCGCCGAGCAGACTCGCGACCAGGCCGCCGACGACGGCGGAGACGAGGCCCGCGAGCAGGGGCGCGCCGACCGCGAGGGCGACGCCGAGGGAGAGTGGCACGGCCACGAGGAAAACGACCAGCGAGGCCGGCACGTCGTGGCGCAGGATGTTCTGGAGGGTCTCGTTGGCCTTGGTGCGGCGCGACGGGGGTCCGGTGTCGTGTTCTCCGCGAACGATCTCGATCATGGCGACAGGAAAGCGGAAAAAGATCGAAAAGTCCGCTACGCGAACGATCTTCGGGTTCGCTTGTGAACCGGAGAACTAGGACGTTCCCGGCAAAGCTCACCAATCAGTCAGACACTCATGAAGTGCCCCAGACCTGATCGCGTGGAAACCCCAGTCTTCCGGCGACTTTGCGTGACTCACGGTATACAGCCCGTGTCTTATGGCCGCGGTCACACCCAGCCGGGTGAATTCAGGCTTTTTCAGCCGCCGCGAGCATCGCACCGGTGATCACGGCCAGGTCCGCGTCGTCGGTGACGTAGGGCGGCATCGCGTACACGAGGTCGCGGAACGGCCGCAGCCACGCACCCTCCGCCGTCACGATGTCCGTGGCCACGCCGAGGTCGACCTCGTGGTCGAGCTGCAGCACGCCGATCGCGCCGAGCACCCGCACATCACGCACGTGCGGCAGGTCCCACGCGGGCTCCAGACCACGCCGCAGCCCCGCCTCGATCCGCGCGACGTCCGCGCGCCACCGGCCCTCGGCCAGCAGCCCGAGCGAAGCGTTGGCCACAGCGGAGGCGAGCGGGTTGCCCATGAACGTGGGCCCGTGGGCGAGCACCGGCAGGTCGCCGCGCGCGATGCCGGCGGCGATCTCGGGCGTGCACAGCGCCGCGGCCATCGTGAGGTAGCCGCCGGTGAGCGCCTTGCCGAGGCACAGCACGTCGGGCGTCACGCCGGCGTGCTCGGCCGCGAACATCCGGCCGGTGCGCCCGAAGCCGGTGGCGATCTCGTCGAACACCAGCAGCACGTCGTGCTCGCGCGTGAGCTCGCGCAGCGCGCGCAGGTAGCCGGGGTGGTGGAACCGCATCCCGCCGGCGCCCTGCACCACGGGTTCCACGATCACCGCGGCCAGCTCGTGGGCGTGTTCCGCCAGGGCGGCGGCCAGGGTGTCCACATAGGACTGGTCGACGGGCGCGTCGAAGCCGGCCGGCGGTTCGGGCACGAACACCTGCTCCGGCAGGACTCCGCGCCACAGCGAGTGCATGCCGCCGTCGGGGTCGCAGACGCTCATGGGCGTGAACGTGTCGCCGTGGTAGCCGCCGCGCCAGGTGAGCAGCCGGCGCTTCTCCGGCAACCCGCGCGAACGCTGGTACTGCAGGCACATCTTCACGGCGACCTCGACCGAGACCGAGCCGGAGTCGCACAGGAACACGTGCTCGAGGCCCTCGGGCGTGAGGTCCACGAGGGTCTTGGCGAGCGTGATGGCCGGCTCGTGCGTGAGCCCGCCGAACATCACGTGGCTCATCCGCCCGGCCTGCTCGGCCAGCGCCGCGTCGAGCACCGGGTGCCGGTAGCCGTGCACCGCCGCCCACCACGACGACATCCCGTCGACGAGCTCGCGGCCGTCCGCGAGCTTCAGCCGCACCCCGCTCGCCTCGGCGACGAGCAGCGGCGCCACCCGTCCGGGCATCGGCGCGTACGGGTGCCACACGTGCGCGGCATCGAGGGCGAGCAGGTGGTCGGCGCTGGTGTCCACGCGCCGACCCTACGTGCCGCCCCGCTCAACGGAGCAGCACGGGCAACGTCTTGACGCCGTGCACCAGCGGACTCGTGCGGTAGACCAGGTCCTCCTCCGGCCCGGCCAGCCGCAGCCGCGGGAACCGCGCCAGCAGCGCCGTGAGCGCGATCTCCGCCTCCATGCGCGCCAGCGGGGCGCCGACGCAGTAGTGGATGCCGTGGCCGAAGGCGAGGTGGCCGCCGGCCGCGCGCGTGACGTCGAGGTCGGCCGGGTCGGGGAAGCGCCCCTCGTCGCGGTTGGCGGCGAGCAGCGAGACCTGCACGAACTCGCCCGCCGGGATCTTGTGGTCACCGACCTCCACGTCCTCGACGGTGTAGCGGAGGGTGGCGATGTTGATGGGCCCGTCGAAGCGCAGGAACTCCTCGACGGCACCGGGCATCAGCGACGGGTCCGCCGCCAGCTTCGCGCGCTGCTCGGGCGCGCGAAGCAACGCCAGCACCGCGTTGCCGATCAGGTTGACGGTCGTCTCGTGGCCCGCGACGAGCAGCAGGAATGCCATCGCGACGAGCTCTTCCTCGCTCAGCGAGTCGCCCTCGTCGCTGGCCTGCACGAGGCCCGAGAGCAGGTCCTCGCCCGGTTCGGCGCGCTTCTGCGCAACCAGCGCCACGAGGTAGGTGTGCATGGCGACCGCGGCCGCCTGCATCTCGTCGAGGTCGCCCGCGCCCAGCAGGATGTTGGACCAGCCGGTGAACTCGCCGCGGTCCTCCTCACGCACGCCGAGCAGCTCGCAGATCACGGTGATCGGCACCGGCCCGGCGAACGCGGTCATGAGGTCGACCTGGTCGTGTTCCGCCATCGCGTCGAGCAGCTCGGTGGTGATCTGCTCGATCCGCGGGCGCAGCCCGGCGATCGCCCGCGGGGTGAACGCCTTGTTCACGAGCTTGCGCAGCCGCGTGTGGTCGGGCGCGTCGGTGTTGAGCATGTGCGCGCCGAGCAGCTGGCCGAAGGACCGGTTGATGTTCTCGCCACCGACCTTCGCGATCATCAGGTCGTAGGCGCCGCGGTTGTTCTTGCTCAGCCGCGGGTCCGCGAGCAGCGCCCGCGCCTCGTCGTAGCCCGTCACGAGGTACGACGGCGTGCCGTGCGGCATGCGGATCGGGCACACGGCGCCCTGCTCGTGCAACCGCCCCAGTGTCTCGTGCGTGTGCTGCATGAACTTGTCGTCGATCATGGGAATTTCTTCGACGGCCACTTCGCCCCCAAGGTTTCCGTCCGTCTGGTCCGTGCTTCCCAGTATGCCCACGCGCCGGTGTGCCGTGTGGCGCCCGCGGGCAGGATGGTTTTCCGTGCGTTACCGACCTATCTCCCCCGACGTCCTGGCCGCCGAGCTGACCGAGCGCGTGGCGGCCCTGCCGCACCGCCGGCTGACGGTCGCCGTGGACGGCGCCGACGGGGCCACCGACACCGCGGGGCTCGCCGACGCGCTCGTGGATCCGTTGCGGCTGCTGGGCCGCGCCACGGTGCGCGTGCCCGCGAGCGGGTTCCTGCGTCCCGCGTCGCTGCGGTTCGAGCACGGCAAGCGCAACCCCGACGCGCGCTACACCGACTGGCTCGACCTCGGCGCCCTGCGCCGCGAAGTCCTCGACCCGCTCGCCGGCGTCGGCAGCGGCGAGGTGCTGCCGGCGCTGTGGGACACCGAGCGCGACCGCGCGACGCGGCTGGCGCGCGTGCCCGTGCCCGAGGGCGGCGTGGTTCTCGTCAACGGCGAGTTCCTGCTCGGTGCCGGCCTCGCGTTCGACCTCGTGGTGCACCTGTGGCTCTCCCCCGCCGCGCTGCGCCGCCGCCTGCCCGGCGACGACGCGTGGGCGCTGCCCGCGTACGAGCGCTACGAGTCGGAGGTCGACCCGGGCGCGCTCGCCGACGTCACCGTCCGCGTCGACGACCCCCGCCACCCGGCCGTGTACGAGCCCTAGCGCACGGCGGCGACCGGATCGCCGTCCAGCAGACCGGACAGGCGCTGCGCCATCGTGTCCCAGCGCCAGTTCTCCGTGACCCACGCGCGCCCCGCCTCGCCCATTCGGCGGGCCCGCACGGGGTCGGCCAGCAGGGCCTCGAGGGTGTCGCGCAGCTGGCCGACGTCGCGGCCGTCCACGACGTGGCCGGTCACCTCGTCGAGCACCGCCTCGGGTGCGCCGCCCGACGTGCCCGCCACCACGGGCAGCCCGGTGGCCGAGGCCTCCAGGTAGACGATCCCCAGCGCCTCCACGTCAAGCCCCTTGCCGCGGGTGCGCGCGGGCATCGCGAAGACGTCGCCCGCGTTGTAGTGCGCCGGCAGCTCGGCCCACGGCACGGAGCCGGTGATCACCACGTTGTCGGCCACGTCGAGCTCGGCGACGAGCTCGGTGAGCCGCTTGCGGTACGGGCCGCCGCCGACGAGCAGCAGCACCACGTCCGGCACGCGCTTGCGCAGCTCCGGCAAGGTGCGGATGAGCATGTCCTGGCCCTTGCGCGGCACGAGCCGCGAAACGCAGACGATCGTCGGCCGCTCGCCGAGGCCGTGGCGGGCGCGGATCTCCTCGCGCGCCCCCGCGTCGGGCGCGAAGAGCGTGGTGTCGACGCCGGACGGCAGCATCTCGAGCCCCGCCATCGGCCCGAACGCCGCGCCGAAGCGGCGGCGCGTGTACTTGCTGACGTAGGTGAGCACGTCGACCGTGTCGCCGATGCGCCGCAGCGCCTGGCGCGAACCCGGCAGCATCGACCAGCCCACCTCGTGCCCGTGCGTGGACGCGACGACCCGCCTCGCGCCGGACTGGCGCAGCGGGTGGCCGAGCAGGGCCAGCGGCGCGGCCGCGCCGAACCACACGGCTTCGCAGTCGCGGGCCCGCATGATCTGCTTCGCGCGCCGCAGCACGTCAGGCGTCGGCAGCATCAGCGACGTCGGGTGCCGCACAACCTCGAAGGGCGCTTCGGCGTCGAAGTCGACGTGCGAGCCGGCTTTGCCTTCCCACGACGGCGCGTAGACCACCAGGTCGTCGGCCGGGAGCCGCGTGGCCAGCGAGTTGAGGTAGTTCTGGATTCCCCCAGGCCGCGGCGGGAAGTCGTTGGTCACGAGCAGCGTCCTCAGCACACGGGCAGGCTATCGGGCACGCTCGCCGGTGCTGAGAGCCCACCGACGACGGGCCCGCCAACGACCACGGGGCGGCACCGCGTGTGCGGTACCGCCCCGTGGTCAGGGAAGGGTTGCTGCTCAGCTGGGGCGACGGGCGCCCACGTACTGGCTCTGCAGCGGCGAGATCTTCACCACGTCGCCGGTGGTCGGAGCGTGCACCATCTTGCCTTCGCCGATGTACATGCCCACGTGGGAGACCGGGGTGTAGTAGAACACCAGGTCGCCCGGCTGCAGCTGGCTGCGCGGGATCGGAGTGCCGAAGGTCGACTGCTCCCGGCTCGAGCGCGGCAGCGAGACGCCCGCCTGCTTGTAGGCCCACTGCATCAGGCCCGAGCAGTCGAACTTGCTCGGGCCGGTGGCGCCCCACAAGTAGGGATCGCCGAGCCGGCTCAGCGCCGCGTCCACGGCCGCCTGGGCCGCGGGCCCGGGCGCCTTGATGTTCATCGGCGGGGCGCTGCCCTTGTCGCCGCGCAGGGCCTGGTCCAGCGTGGACAGCGAGGGCTCGGTCTTCTTGAGCTGCTCGATCTGGTCGTTGAGCGTCTTCTGCTTGGCCTTGATGTCGTTCGCCAGCTTGGCGGCCGCGTCACGGGCGTCCGTCGCGCGCTTGGCGGCGTCGGCGGCCTGCTTCGTGGCGTCCTCGGCCTGCTTCACGGCACCGGCCAGCGCGTCCAGCGCGGCGTCCTTCTGGGACGCGATCTGGTCCAGTGCGGAAGAGCGCTCGAGGAACTCCTGCGTCGACGTGCCCGCGAGCAGTGCCGAGAGCTTGTTCATCTGCACGCCGCTGAGGAACGAGGCGCCGGCGAACTTGTCGACGTCGACGCGGTAGAGCTTCTCGTTGTTCTCGGCCTGCTGCGCGGACTTCTTCGCGTTCTCGACGTCGCCGTTGGCCTTGTCGAGGTCCTTCTGGCGGGCCTTTTGGTCGTCCTGGGCCTTGAGGAGGTCCTCGTTGGCCTTCTCGGCCTGCGAGGCGAGGTCGCGGTACTTCGCGAGAGCGTCCGAACCGGAGTCGGGCGGGGTCTGGAGGACGGGGATGGGAGCTGCGATGGCCGTGGCCGAGGGCTGGGCGACAGTGACCATGGCGATCACCGAAGCTGCCGCGAGGGCACCTGACACCACGCGCTTGACTGGATGCGACTGCACGGTCGCGCGTGTCTCCTTTGCTGTCGGGCCGCCGTCGGAACCTCGTGACGCCGAAGAGGTCGGGGGCCCTCTTCCGTGCGTCCACCCCACGCGTTCCGGCCGCGTTTCACTGCAACAGCCTCACGCGCACGGTGTGGTTCCGGTGTTGGCTCCCCGACAAAGCCTTTCCGGCGGCGATCTCGCGTCGCCGTCTTGCCGACGGCTGCTGGCCACGAGATCTCGGATAGGTTACGAAAAGACCGTCACCGCGTCCACCGGGCCCCCACACAAAAACTCTCCGTAGTTCGCGGAAACACCATCGGACCAGCGAGGGAGGGTTTGTGTGACGGCGATCATACTCTGTGGTGTCAGAATGGCGTGAATTTGCTACCGACCGTTCACCCGATCCGATCGACCACTCGTCGCGCCGTTATCACCCACAAGTGTCACGCGGGCTTACGTTCGGGCTCCGAAACCAAGCGCAGCCGGGGCACCATCCCCGCCTCGGCGAGCGCGTCGACGGCTCGCCGTTCGTCCGCGTCCCACGCCAGGGCGACCGGCGGGCCGAGCAGCACGCTCACCACGCAGTCGTGGCACGCGTGGCCCCGCACGGCGCAGCGGTCGCAGTCGACCACCAGCGTGTCGAGGTCGGCCGGATCGACGCCACTGACATCGACACCGCTGAGGTCGGCGCTGCCGAGATCGAGGTCGCGGTCGGCCGGTTCGTCGGCGTCGGTCCAGTCGGGCGGATGGTGGTTCGTGGTCTCGGTCACGGGAGGCTCCTCACGTCGTCGTGCTTCCTGGGATGCACGGTAGGAGCCACCACCGACAGTTTCGGACTGCCGGCTTCAGCCGGGTCTCAGACGCGGCCCAGGCGGCTGACCAGCACCGCCGAGGGCGCCGAGTGCGCGCCGGTGGCGCGGACGGAGTCGGCGACCTCCCGGTCGGACGTCGCCACGACCATCGGCCGGCCCTTCGGCTCGGCCGCCACGATCGAGCGGATCACGTCGTCGGCGAGCACGCCGCGGTCGGAGAACAGCACGCGCACGCCGCGCGGCACCGCCGCCGGCACGGACAGCACACCGGCCCCGTCGAACACCACCGTGACCTCGGCGCTCGTGCGCGCGGCAAGGGCGGAGAGCTGGTGGATCAGCCGGTCGCGCTGGTCGGCCAGCGCCAGCTCGGGATAGCCGGTCTTGGTGACGTTGTAGCCGTCGACGATGAGGTGCACGTTCGGCAGCGCGAGGTAACGGTCGAGCGCCCCGACGTCCTGCACGCGCCCGCCCGGACCGAGCCCCGACGTGGCGCCGCGCACCATGTCGGCGGGCCGCGCGCCGCGGTCGCTCAGCATCAGCTCACGGCGCAGGCCGGTCACGGCGCCGTCGATCGTGTCGACGAGCAGCGCCAGGCGCACCTCGTCGGCTTCCCGGGCCTCACGGGCCGACTGACGGGCGATCTCGGCGTCGGCGACCGCCCGCTCCGCCCGCGTGCGCTCGGCCGCCACGCGACGCCGCTCGCGGTCCAGCTGGGTGGTCAGCGCGTCGATCTCCTCGGCCTTCACCGTGCCGGCGCGCGCCAGCTGGGCGCGGGCCTCCTCGGCGCCGTCACGAGCCTGCCGCAGCTGCACGCCCTGCTCGCGCAGCCGGCGCAACAGCTTCTCCACCTCGGCCTCGCGTTCACCGCGGGCGGCCTCGACGGCGCCGCGCGCCTGCTCCAGTTCCTCCCGCAGCTCGGTCAGCTCCGCCTCGAGCTTCTGGTTGCGGGCGAGCGCGGCGTCGCGTTCGGCCCGCAGCGCGGTCTCTTCCGCGTTCTTCGCGACGAGCCGCACACGCCCGGCCGCGCCCGACTCCCCCAGCAGCACGGCGGCGGCCGCGCCGACGACGGAATCGGCGGCGTTGGGGTCCAGCGCGTCGGTGCGGTGCTCGCGCAGCCACTCGATCACCGCGGTACGGAACTGCGCGGAGTCGCCCAGCGCGGCCAGCAACGCCGCGCCGCCCAGCTTCGCGCGCTTCGCGGGGGCGAACTTCGCGACGGGACGCAGCTGCCGCGGCACGTCCGTGGGCGGCAGCTTCGCGACGGCGGTGGCCGCCAGCTCGGCGATGCGCTCGCGCACGGCATCGGGCAGACCGGTCCACGAAGCGGGCTCGGGCGCCGCCAGGTCGGCTTCGGGGGTCTCGGCCGCGCCGGTCCCGGCCGACGCCTCGGCCGCGTCAGCCCGCGCCGGTACGGCCGAGGGGCCGACGGCCTCCTCGGGTGCGACCGGATCCACGGGCTGCGGGTGCATTGGTCCAGGGTAGGCCCCGGGGCCGGATCGCGCGCCGCTGGTTACCGGACGTGGGAACCACCCCACCAGGCACCCGCGCCACACCCGTCACACGGATCGCGCCGTCCGGGATTGTCGGTGGGCGGTCGTAGGGTGCGCGATCATGGACACCGGACCGCGGCCCGGCCAGGCGCAGCTGGCCTTCGACGAGCTCGGTACCCCGTTGCGGGACACCACGTTCGTCGTCTTCGACCTCGAGACCACTGGCACGAAGCCGGGGCCGGACGCGATCACCGAGATCGGGGCCGTGAAGGTGCGCGGCGGTGAGGTGGTGGCCGAGTTCGCGACGCTGGTGAACCCGGGTTCACCGATCCCGCCGCAGGTGGTGGAGCTCACGGGCATCACGCAGGCGATGGTCTACGACGCCCCGCGTATCGAGCGCGTGCTGCCCGCGTTCCTCGAGTTCATCTCCGGCACCGTGCTCGTGGCCCACAACTCGGGGTTCGACACGGGTTTCATGCGGGCCGCCTGCGAGGGCCACGGCTACGTCTGGCCGCGCGCCACGGTGATCTGCACGGTGAAGCTCGCCCGGCGCGTGATCCCGCGCGAGGAGGCCCGCAGCTACCGCCTCTCGAACCTGGCGATGCTGCTCGGCTCGCGCACCCGGCCCACGCACCGCGCGCTCGACGACGCCCGCGCGACCGTCGACGTGCTCCACGCGCTGCTGGAGCGGGTCGGCAACGTCGGCGTGCACACCGTCGAAGAGCTCGTGGACTACCTGCCCGAGGTGACCACCGCGCAGCGGCGCAAACGCCACCTGGCGGCCGACCTGCCGGCGCGGCCCGGCGTGTACCTGTTCCGCGGCCCACGCGAGGAGGTCCTCTACGTCGGCACGGCGCGGGACCTGCGCCGGCGCGTGCGGCAGTACTTCACGGGGTCGGAGAGCCGCGGGCGCATCCGAGAGATGGTGGCGCTGGCCGAGCGCGTGGAAGCCATCGAGTGCGCCCACTCGCTGGAGGCCGAGATCCGCGAGCTGCGGCTCATCGCGGCCCACCGGCCGATGTACAACCGGCGCTCGAAGAACCCGCACCACGCGTGGTGGGTCGGGCTCACCGACGAGGCCTTCCCGCGCCTGTCCGTGGTCCGGCTGCCGCGCGAAGGCACGCTCGGCCCGTTCCGCAGCCAGGCCGACGCCCGCACGGCGGCCGACACGCTCGCGGGCGCCGCCGGGCTGCGCACCTGCACCCTGCGGATCTCGGCCCGCGGCGGTTCGGCCACGCCGTGCGTGCTCGCCGAGCTGGGCCGCTGCGGCGCGCCCTGCGCCGGCCGCCAGACCGTGGAGGACTACTCCCCCGCCGTCGTAGCCACCCGCGACCTCATCTCCGGTCAGGACGGCCGTCCCCTCAAACTCGCCGCGGCCCAGCTCGACCGGCTGTCGGAGGGCCGGCACTACGAGCAGGCCGCCCGGCACCGCGACGAGCTGGCCGACCTCGTGCGCGCCGTCGGCCGGTCCCACCGCCAGGCCGCGCTCGCGGACATCGCCGAGCTCATCGCGGCCCATCCGGACGGCAACGGCGGCTGGGAGCTCTCCGTGATCCGCCACGGCCGCCTCGCGTCCGCCGGCGTCGCCCGCCGCGGTGTGCCGCCGATGCCGGTGGTGGAACACCTCGTCGCCGCCGCGGAAACCGTGCTGCCGGGCGAAGGGCCGTTGCGCGGCGCGTCGGGGGAAGAGGTGGCAGTGCTGCTGCGCTGGCTCGCCCGCCCCGGCGTGCGGCTGGTGCGCACCACGCGTCCGTGGGCCGAACCCACTGCCGTGGCCGGCTGGCGCGGGTGGCTCGACCTGGCGGCCGGTGCGAGGACGCTGGAGCGGGTGGCGGGGTGATGAAGGCTACGATCAGCGCTCGTCGGGTACCGCCAGGGAGTGGAGGAACGCTGTGATCACGGCGATCGTGCTGATCAACGTAGAGGCCGAGGAGATCCCGCAGGCCGCGCAGGCGATCGCGGACCTCGAAGGGGTCAGCGAGGTCTACTCGTGCGCCGGTGACGTCGACCTGATCGCCACCGTGCGCGTGAAGGCCCACGAAGATCTGGCCGACCTCATCCCCGGCCGCATCGGCAAAGTGAGCGGCGTGCTGGACACCGTCACGCACATCGCCTTCCGCTCGTACTCGCGCGCCGACACGGACTCCGCGTTCGAGATCGGCGTCGAAGGCGCCTGAGCCCCGCGCTGCGAATCAACGTCAGACGACACAAGGTCAGACAACACACGAGGTCGGACAACGAGGAAGGCCCCTCCACCCGCCTGGGTGAAGGGGCCTTCCTCGTTGCCTTCGAGCTAGTGCCCGGTACCGACCTCGTGTGACTCCGACTCGGAGCTCTCGAGCGCGGCATGCCCGTTGTCATGCGACGCCCGCTCCAGGGCGGCCGACTCCTCCGGCGGGTCCGGGGTCCAGATCGAACCGGGGACGGCGTGCCCGGCGGTGCCGAGCTTGTTCATCTTCTTCGGCACCGCAGCGCCCTGGTACGCGAGCGGGATCGCGTGGCCGTGGCTGTCCACGCCGCCGAGCGGCTGGTGGACCTCGATGAACTCACCGTGCGGCAGGCGCTTGATGATGCCCGTCTCCACGCCGTGCTCCAGCACCTCGCGGTCGGCCCGCTGCAGACCCAGGCAGATCCGGTAAGTGAGGTAGTAGGCGATCGGCGGCACGATCAGCACGCCGATGCGGCCGGCCCACGTGGTGGCGTTCAGGGAGATGTCGAACTGGTCGGCGATGATGTCGTTGAAGCCCGACAGCTCGATGACCAGGAAGAACCCGAGCGCCATCATGCCCAGTGCGGTGCGGACCGGTGCGTCGCGCGGCCGCTGGAGCAGGTTGTGCGCCGCGTTGTCCTTCGACAGCTTGCGCTCCAGGAACGGGTACGCCAGCAGCAGCCCGATCAGCACCGGCATGCCCACCGCACCCGGGAAGAACACCGCCGGGATCGTGTAGTTCCCGAGGTAGACCTCCCACGCGGGCCAGATGCGCAGCATGCCGTCGGCCCAGGCCATGTAGAAGTCGGGTTGCGAACCGGCCGACACCATCGACGGGTTGTACGGCCCGAAGTTCCACACCGGGTTGATCTGGAACAGGCCCGACATCAGCGCGATGACACCGATGACCAGCGTGAAGAACGCGCCGCCCTTGAGGGCGAAGTACGGCATGATCCGCACGCCGACGACGTTGGTCTCCTTGCGGCGCACGCCCGGGAACTGCGTGTGCTTCTGGTACCAGACGAGCGCCAGGTGCACACCGATCAGCGCGAGCATGATGCCCGGGAGCAGCAGGATGTGGAGCGTGTACAGGCGCGGGATGATCTGGTCGCCCGGGAACTCGCCGCCGAACAGCGCCCAGTGGATCCAGGTGCCGATGACCGGCACCGAGAGGACGATGCCCGACAGGGTCGCGCGGATACCGGTACCGGACAGCAGGTCGTCCGGCAGCGAGTAGCCGAAGAAGCCCTCGAACATGCCCAGGATCAGCAGCAGGCCACCGATGATCCAGTTGGCCTCACGCGGCTTGCGGAACGCGCCGGTGAAGAAGATCCGGAACATGTGGATCATCATCGAGGCGACGAAGATCAGCGCGGCCCAGTGGTGCAGCTGCCGCACGAAAAGGCCGCCGCGCACGTCGAACGAGATGTCCAGCGTGGTGCGGAACGCCTGCGACATCTCGACGCCCTGCAGGTTCTGGAAGCTCCCGTGGTAGGTCACTTCCTGCATGGAGGGGTCGAAGAACAGCGTCAGGTACACGCCCGAGAGCAGGATGATGATGAAGCTGTACAGCGCGATCTCGCCCAGCAGGAACGACCAGTGCGTGGGGAAGACCTTGTTCATCTGGTGACGCAGGCCCTTGGCCAGCTTGTACCGCTGGTCCGCGTTGTCCGCGGCCTCGCCGAGGTGTTGCTCGAGCGCGCTCGTGCCCTTCGTGGGCGTGGTGAGTGAACTCATGACTTACGCTCCCAAAAGGCCGGACCGATGGCCTCGTTGAAGTCGCCCCGTGCGATCAAGTATCCCTCTGCGTCAACCGTGATGGGCAGCTGAGCCAGCGGCCGCGTCGCCGGGCCGAAGATGGGCTTGGCGTAGTGCAGGGCGTCGAACTGCGACTGGTGGCACGGGCAGAGGATGCGGTTCGTGCGCTGCTCGTACAGGGAGGTCGGGCAGCCGACGTGGCTGCAGATCTTCGTGTACGCGTAGTAGTCGCCGAAGTTGTAGTCCTCCTGGCCCTTCCGCTTCACCACGCGCGCGGCGTCGGTGGGGCGCAGCCGGATGAGCATCACCGGGTTGTCGACGCGGGTCAGCGCGGCGGCGAGCGCCTCGCGGTTGCCCGCCTCCGACTTGCGGTACGGGAACACCGTTTCCATGCCGCCGGCGTCGAGGTCCTCGACGCGCAGGAGCGTGACGCCGTTCTTGACGTCGTCGTCGAGGCTGCCGGTGTTGGCGCGCAGGTACACGACCTCGCCCGGGTGCTGCGGCTGCCAGCCGGTGTGCCACAGCGAGTTCTCGTTCTCGGTGTCCTTCCACGGGTCCTTGATGAAGGACGCCAGCGGCAGGGCCGCGACCGCGAGACCCAGCACACCGGCACTCGCACCGGCGGTGCGCTTGATCAGCGACCGGCGGGCGATGGTGCTGCGGCTCCCGGCGTCGGCCAGGTGCGCGAGGATCGTGGCGCGGTCGACCTCGGCCGACGGGCCGTCGCTGCGCTGCTGGACCGCGTTCTCCTGCGGCACGAACTTCTTCGTGTACAGGATCACGCCGATGCCCAGCGACAGCACCGCGAGACCGAGCGTGACGCCCAGCGCCGGGGTGTAGAGGCTGTAGGTGGCGTGCCCGCTCACGTCGCTCGGGTCCTTGTACTCCCACCAGTGCGGCCACGCGATGACCACGACGAACGCCAGGCCCGCGAGCGCGGACAGGGCGAACCAGAACGCCACGAGCCGCTGCGCACGGCGTTCGGCGCGGGTGTTCTTGACCGGCCACGGTTCCGGATAGTCGATGATCTCGACGCCGTCCAGCTGACCGCCCAGCTTGAGCAGCTGGTCGCGGTCCATCTCAGCCAGTTCCGCCTCCGAGGGCGGCTGGGGCCCTTCGGCACTCATGCCTTCGATCCAATCCACAGCGTAATGCCGACGAGCGCGGCAATTCCGACGACGAACGCGATCAGGCCTTCCGAGGCGGGACCGAACCCGCCGAGGCCGTTACCGCCCGGGTTGTTGTTGCCGTCGGACACCGACTTGACGTAGGCGATGATGTCCTTCTTCTCCTCCGGGTTGAGCTGCCGGTCGGAGAACTTCGGCATGTTCTGCGGCCCCGTGAGCATCGCGTCGTAGATCTGCTCTTCGGTGGCCGGGTCGAGGTTCGGCGCGTACTTGCCTGCCGAGAGCGCGCCACCACGACCGGTGAAGTTGTGGCACGACGCACAGTTCAGGCGGAACAGCTCGCCACCGCGGGCCGGGTCGCTGCCGCGCAGCGCGGCACCGGTCTCGTCGGGGCGCTGCGCGCCGCCGCCGTGGGCCTGCACGAAGGCGCCGACGGCGTCGATCTCGCTCGGTGTGAGCTTCGGCGGCTTGCGCGCGATCTGCGCTTCCTGGCGCGCGGCGGGCATGCGGCCGGACGAGGTCTGGAAGTACACGGCCGCGTCGCCGACGCCGATGAGGCTCGGCCCGCGGTCCTGCACACCCTCGAGGTTCTTGCCGTGGCACTCGATGCAGGTGTTGTTGTAGACCTGCTCACCCTGCCGCAGCAGAGCCGGGTCGCCCTGGGCCTGCGCGGTCTGGGGCTCGGGCGCGAACACGGCGTACAGCGCGCCGGCTCCCACCAGCGCGACACCGAGTGCGAGCAGGCCGGCGAAACGCCTGCGCAGCTTCGAACGCGCGCGGAACCGGCGCTCCGGGGACTTCTTGCTGGTGGTCATCTTGCGGCAACCCTTGCTGTCAGTTCAGGCCGATGGTGGTGGCGGCGGGCGGGATCAGGGAAGGATGTAGATCACCGCGAAGAGGCCAACCCACACGATGTCGACAAAGTGCCAGTAATACGACACTACAATCGCCGAGGTGGCCTGCGCGGGCGTGAACTTGCTGAGTTTCGTGCGGATCAGCAAGTACACGAACGCGATGAGCCCGCCGATCACGTGCAGGCCGTGGAAACCGGTGGCGAGGTAGAACACCGTGCCGAACGGGCCGGACGGGATCGTGAGGCCCTCGTTCACCAGGTTGTGGTACTCGTTGGCCTGACCCGCGACGAAGATCGCGCCCATGATCAACGTGACGATGTACCAGCGCCGGAGGCCGTAGACATCCCCGCGCTCCGCGGCGAACACGCCGAACTGGCACGTCAGCGAGGACAGCACCAGGATCACCGTGAACGGGATCGCATACGGGATGTTGAGGTGGAATTCCTCGCCGTGCAGGGGCGGCGGCCAGGGTGCGCCGGCCGCGTTCTGCGCCTTGACGGTGAAGAACATGGCGAACAGTCCGGCGAAGAACATCAGTTCGCTGGACAGCCACACGACTGTGCCGACGCTGACCATGTTCGGCCGGTTCAGCGAGTGGACCCGCTGGCTGATGGTGGGAGCTGCCGTTGTCACGGATCGCATTATGTCCTCCCGCGCGGGCACCCCGCCCTTCGGGTCCACGGCGGGTCGTGGGAGCTTCGCATCACACCCGAACCCGGCACAGGCAGGAGCTACTCGTGAGTTTGCTCGGTCGGCTTCGTGACCTGGCCCGAAAGCGCGAAAGTCCCGGTCTGACGCCTGATGCGCCCGGTTTGGTGATCGTCGCGGAGGCGTTCGACCCCGCCGTGGCGGACTCGGCCGTGCTCGCGAATTCACCCGGCTGGGTCGCGTCCGCGCCGGCCGTGTTCGTCCACCACCTGAGCCTGCCGCCCGATCGCGTGGCCGAAGCGGCCGCGATCCTCGCGCAGGACGGGTGGGAGCTGCGCGAGCAAGGCCCCGACGGTGACCGAGTGCTGGTCCACGCCCTGCGGGTACAGGTGCTCGACGCCCTGCACTGCGCCCAGGAACGCTCGCGGATGGCCGGTCTGGCGCAGCGTCTCGGCGGCGACGCGCTCGGCTGGGACGCGCGGCAACCGGGTGAGTCGCCCACCGCGTCCGCGTGAGATGCATCTCGGCCGATACGATCGCGAAGTTCCACCCGTGACGAGACGGAGGCGTGCTCAATGGGCGAGCAGACGAAGCGGATCCTGGTGTTCAGCCACAAGGCCGAGGTCCGCGACGCGATCATCAACGCCGTCGGCCGGCGGCCCGCCGCCGACCTGGGCCGCGTGGAGTACGTCGAGGCGGCCGGGATCGCCGACGTGCTGTCCGAGGTGGACGCCGGCACCGTCGACCTCGCGATCCTCGACGGCGAGGCCCAGCCCACCGGCGGCATCGGCCTGACCCGCCAGCTCAAGAACGAGATCACCGACTGCCCGCCGATCGTGGTGACCGTGCGGCGCAAGGACGACCGCTGGCTCGCCGCCTGGTCGCAGGCCGACGCCGTGCTGGTGCACCCGCTCGACCCGCTGACCGCGGCGGAGACCGTCGCCGGCGTGCTGCGCGCCGGGCGCGTGCCCGCCGTCAACGGCTGAGCCGGGGATGGGCACCACCCCGGTCCCCCACACCTGGTCCGGCCTGCTGACGCAGCTGATCGGGCGCTCGGACCTGTCCGCCGACGACACGGCCTGGGCCATGGACCAGATCATGTCCGGGTCGGCCACGCAGGCGCAGATCGCCGGGTTCGCGATCGCGTTGCGCGCCAAGGGCGAGACGCCGGAGGAGATCTCCGGCATGGCCGAGGCGATGCTGGCGCACGCGCGCCGCATCGAGCTGGACGCGCCCGCCGTCGACATCGTCGGCACGGGCGGCGACCGGTCCAACTCGGTCAACATCTCCACGATGGCGACGATCGTCACAGCGGCCGCGGGCGCGCCGGTGGCCAAGCACGGCAACCGCAGCGCGTCGTCGAAGTCGGGCGCGGCCGACGTGCTGGAGACGCTCGGTGTCGCGATCGACCTGCCGCCGGACGCGGTGCACCGGTCGTTGCGCGAGATCGGCATCGGCTTCTGCTTCGCGCCCGCGTTCCACCCGGCGTTCCGCCACACCGGCCCGCCGCGCCGCGAGCTGGGTGTGCCGACGACGTTCAACCTGCTCGGCCCGCTCACCAACCCGGCGCAGCCGCGCAGCGCGCTGATCGGCTGCGCCTACGCGGACAAGACCCGCGTGCTGGCGGAAGTGTTCGCACAGCGCGGTTTCTCGGTGCTGGTGGCCCGCGGCGACGACGGCCTCGACGAGATCACCACCACCACGACCACGTCGGTCTGGGTGGTCTCCGACGGCACCGTGACCGAGCGCAGCTTCGACCCCAGCGCGCTCGGCATCCCGCGCGCCACGGCCGAGGACCTGCGCGGCGGCGACGCAACGGCCAACGCGGAGGTGGTGCGCCAGCTCGTGGCCGGCAAGACCGGCCCGGTGCGCGACGCCGTGGTACTCAACGCGGCGGCCGCGCTCGCCGCGTTCCGGGGCTTCTCCGGCTCGCTGGAAGACGATCTGGCCATCGGGCTGGAGCAGGCCAACCGCGCCATCGACTCCGGCGCGGCGGCGGCCCTGCTGGAGCGCTGGATCGCGTTCTCCTCCGCCTCCCGCTGACTCGGACACGACGAAGGCGCATCGGAAGCTTTCCGGTGACGCCTTCGTCATACGCGGGAGCGGTGCCGGCCGAGAAGCGGCTCAGGAGGCCTGGAAGGCCGCGCGGTAGGCGCTCGGAGTGGTTGCCCGCAGCCGCGTGAACTGGTGGCGCAGCGCGGCCGCTGAGGCGTAACCACAGGCCGTCGCGATGTCCTCGACGGACAGCCGGCCCTCCTCCAGCAGCGCCTGTGCGCGGTCGAGCCGGCGTTCGGTGAGCCAGCGGTGCGGCGTGGTGCCCGTAGCGGCGGAGAAGCGGCGCAGGAACGTCCGCTCTCCCAGCCCGCTGCGGCGCGCGAGCTCCGCGACCGTGAACGGCCGGTCCAGCCGCCGTTCCACCCACTCCAGCGCTTCGGCGACCACCGCGTCGTCCGACGCGGCGGTGGCGGGCAGCGGGGCCTCGACGAACTGCGCCTGCCCGCCCGTGCGATGCGGAGCGGCGACCATGCGCCGCGCGAGTGTGGTGGCGGCCGCGACGCCGCGCAGCCGCCGCACGAGGTGCAGGCACAGGTCCACGGCCGCGACGGTGCCCGCGCTGGTCGACACGCCGTCGTCGTCCGCGTACAGCGCCTGCGGGTCCACGAGGGCCTTCGGGAAGAGCCGGCGGAAGTCCTGTTCGTACACCCAGTGCACGGTGCAGCGCCGGCCGTCGAGCAGGCCCGCGTAACCGAGGGAGAACACACCGGCGCAGAACCCGGCGACCCACGCCCCGCGCTCCCGGGCGTCCCGGAGGACTTCCAGAACCGGTTCCGGCGGCGCCACCGTGCGCGGTTCGCACGTCGGCACGATCAGCAGGTCGGCCGACGCCGCGAAGTCCAATCCGGACAGTCCGGTCAGCCCGAAGCCGGACCAGGTATCTACTTTCGACCCCTTCGGCGAGCACACACCGAACTCCCAGCCCTCGATGCCGTCCGCGCTGCGGTCGGTGCCGAAGACCTCGCACGCGACACCCAGCTCGAACGGCGAGACCCGGTCGGCCAGCACCACCGCGACCCGTCGCACATCCATGCGTCCCAGCGTGTCACAAGTTTTGCGGTCGTTGTCATCTCTGACACTGGTCGCGCGGGGCTCGCGGGCCGAATCTGTGACGCATGAAGAACCCCGAAACCCGCCCGGCCCTGCAGTGGTCGGCCGCCATGGCCCTGTCGGGCACCATCGGCGCGGTCGTGCTGGAGAGCGGTGCCGCCGCGCCCGCCGTCGCGTTCGCCCGCTGTCTCGTCGGCGGTGTCCTGCTCGTGGTGTGGTGCCTCGCGCGCGGCTACCTGCGCAGCTGGCGACCGTCGCCGCGCGACCTGCTGCTGGCCGCGCTGGGCGGCGTACTGCTGGTGGCCAACTGGGTGCTGCTGTTCACGTCGTACACGCTGTCGTCGATCGGCGTGAGCACGGTGGTCTACCACACGCAGCCGCTCATCCTGGTGGGCCTGGCGGCGGCGTTCCTCGGTGAAAAAGTCGCGAAGACGCATTTGGCCCGGGCGGGCGTCGCGTTCGCCGGCGTGGTGGTGATTTCCCTCTCGGCCCACGGCGACGACGGGCAGCCGGTGCGGTTCGCGGGGATCGCGCTCGCATTGGGCGCGGCCGTGCTCTACGCCGGCACGTCGTTCGTGGCGAAGCAGCTCACCCACGTGCGCCCGCACCTGCTCGCGGCGGTGCAGCTGGCGGTGGGAACGGTGCTGCTGGCCCCGGCGCTGGCGTTCACGCCGCTCCCGCACCCGGTTCCGGGGCTGCTGTGGCTGGTGCTGCTCGGCACCGTGCACACGGCGGTGATGTACGTGCTGATGTACGCGAGCATCGGCAAGCTGCCCACCACGACGGTGGCGCTGCTGTCCTACCTGTACCCGGTGGTCGCGGTGGTGGTGGACGTGCTGGCGTTCGGCCACCGGCTGTCGTGGCCGGAGGGCCTGGGAATGCTGGCGGTGCTCGCCGCCGCGCTGGCACCCCAGCGCGGCGGCAGGCCCCGGTCACGAACGACCGGGGAAAGCGTCACTCGTGGTTCGGGCCCGTGTGGTACTCGAACACCAGCCCGCCCACGGCGATGAGCAGGGCGACGAGCGCCATGACCAGCAGCCAGATGTGGAAGAACGCGAGCGCGAGACCGCCCAGCGCGGCCGAGGCCGCCATGGCGATCGGCCAGTAGCTGCCCGGGCTGAAGAAGCCGAGCTCGCCCGCGCCGTCGCTGATCTCGGCGTCCTCGCGGTCCTCGGGGCGCGGTTCGATCCGGCGGGACACGAACTGCATGTAGCTGCCCGCGAGGAACGCGAGACCACCGGTCAGGAAGAGCGAGACGATGCCGACGGGCTCGGCCTTCTGGTCGGTCGCGTAGAGGGCGGTCATGACCCAGTAGATGACGGCCATGACAACGGCGAACGCCGCCACCATGTAGAAAATCCGGGCTTCGACCTTCATGGGACTTTCTCCCCTACTCCTCTGGTTCGCCGGAACCGGTCAGTTGGACGCGGTGCGCGCGGTGCGGTCGGTGTTGAACGGCTGCGTGGTCACCGCGTGCGGGGTGCACAGCTCGCCGCAGTTCATCGCCGCCAGCGCCTCGGAAGCCGTGTTCGGCTGGCCCGTCTTCGGGTTCGTTTCCGTGCGCAGCTTGATGTACTGGTCGTACTTGTCCGGCGAGAGCGCGCGGACCTCGAAGTTCATCACCGAGTGGTACGTGCCGCAAAGCTCCGCGCACCGGCCGACGAAGGAGCCTTCGCGGTCGATCGAGTTCTGGAAGGAGCTGTCCTGGTTGTTCTTCTCGGGGTCCGGGAAGACGTCGCGCTTGAAGTGGAACTCCGGGACCCAGAACGAGTGGATGACGTCGGTGGACCGCAGGCGGTACTCGATCGTCTTGTTCGTGGGGAGCACCAGCAGCGGGATCTCGCCGGAGGACCCGACGGTGCTGACCTGGCTGCCGTCCGGGCGCTTCGCGTTCGCGTCGTCGTACTTGAACTCCCAGTTCCACTGGAAGGCCACCACGTCGACGGTCACGTCCGGGTTGGGCTTCTTGTCCAGGACGTCGCTCTCGGTCGTCGCCGTGAAGAAGAACAGGACGCAGACCATGATCGTCGGGACGACGACCGTGAAGATCTCGAGCGGAATGTTGTACTGGAACTGACGCGGGAGGTCCTCGGGACCCTCGACCGCGGAGTTCTTCTTCTTGCGGTGGAACGTCGCCGTCCAGAAGATCAGGGCCCAGACGATGACACCGACGACGAGCGCCGCGATGACCGTCCACGTCCAGAGGTTCCGCATTTCGTCGGCCTGCGGGGTGACCCCCACCGGCCAGCCGAAGCGAAGGATCTCGTCTCCGGAGCAACCCGTCGCGGTCAGCGCCACCAGCACGGCCAGCGCGGCGACCCGGCCGACCCGCTTACCCCCGTGGGTGCGCGCTGGTTTTCCCACTGCGCCTCGCCCTTTCACCCAGAGCCTCCTCGACCGATCTTCGTGACAGGCGGAGCCTAGCCGAGTTCACGGTTCCCGCTGTCCAAGGGGTGACCACAACGCGCGCGCGTCCACCCGATGCGGTCCGCGGTGCACGGTTCGCGGCATACTGGGCCCTTCCCGGACCGGCGAAGACCCTGAGGTGTGTGAGTACGCGTGTGCGGCCTGCTTGGACTTATCTGCGGCACCGAGACCGACGCGGCGAACGCCCGTGAAGCCGTGGGCACGGCGATGCGCTGCCAGCGCCACCGCGGCCCCGACGAGCAGGACACCTGGGCCGACGCCGAGGTCGTCTACGGCTTCAACCGGCTGGCGTTCATCGACGTCGACCACGCACACCAGCCGCTGCACTGGGGTCCGCCGGAAGCGCCGGGCCGCTACACCATGAACTTCAACGGCGAGATCTACAACTACCGCGAGCTGCGCGACGAGCTGGCTGAAAAGTTCGGCGCGAAGTTCGAGACCGAGGGCGACGGCGAGGCGATCGTCGCGGCCTACCACTACCTGGGCGCCGACGCGGTGAAGAAGCTGCGCGGCATGTTCGCCTTCATGATCTGGGACTCCGCCGAGAAGGTCGTGTTCGGCGCGCGGGACCCGTTCGGCATCAAGCCGCTGTTCTACGCCGCCGGCCCCGGCGGGGTGGCGTTCTCCAGTGAGAAGAAGAGCCTGCTGGAGCTCACCGACACGCTCGGCGTGGCCCAGGAGCTGGACCGCAAGGCCCTGCAGCACTACCTGGTGCTGCAGTACGTGCCGGAGCCCGAGTCGCTGCACACGGCGGTGCGCCGAGTCGAGTCGGGCACGTCGTTCCGCGTGGTGCCGGGCGGGCAGGTCGAGTTCACCCGCTACTTCCACCCGCAGTTCGCGGCGAAGCCGGTGAACGGCGCGGCCGAGGCCGAAGCACTGTACGAGCGCATCGCGAATGTGATGCGCGACTCGGTGGGCAAGCACATGATCTCCGACCCGGACGTGACGGTCGGCGCGTTCCTGTCCGGCGGCATCGACTCCACGGCCACGGCGACGCTGGCGAAGGAGCACAACCCGAACCTCATCGCTTTCACCACCGGGTTCGAGCGCGAGGGTTACTCCGAAGTGGACGTGGCCGCCGAGTCGGCCGCGGCGATCGGCGTGAAGCACGTGGTGCGCACGGTTTCGGCCGACGAGATGATGGAGGCGCTGCCGCTCATCGTCTGGTACCTCGACGACCCGGTGGCCGACCCGGCGCTGGTGCCGCTGTGGTTCATCGCGCGCGAGGCCCGCAAGCACGTGAAGGCCGTGCTGTCGGGCGAGGGCGCCGACGAGCTGTTCGGCGGCTACACGATCTACAACGAGCCGATTTCGCTGGCACCGTTCGAAAAGGTGCCCGGCGGTGTGCGCAAGCTCATCGGCAAGGTGTCCACGAAGATCCCGGAAGGCACGCGGGGCAAGGACTTGCTTCGCCGCGGCGCGCTGCCACTGGAGGACCGCTACTACGGCAACGCCCGCAACTTCCGCGACGACCAGCTGCGCAACGTGCTGCGGACGTATGAGGAAGGCGTGGGCTTCAAGGACGTCACCGCGCCCTGGTACGACGTCTCGCGCGGCTGGGACCCGGTGGCGCGCATGCAGCACGTGGACCTGTTCACCTGGCTGCGCGGCGACATCCTCGTGAAGGCCGACAAGGTCACCATGGCCAACTCGCTGGAGCTGCGCGTGCCGTTCCTCGACGCCGAGGTGTTCAAGGTCGCCGCTTCCATTCCCCTGGACCAGAAACTCGCGCACGGCACCACGAAGTACGCGCTGCGCCAGGCACTCGCGAAGATCATCCCCGCCCACGTGCTCAACCGCCGCAAGCTCGGCTTCCCCGTGCCGATCCGCCTCTGGCTGCGCAACGAGATGTACGACTGGGCGCGCGGCATCATCAACGACTCGAAGACCGACGAGCTGCTCGACAAGCCCGCCGTGCTGCGGCTGCTGGAGGAGCACAAGGCCGGCCAGCTCGACCGCAGCCGCCAGATTTGGGCGCTGCTTGTGTTCATGCTGTGGCACGGCATTTTCGTCGAGCACCGCATCAAGCCGGAGATCCCGGAGCCGGTCTACCCGGTGAAGCTCTGAACCCTGGCAGGTGTCGAAGCTCACGAAGAGGGCCGCCCCGGTTTCCCGGGGCGGCCCTCTTCGTTCGCTCGGTCGGGGTCAGGCGGGCAGCACCGTGGCGATCTCGTCCGCGGCCTCCGGGCCGAACGCGTCGCCGAGGCGGGCCAGGGCGTCGGCGCGGTCGAAGGTCCACTCCTGCGTGCCGACGGTCTCCAGCACCAGCACGGCGATGAGCGAGCCGAGCTGCGCGGCGCGCTCCAGCTCCAGGCCGCCGTCGAGCGCGGCGAGGAAGCCGGCGCGGAAGCCGTCGCCGACACCGGTCGGGTCGGCCTTGCCGCGCTCCGGGACGGCACCGATCTGCAGGGCGAGGCCGTCGCGGCCGATGATCTCCACGCCCTTCTCGCCCAGTGTCGTGATGCGCATGCCGACCCGCTCCAGCACGTCGGCCTCGGTCCAGCCCGACTTCTGGAGCAGCAGTTCCCACTCGTAGTCGTTGCTGAACAAGTACTTGGCGCCGGCGATGAAGTCGCGCACCTGGGCACCGTCCATGCGGGCCAGCTGCTGCGACGGGTCGACGGCGAAGGTGTAGCCGCGCTGGCGGCACTCCTGCGCGTGGCGGACCATGCCCTCGGGGTCGTCCGGGCTGATCAGCACGAGGCTCAGCTCGCCGGTGCGGTCGGCGATGGGCTTGAGCTCGATGTTGCGCGACTCGGCCATGGCGCCGGCGTAGAACGTCGCGATCTGGCACAGGTCCTCGTCGGTGGTGCACACGAAGCGCGCGGTGTGCGCGACCTCGGACACGAGCACCCCGGAGGTGTCCACGCCGTGGCGCTCCAGCCACGACGCGTAGTCGGCCCAGTCGGAGCCCACGGCACCCACGAGCACGGGCTTCACGCCCAGCACGCCGAGGCCGAACGCGATGTTGGCGCCGATGCCGCCGCGGCGGACGACGAGGTCGTCGGCCAGGAAGCTCAGGGACACCCGGTGGAGCTGTTCCTTGACCAGCTGCTCGGCGAACCTGCCGGGGAAGTGCATCAGGTGATCGGTTGCGATGCTGCCGGACACGGCGATCCTGGCCTTGTCTGCCACCGGTTCTCCTCTGGGTGTGTCTCGTGCGTGCGGCTCTGGCGTGGTTACCCGCAGGTCATGACCCGTCCGGGTAGTTCCCGCGCCTCGGCCGACACTACCGGCTGGTACCGCTTTCCCAGTCGCTGAAGGATCAATAGCGTTACGGAAGTGAACACGGCCACTGAACCGGAAGACCTCGGCGAGCTGATCGCCGACTGCGCCCACATCCCGTCCGCGCTCCGCAGCGAGGGACTCACCACCGACCGGATGCCGCACCCGCGGGCGGCGCGGCCGTGGCAGGTCGACGACGCCTGCCACGCGCAGGTCGCCGACCTCGACGCCTACGTCTGAGACCTCCGGCACACCGGCTCCGAATACTTAGCTCCGAGCACGAGGAAGGGCCCCCGCCGAGTCGGCTGGGGCCCTTCTTCGTGTCTGTGCTTCTTCGTGTCGGTGCTGTCCGAGCCGCGCGGGCTCAGTGGAAGCTGTCACCGCACGCGCACGAGCCGGTCGCGTTCGGGTTGTCGATCGTGAAGCCCTGCTTCTCGATCGAGTCGACGAAGTCGATCACAGCCTCGGACACGTACGGAGCGCTCATCCGGTCGACCGCCACGCGCAGACCGTCGAAGTCGCGGAAGAGGTCACCGTCGAGCTCGCGCTCGTCGAAGAACAGCTGGTAGCGCAGGCCCGCGCAGCCACCGGGCTGGACGGCGATGCGCAGGTGCATGTCGTCGCGGCCCTCCTGCTCGAGCAGGGCCTTCGCCTTCACGGCCGCGGCGTCGGTCAAGGTCACGCCGTGGGTCTCCTCGGCGGTCTCGGCCTGCGCCGCACCGGTCTGCTCAGCGGTCGTCATGGCACTCCCTCTAGGTCGAACTCACTGCGGGTACTTCTCGTCCGAAACAGTTCAACTCTCCGGGTACCCGATCTGTTCCCCCTCCATCGTCGCACATCGCACGACCTGCCGAACATCGTCGTGACGCCTGCAATACCCTGGTGAGGTGAGGTTCCTGCGCCGAAGCACCACCGAGACCCCTGCCGACGACGTCGACGCCGACTCCGTCGAGTCCGATTCGACCATCGGCAAGGCGTACACGCCGGGCAAGGGCCGGGCGACGCCGAAGCGGCGGGAAGCGGAAGGTCGCAAGCGCGGACCTGTCGCCCCGCCGCCCACCAGCATGCGCGAGGCGATGAAGCGCAACAAGCAGCTCCGCAAGGAGAACCCGGTCAGCAAGGACGACCGCCGCGCGGCCGCCAAACTGCGCCGCGAACGCATGATGTCGGGCGACGACAAGTACCTGCCCGTGCGCGACCGCGGCCCGGTCAAGGCGTACGTGCGCGACCTCGTGGACTCCCGCCGCAACATCCTGGGCCTGTTCATGCCGCTCGCGATCCTCGTGTTCCTCGCGCTGCTGATCCCGGTGCCGGCGGCGCAGCAGTACATCACCCTCATCTGCATGGCGATGCTGCTGGTCATGGCCATCGAGGGCGTGGTCAACGGCCGCAAGATCTCCCGCCTGTCCCGCGAGCGGTTCCCGAAGGAACCAACCCGCGGCGTCGGCTGGTACGCCTTCGTGCGCGCCAGCCAGATCCGCAAGCTGCGGGTCCCGAAGCCGCGCCTGCGCCCGGGCGACCCGATCCCCGGCTGAGCGCTTTCGTGACGGCCGCCACACCTTCGCAGGTGGGGCGGCCGTTGTCGTTTCCCGATCGGGGAGGTTCGTTAGCAACGCGAACAACCTCCGCCTAGGCTGAGCGGCATGGAGTTTCGACGACTCGGCCGCAGCGGCCTCAACATCAGTGAGATCTCCTACGGCAACTGGCTCACCCACGGGTCCCAGGTCGAAGAGGAGCAGGCCCAGGCCTGTATCAAGGCGGCGCTCGACGCCGGCATCACGACCTTCGACACGGCCGACGTGTACGCCAACACGGCGGCGGAGTCCGTGCTCGGGCGGGGCCTGAAGGGCCAGCGCCGGGAGAGCCTCGAGATCTTCACGAAGGTGTTCTGGCCCACCGGGCCGAAGGGCCAGAACGACAAGGGCCTCTCGCGCAAGCACATCATGGAGTCGGCCACCGCGTCGCTGCAGCGGCTCGGCACCGACTACCTCGACCTCTACCAGGCGCACCGCTTCGACCACGGCACCCCGCTGGAAGAGACGATGCTCGCCTTCTCCGACCTGGTCCGCCAGGGCAAGGTGCTCTACGTGGGCGTGTCGGAGTGGTCGGCCGACCAGATCACGCAGGGCGCGGCGCTCGCGCGTGAGCTGAAGGTGCCGTTCATCTCCAACCAGCCGCAGTACTCGATGCTGTGGCGCGTCATCGAGTCGCAGGTCGTGCCGGCGTCCGAGCGCGAGGGGCTGAGCCAGATCGTCTGGTCGCCGATCGCGCAGGGCGTGCTCACCGGCAAGTACAAGGCGGGCCAGCCCCTGCCCGAAGGTTCGCGCGCGACCGACCAGAACGGCGGCGCGAACATGGTCAAGCGGTTCCTCAACGACGAGACCCTGACCGCGGTCGCCAAGCTGGAGCCGCTGGCCGCGCAGGCCGGGCTGAGCATGGCGCAGCTGGCCGTGGCGTGGGTCCTGCAGAACCCGAACGTCGCCTCGGCGATCATCGGCGCCTCCCGCCCGGAGCAGGTGCACGAGAACGTCAAGGCCGCCGGCGTGAAGCTGGACGACGACCTGATGACGGCGATCGACGAGGCCCTCGAGTCCGTCGTCGAGCGCGACGCGACGCTGACCCGCAGCCCTTCGCTGTGATCTCCGCCGCTGAGCGGGCCCGCGGTCCGCTCAGCGGGAGAGCAACCGCTCGGCCACCGCAAGGTCGTGCGGGTAGGTGATCTTGAGGTTCTCCGCGCCGCCGGGCACCCACTGCACCGGCAGCGCGGAGAACCGTTCCATGCACGAAGCCGTGTCCGTGCCCAGGAAGCCCTCGGTCTCGGCCTGTTCGTAGGCCGCCAGCAGCGGCTCGGCGCGGAAGCCCTGCGGCGTCTGCACGCGGATCGCGCCCGGCAGCGGCGCGGCGACCGAACCGTCGGCGGCCATCGAGACCACGTCGTCGGCGGCCAGGCCCGGCACGGCGCCGCCGTACTGGCGGGTCTGGGCCAGCACGTCGCCGATCAGCGCCGGAGTCGCGAGCGGGCGGGCGGCGTCGTGGATCAGCACGGCGTCGACGGCGCCCGACTCGATGCGCGGGGCGAGGTGGCGCAAGGCGTTCAGCTCGGACCCCTGCCGCGTCGCACCCCCGGTGACGACCTCGACCTTGCCCGGGTGCGCGGCCAGCACCTCGTCGGCCAGCTCGGCGTCCTGCTCGCGGATCACGAGCACCAGCACGCCGACCTCGGGCACCGCGGCGAACGCCGCCAGCGACCACGCCACGACCCGGCGGCCCGCCATCGGCAGGTACACCTTGTTCAGCGCCGCGCCGACCCTCGTGCCGGCGCCGCTGGCCAGCACGACCCCTGCCGCTGTCGTCTCCACGGTCGGCGACCCTACTGGGCCGCGTTCGCCGGGACGTAGCTGAGGATCACCATCCCGGTGCTGTGCACTTCGCTGCCGTTGAACTCGAAGTTCGTCTTGTCGGTGTCGCGGTAGAGCAGCTCGTCGGACTTCGCGGCGCCCGAGAGGACCGGGTGCAGCCACACGCGCAGCTCGTCGAGCAGGCCGTTGGCCAGCAACAGCCGGGTGACGTCGCCGAAGCCGTACTGCAGGATGTCGCGGTCGGTGCGCTCCTTGACCTCGCGCACCGCGGCCACGGCGTCGCCACCGGCACCGCCGAGCACGTGGCTGTTCGTCCACTGGGGATCGGTCAGCGACGAGGAGACGACGTACTTGTCGATCGAGTTCATCCGGTCGGCGAACGGGTCGGTGCCGGCGCGCTGCGGCCACGCGGCGGAGAACCCGTCGTAGGTCTTGCGGCCCATGATGAGGGCGTCGCTGCGGTCGAGCTGGGCCTGCGCGGCGGCGGTGGCCTCCTCGCCGAAATAGTCCCAGTGCCAAGCGGCCATATTGGTGATGTCGCCGTCGAGCGTCATGAACGTGGCGTTGACGATCCTGCCCATGGGGTGCTCCCCTGCGTCCGGTTCCGCCCCCGCTGGGCGGCTCTCGAAGACGCGTCGAACGGTGCTGCCGCGGTTCGACACGGTCGCGGAAGGTTTTCCCGGAGCGGCCGGTAGGTTGATCCGTGAGGACTCCCGCGAGAGAAAGGCCTGGCGTGGACGCGGACACCAGCATCGAGTTCGGCGAGATCGAACCACCCAGCGACCAGGCCCGGTCGGCGGCGATCGCCCTGCACGGCAAGCTCGTGAAGCCCGCGGGATCCCTGGGGCGGCTCGAGGAGCTCGGCGTGTGGATCTCGTCGTGCCAGGGCCAGGCGCCGCCGCGGCCGTTCACGCGGCCCCGGGTCGTGGTGTTCGCCGGCGACCACGGCATCGCCAAGAAGGGCGTGTCCGCGTATCCGGCGGAGGTCACGTCGCAGCTCGTCGGCACGATGCTGACCGGCGGCGCGGCCATCAACGTGCTCGCCGCCGCGGCCGGCGCCAGCGTGCGCGTGGTCGACATGGCCGTGGACACCGAAGAGTCGGCCATGCGCTCCATCGGCGAGTACAAGGTCCGCCGCGGCTCCGGCTCGATCGACGTCGAGGACGCCCTCACCGACGCCGAGGTGCGCGCGGCCGTGCTGGCCGGCATGAAGGTCGCCGACGCCGAGGTGGACGGCGGCGCCGACCTCCTCATCGCGGGCGACCTGGGCATCGGCAACAGCACCCCGGCGTCCGTGCTGGTCGCCGCGCTCACCGGCACCGAGCCCGTAGCCGTGGTCGGGCGCGGTTCGGGCATCGACGACAACGCGTGGATGCGCAAGGCCACCGCCGTGCGCGACGCGCTGCGCCGCGCCCGCGTGGTCCTGGCCGACCCGCTGGCCCTGCTGCGCACCTCCAGCGGCGCCGACATCGCCGCCATGGCGGGCTTCCTGGCCCAGGCGGCCGTGCGCCGCACCCCGGTCGTCCTCGACGGTCTCGTCGTGTGCGCGGCGGCGATGGTGGCCGAGGAGCTCGCTCCCGGTGCGCGCCGCTGGTGGATGTCCGGCCAGCTCACCGGCGAGCCCGCCCACGCCCTCGCGCTGGAGCACCTCGACCTCGGCGGGCTGCTCGACCTCGACGTCCGCCTCGGCGAGGGCACCGGCGCCGTCACCGCGCTGCCGCTGCTGATGATGGCCGCGCGCGTGCTGGCGGAGATGACCACGCACGAGCAGTCCGGCGTGTCCGGCCCGCTCACGCCGGTGCCGGCTTCCTGAAGCCGGCCAAGAAGTCAGCCAGCCAACGAGAAGGGCCGCCCGGGACGAACCCGGGCGGCCCTTCTCGTGTCCACAGTGGATCAGGTCAGCGGACGCATCCAGCCGTCCGGGAAGGCGAAGTCGCCTTCCTGCATGCCGACCAGTTCCTCCCGCAGCTTCATGGTGATCGGGCCGGGCTGTCCGTCGCCGATCGTGAACTCGCCGCCGGCGTGCTTCACGTGCCCGACGGGCGTGATCACGGCCGCGGTGCCGCACGCGAAGACCTCAGTCAGCTCGCCGGAGGCGGCGGCCTTCTCCCACTCGTCGGTGGAGATCCGGCGCTCCTCGACGCGGTGGCCGGCGGTCTCGGCCAGCTGCAGCAGCGACTTGCGCGTGATACCCGGCAGCAGCGAGCCCGACAGCTCCGGCGTGACCACGCGGGCCTCAGGTCCCGAGCCGAAGACGAAGAACAGGTTCATCCCGCCCATCTCCTCGACCCAGCGCCGCTCCACGGCGTCGAGCCACACCACCTGGTCGCAGCCCTGCTCCACGGCCTGCGCCTGCGCCACGAACGACGCCGCGTAGTTGCCGGCGCACTTCGCCGCGCCGGTACCGCCGGGGGCCGCGCGCACGTACTCCGTGGACAGCCACACGCTGACCGGCTTCACGCCACCGGCGAAATACGACCCGGCGGGCGAGGCGATGAGCGTGTAGAGGTACTCGGTGGCCGGCTTGTTCACGCCGAGGCCGGTCGAGGTGGAGATCATGAACGGCCGCAGGTAAAGGGAGTCACCCTTGCGGGTGGGCACCCAGCGCTCGTCGACCGCGATGAGCTCGCGCAGCGACTCGAGGAACAGTTCCACAGGCAGCTGCGGCATCGCCAGGCGCTCGGCCGAGGCCTGGAAGCGCTCGGCGTTGGCGTCGGGCCGGAACGCGGCCACCGTGCCGTCGGCCTGGCGGTAGGCCTTGAGGCCTTCGAAGATCGCCTGGCCGTAGTGCAGCACCGACGTGGCCGGGTCGAGGCAGAACGGTTCGTACGGCCCGACCTTGGCGTCGTGCCAGCCGCGCTCCTCGCTCCAGCGCACCGTGACCATGTGGTCGGTGAAGTACAGACCGAACCCGGGCTTGTCGAGTACCTCGGCGACGCGCTCGGGAGTCGCGGGGTTCGGGTGCGGGACTCGGGAGAAATGCGTCGCTGTCGTCATGGCCCAACTTTAGCGCTTGGTCGGATGCGCGTTAGTCGGAAGACCACCTGTTTCACACGCCGCGTACCCGCGTGGCCGGTGCGTGAGCGCCGGATGGCCCTACGATGGCAGGGTGACTTTCCCAGCGACCTCGCAGCCAGGCCGGCCCGCCAAGGCGGGCGGGGGCTCCGACGTGAAGACCTTCGCCACCGCGGTCCTGCTGACCTTCGGCGCCGGTCTGCTCACCATGGTCGGCTGGGCACTGCTGAGCAGCGGTTTCGGCGCGTTCCTCGGCATCGTGGCGGCCGGTTTCGGCATCTACTGGTGGCGCACCCTGCACGGCACGGTGTTCGCGCGCGACCTGCCCACCCGGTCGGTGATCATCCTGCTCGTGGTGAACGTCGTGCTCGCCGGGATCCTGCTCCTCACCGCGACGTGAGCCCCGGGCCGAGCGTCGCGGCGGTCACCGTGGTCACTGCGGTCACCGCAGCGCGACCGGCAGCTGCGGCGCGGACCACGCCGGGTCCGGCCGGAAGTCCGTGTGCGTGCCGTCGAACGGGAACGCGCCGGCGTCGGCCAGCGCCCCGATCCGCTCGCCCTCCGCGCGCACCCGGTCGAGCTGCTCGGCGGTGAGCCGGCCGACGGCGAGCGCTTCCTCGGCCTCGTCCTCGTCGTCCCAGCGCCAGCCGGCGCCCGGCGTCACCACGACGTCGAGCACGCCGTCGATGCGGTCCGGGCCGCTCGCGGTGCGCCCGAGCGGGATCTCGAGGTTCACGTACCACTCGAGGAACGCGCCGTCCGGCGCGAAGAACCACCACACCGAGGACCACTGGCCCTCGGGGATCATCCGCAGCGTCGAGGTGCCGTGCCAGGTGTCGGCCACCGGCACTCGGGGCACGCGGAAGCGCTCTTCCAGCCGGGCTTCGCGCATCGTGCGGCCGTCGGCGAGCCGGCTGCCGACGATCGGTGTGCCCATCGGGAGCCAGCCGAAGAGCACCCGCCCGTCGTCGGACACCACACGCAACGGGTGGTGCTGGCCGATGCTGCCGTCGGGCCGCAGGAACCGCTCGACGACGGTCTCCCCCGGCTCCCAAAGGTGATCACTCTCGGGCATGCGCGTCACGGTAGCGGCGGGCACGCAGCACCAATTCGAGCACGGTGCCGAGCCCGGCCACGACCAGCACCGCGTACGGCGTCGCGAACAGCGCCGCGGCCAGCGTGACGACCGCGCCCGCGGCGGCGAGCCAGCCCTGGTCCGGCGCGTACCGCTCGCGGGCGTCGGTATACGTGGTGAGCGCGGCGGGGACCGTCGCGAGCGCGACGACCACGGTGAGCAGCGGTTGCAGCTGGCCCGCGTCGGCGGCGTAGAGGAGGTCGCGGATCGAGGTGGCCGAGAGGCCGAGCCGGTCCGGCCCGAGCTGCACGAGCGCCACGATCGTGACCAGCACCGCGATTGCGCCCAGCGTCAGCGCGCGCAGCGTGACGCGGTCGGAGGCGACCGGCAGCAGGAACGGCAGCGTGACCACCGCCGCCACGATGACCCCGGCGACGTCCGGGGCGGCGATCGGACTCGAGGTCACGACCGGGGCCACCACGACGCACAGCACGATCAGCACCACGGCGGCGGCGATCAACACGATCGTGAGCCAGCGGACCAAGGCGGCGGGCAGCCGCAGGCCGGCGAAATCGGCCACGGCGACCACGAGCACGAGCCCGGCCGCCGCGTACGCGGGTTGCGCGGGAACGACGTACGCGCCGAAGACGATCGCCTGCACGGCCACCAGCGCCAGCCGCGTCATCCCACCGGTCCAGCGCTCGGCCTGCGTGTCGCCGAGCTCGGGCAGCCGGGCGGTGACGCCGGCGGCGATCGCCGCGAGCACGACGCCCGCCAGCACCCAGTAGCCGGCCCCGGCGGCCCCCACCGCCAGCACCACGAGGAGCCCGCCCCCGAGTCGCACGATGGTCCCCTCCCGACGTCCGGCCGCGCTTGTCATTAGCATGGCTCACGATCCGTCCGGGCACGTCGCCCGGTACTACCGCGACAGCGCGAGGAGCCAGAAGTGACCGTGCCGAAGCTTGCCCTCACCGAGAACACCGAGGCGGCGCTCGCCAAAACGCGCGCCGACGTGGTCGTGATCGGCACCCTCCAGGGCGAGGACGGCCCGGTGCTCGCCGCGGGCGCCGCGGTCGCCGACACCGCGTTCGACGGCAAGCTCGCCGAGGTGCTCGCCACGCTCGGCGCCACCGGCAAGGCCGAGCAGGTCGTGAAGCTGCCCACACTGGGCAAGCTCGCCGCCGGCGTCGTGCTGGCCGTGGGCCTGGGCAAGGCGGCCGACGGTGCCGTCACCGCCGAGCAGGTCCGCCGCGCCGCGGGTGCCGCCGCGCGGTCGCTGGCCGGCACGGAGCGCGCGTTCGTCACGCTCTCGGCGCTCGACCTGCAGGCCGCCGTCGAGGGCACCGCGCTCGGCGCGTACACCTTCACCGAGTACCGCTCCTCGAAGGGCGACGCCCCGCTGGCCAAGGCCGACTTCGTCAGCCCGGAGGACGGCACCGCGCGCGAGCACAAGGCGACGCTGAAGGCCGCCACCGCGATCGCCGAGTCGGTGATCATCACCCGCGACCTGATCAACACCCCGCCCAACGACCTGTTCCCGGCCTCGTTCGCCGACCGCGCGAAGAAGCTCGCCGAGGACAACGGCCTCGACTTCGAGGTGCTCGACGAGAAGCAGCTCAAGCGCAAGGGCTTCGGCGGCATCCTGGGGGTCGGCGGCGGTTCCGAGCGTCCGCCGCGCCTGCTGCGCGTGGGCTGGAAGCCGGCCAAGGCGAGCAAGCGCGTGGCGCTGGTCGGGAAGGGCATCACGTTCGACTCGGGCGGCATCTCGATCAAGCCGGCCGCGGGCATGGACCACATGACCTCCGACATGTCGGGTGCCGCCGCGGTGCTCGCGTCGGTCGTGCTGGCCGCGAAGCTGAAGTACCCGCTCGAGGTCACCGCGCACATCCCGCTGGCGGAGAACCTGCCCTCGGGCAGCTCCTACCGGCCGGGCGACGTCCTGACCATGTACGGCGGCAAGACCGTCGAGGTCCTCAACACCGACGCCGAGGGCCGCCTGGTCCTGGCCGACGCGATGGTGCGCGCCGCCGAGGAGAACCCCGACTACCTCATCGAGACCGCCACCCTCACCGGCGCGCAGGTCGTGGCCCTCGGCAACCGCACCGCCGGCGTGATGGGCTCCGACGAGTTCCGCGACCGCGTCGCGGGCATCATGCAGGCCACCGGCGAGGGCGGCTGGGCCATGCCGCTGCCCGAGGAACTGCGCGCCGACCTCGACTCCCGCCTGGCCGACCTGGCCAACGTCACGGGCCACCGCTGGGGCGGCATGCTCGCCGCCGGCCTGTTCCTCAAGGAGTTCGTCGCCGAGGGCCTGCCGTGGGCCCACATCGACGTCGCGGGCCCCGCCTTCAACACCGGCGGCCCCTGGGGCTACACCGGCAAGGGCGGCACGGGCGTCCCCGTCCGCACCATCGCCGCCGTCCTGGCCGACATCGCCGACCGCGGCTGAGCGGTTTCGTTCGGTTTCGTTCGGTTTCCGGAGGCCCCTGCCGCTCGTTTCGGCAGGGGCCTCCGGCGTTCGTGTGGGACGCTCGCGCCATGGATGCCGACGCCTATCTCGAAGCCGCGGTCCGCGACGTGCTCACCGGGGACGAGCCGGCCCTCGACCGGCGCGTCGGGCAGGCCGCGCTGGTGCTCGCCACGGCGGGGGCGGGGACGGCCGCGGATCGGCTCGTCGCGCACTGGCGCGTGGTGACGGAGCGGCCCGTGACGCAGCTCGCCGACGACGCCGTGCGGGCGCGCGCGTGGGCGATGTTGTTCGAGGCACGCGGCGGCCGTCCACAGTGGGCGGACGAGCTCGTCCCGCTCGATCTCGACGCGGAAGAGCGGGCGCACCAAGCGTTCCTGACGCGGAAAGTGTCCGATCTGGACGGTGTGCTCGACGACTCACCCGTCGCGGAGGTCGTGTCCGCGCTGGCGCCCGGGCTGCCAGATCGCGTCCGCATCGCGCTGGCCGACGGCGACCTCGAACAGTGGGCGAAGCTCATCGAAAACCACCCGGTCCCGGACGTCGCCGCCCTGGCTGCGACGCGCGCCCTGGCCCCGCGGCTGGTCGCCGGCGCCGATCCGCTGGAGCTCGGCCCGGACTGGCCCGACCAGTGCGCCGGCGCGCTGATCGCCGCGTTGCGTGAGCGCTACCCGACGCGTCCGGGCAGCTGGCCGGAGCTCGTCGCGGCGATCCTGCGTGAACGCGGCCAGACCGCGCCGCCGCCGGCGTCCGAAGCGGACCTGCGAGAAGCCGAACGCCGGCTCGGCACCACCCTGCCCGCCGACTACCGCGAGTTCCTCCGCACGGCGAACGGCCTGCCCGACGACGTCACCTTCCCGCGCCTGCTGCCCGCGCAGGAACTACGCGCCGACAACGGTGTCGTCATCGTCTCCGACCCCGCGCTCGTGCTGCTGACCGCCACCGGTCACGCCGTGGAGGTCGACCTCGCGTTCGGCAGCACCGCGCACCCGTCGTTCCGCGCGCTGCTGGAGCACCACCTCGGACTTCTGGAGGCGAGCGCGTAACCGCAAGCCGCTAGACCTGACCGCGCTTCTTCCGCTCCGTGTACTCGCGCATGCGCTTGGGGTAACCGACCCGCGACACCTCGTACACCGGAATCGACCGCTTCTCGCCGAAGTGCAGCGCCGCCTGGAGGCTGCCGATGCGCCGGCGGGTCCACTCGCCGTCGTGGGCGATAAGGACCACAGTGGCTTCCGTCACGGTGGTGCGGGGCTCGACGTACGCCTCGACGCCACGCCTCGACGCGGCCCATTCCTCCAGGTGACGGGTGTCTTCGGAGGTGGCCTTGCGCATCGTTCCCGGACGTCTGCCGCCTCGGCCGCGCCGACGCAGCGAGTCGAAGATCCCCACTCCGACCACCTCTCTTCCTGCAGTAGTACGAACTCCATTATTCCCACGATCAGGTGTGGTCGGTGTCGCACGGCCGGGTTGGTCGGCCGGATCGGCGTAGTGACAAGATGGCTGGTGTCGCGCGCGCGGTTATACCGGGGCTGCGCGACGACCGAGCTTCACCCCTACACCGCTGCCGAGGAGTTATTGAAGTGAGCGACACCTCCGCCGACCTTGTGATCCTGGGAGGCGGATCGGGCGGCTACGCCGCGGCTTTCCGCGCGGCCGAGCTGGGCCTTTCCGTCACGCTGATCGAGAAGGACAAGCTGGGCGGGACCTGCCTGCACCGTGGGTGCATCCCGACCAAGGCCCTGCTGCACGCAGCCGAAGTCGCCGACGAGACTCGCGAGGCCGAATCGGTCGGGGTCAAGGCCGTGTTCGAAGGCATCGACATCGCCGGGGTCAACAAGTACAAGGACGGCATTGTCTCCCGCCTGTACAAGGGCCTGCAGGGCCTGGCCAAGGCGCACAAGGTGAACCTGGTCGAGGGCACCGGCACGTTCGTCGGCGGCACGACCGTCGAGGTCGACGGCACGCGCTACACGGGCAAGAACGTCATCCTCGCCACCGGTTCGTACTCGCGGACCCTGCCCAGCCTGGAGCTCGGCGGCCGGATCATCGCCAGCGAGCAGGCGCTCGCGCTGGACTGGGTGCCGAAGAAGGTCGTGGTGCTCGGCGGCGGTGTGATCGGCGTGGAGTTCGCGAGCGTCTGGGCCTCCTTCGGCGTCGACGTCACCGTGGTCGAGGCCCTGCCGCGCCTGGTGCCCGCCGAGGACGAGTTCGCGTCCAAGCAGCTCGAGCGTGCGTTCCGCCGTCGCAAGATCGCCTTCAAGACGGGTGTGCGGTTCACCGGCGCGAAGCAGGACGACAACGGCGTGAGCGTGTCGCTGGAGTCCGGCGAGACCATCGAGGCCGACCTGCTACTGGTAGCCGTCGGCCGCGGCCCGAACTCCGCGGGCCACGGCTACGAGGAGGCCGGCGTCAAGATCGACCGCGGCTTCGTCCTCACCGACGACCGCCTGCGCACGAACCTGCCGAACGTCTACGCCGTCGGCGACATCGTGCCGGGCCTGCAGCTGGCCCACCGCGGCTTCCAGCAGGGCATCTTCGTCGCCGAGGAGATCGCCGGGCTCGCCCCGCGCGTGATCGACGAGAAGGGCATCCCGCGCGTCACCTACTCGCACCCCGAGGTCGCCTCGGTCGGGCTCACCGAGTCGCAGGCCAAGGAGAAGTACGGCAACGACGTCACCACCTACACCTACGATCTCGGCGGCAACGGCAAGAGCCAGATCCTCAAGACCTCCGGTGGCGTGAAGCTGGTCAAGGCTCCCGACGGCCCGGTCGTCGGCGTGCACATGGTGGGCGACCGCGTCGGCGAGCTGATCGGCGAAGCGCAGCTGGTCTACAACTGGGAGGCGTTCCCGGAGGACGTCGCCCCCCTCATCCACGCGCACCCCACCCAGACCGAGGCCCTCGGTGAAGCGTTCCTTGCCCTCGCGGGCAAGCCGCTGCACGTGCACAGCTGACGTCTCACCAGCACAATCCAAACCTACGTCTTACAGATCAAGGGAGTCAGCGAACGATGGCCTACTCCGTCACGTTGCCGGAGCTCGGTGAGAGCGTCACTGAAGGCACCGTCACCCGGTGGTTGAAGCAGGAAGGCGACACCGTCGCGGTCGACGAGCCGTTGCTCGAGATCTCCACCGACAAGGTCGACACCGAGGTCCCGTCCCCCGTGGCCGGCACCCTGGTGAAGATCAGCGCCGGTGAGGACGAGACCGTCGAGGTCGGCGGCGAGCTCGCGGTGATCGACGACGGCACCGGTGGCGTCCCCGCCGCTGCCGAGCCGGCCGCCGAGCCCGCGCAGGAATCCGCTCCGGAGCCGCAGGCGGCGCCCGAGCCCGAGCCAGAGCCGGCGCCCGCCGCGCAGGCTCCGCAGGCCGAGGCCCCGTCGCGTCCGGACACGGCTCCGGCGTCGGGTGGCCAGGGCACCGAGGTGAAGCTGCCCGAGCTGGGCGAGAGCGTCACCGAGGGCACCGTGACCCGCTGGCTGAAGCAGGTCGGCGACTCGGTCGAGCTCGACGAGCCGCTGCTCGAGATCTCCACGGACAAGGTCGACACCGAGGTGCCGTCGCCGGTCGCCGGCACGGTGCTCGAGATCCGCGCCGGTGAGGACGAGACCGTCGAGGTCGGCGGGGTTCTCGCGGTGATCGGTGACGCGGGTGCGGCTCCGGCCGCCGCCCCGGCGCCGTCCGCTCCGGCCCCGGCTGCCCCGGCTCCGGCCCCGGTTCAGGAGAGCAAGCCGGCTCCTGCCCCGGCGCCCGCCGCTCCCGCGCCCGCTCCGGCTGCTCCGGCTCCGGCTGCGGCCGCCGCTGCCCCGGCCGCCAAGGCCGAGGACAACGGTTCGGCCGACGGCCCGTACGTCACGCCGCTGGTGCGCAAGCTCGCGTCCGAGCACGACATCGACCTGTCGACGCTGACCGGCAGCGGTGTCGGCGGCCGCATCCGCAAGCAGGACGTGCTCGCGGCGGCCGAGGCCAAGCAGAAGGCGGCCGCCCCGGCGCCCGCGGCTGCCGCCCCGGCCCCGGCCGCGCAGGCCCCTGCTCCGGCCGCGGCTGCCCCGTCGGCTCCGGCCGCCGTCTCGCCGGACATCGCCGCCCTGCGCGGTACGGTGCAGAAGGCCAGCCGGATCCGGCAGATCACGGCCACCAAGACCCGCGAGTCGCTGCAGATTTCCGCGCAGCTCACGCAGGTGCACGAGGTGGACGTGACGAAGATCGCCAAGCTGCGCCAGCGCGCGAAGGCGGCCTTCCGCGAGCGCGAGGGCGTGAACCTCACGTTCCTGCCGTTCTTCGCGAAGGCCACCGTCGAGGCGCTCAAGCAGCACCCGAACGTCAACGCGTCCTACAACGAGGACACGAAGGAGATCACCTACCACGGCGCCGTGCACCTGGGCATCGCGGTGGACACCGACCGCGGCCTGCTGTCGGTCGTGATCCACGACGCGGGTGAGCTGAGCCTGGCCGGTCTCGCGCACCGCATCGCCGACCTGGCGGCGCGGGCGCGGGCCAACCACATCAAGCCGGACGAGCTGACCGGTGGCACCTTCACCGTCACGAACATCGGCAGCAACGGCGCGCTGTTCGACACGCCGATCATCGTGCAGCCGCAGTCCGGCATGCTCGGTACCGGCGCCGTCGTGAAGCGCCCGGTCGTCGTCTCCGACGCCGAGGGCAACGACACGATCGCCGTCCGCTCGATGGTGTTCCTGCCGCTGACCTACGACCACCGCCTGGTCGACGGCGCCGATGCCGGCCGCTTCCTCACGACGATCAAGCAGCGTCTGGAAGAGGGCAAGTTCGAGGACGAGCTCGGCCTCTGACGCGGTAGCCGGTCTGTCGAAGGCCCCGCACTCCCCAGGGGGTGCGGGGCCTTCGCCATTTCCAGAATAATTGAAATTCCGGAATTACGGAATCTCGGAGTATGGTAGCCCCACGCTGACCCGACGCAGACTCCTGACCAGCGCGGCGGCCACGGGAGCCGCCGCCGTTCTCCTGCCCGGCATCGCACGCGCCGCGACCCCGCCGGATCTCGCGACCACCGCCGGCTGGTTGCGGTGGCTCGCCGAGCATCGTGCGACGGTCTCGGCCGTGTTCGACGACGGCGCCGGCCATCGCCTCGTGCACCAGCCGGTGACGCCGAGGCCGTTGGCGTCGGCGATCAAGGTCGCGCACGCCGCGGCCTACGCGCGGGCCGTCGCCCAGCGGCGGCTGGACCCGGACGAGCCGATCCGCGTCGGCGACTGGGACGCGCGCTACCCCTACCTCGGCGACGGCGGCTCCCACCTGCAGTCCTACTCGCTGCTCGGCATCCCCCACGACGCGTACGGCATGGCGACGAACCCCGACCAGACCGTGCCCCTGCACCGGATGGCCGAGCTGATGATCGAGGTCAGCGACGGCGCCGCGGCCGACTACCTGCGGGCGCGTCTCGGCGACGCCGCGCTGCGGGCCGAAGCCGCCCGCGCCGGCTGGTTCGACCCGGACGTGCGGATGTTCGGCGGCGAGACGCTCCTGTTGCTGTTCCCCGAGTTCTGCCCACCGCCCGGCGCTCCGGCAAGAATCCGCCGCGCGGCCGGGGACCGGCTGTCCGACCGCTTCGCGCACGACCCGGCCTTCCGCGCGCAAGTGCTCCCCCGCGCCACCACACAACCGCCCACTTTGGACAGACAGCTCGCCTGGGCCGCTGCCAGCGGACGCGGCACGGCGCGGCAGCTGGCCGCCATGCACCACGAAATCGCCACCGCGCAAGGGAAAGCCGCCGGTCTGACGCGGCAGATCCTCGGCGCCCAGTACGCGGGCCACCAGCCACCGGGCACGACCGCGATGCTGTTCAAGGGCGGCAGCTACCCGGGAATCGTCACGCTCGGCATCGACCTGCTGTGGCCGGACCGCCGCCCCGGCACGGCCGTGCTCCTGCTCTCCGACATCTCGCCGGCGGACACCGAGCACGTCGTCGTGTTGCTGGGACTGTGCACCGGCGCGCTCACCACGCCCGCCACGTTCGCGGATCTGGCGGGGGCACTGGGACACTGAGTACATGACCGAAGACCTCGCCGAACGCGTGGCGGCCCTCGAACGCCGGGTCGCCGCGCTCGAGGGCCGGCCCGCCGAGTCCACTCAGGACAGCCAGGACGGCCAGGACGGCCCCGGCGGGGTCGTCGGCTACCAGGGCGAGCTGACGAACCTGGGCTGGCAGATCCGCCTCCCCGCACCCGCCGTGCTCGCCCTGCCGGACGGCCCGCGCGCCGAAGTCCTGGCCGCACTGTCCAGCCCGGACCGCATCGCGCTCGTGCGCGTGCTCGCCCGAGACGGCGCGCAGACGGGCGCCGCGCTGCAAGAAGCCGCGCAGCTGGGCTCGCCCGGGCGGCTCTACCACCACCTCAAGACGCTCACGGCCGCCGGACTCGTGGAGCAGGACGGACGGGGCACCTACCGGCTGCGCCCGACCGCCGTGATTCCCGCACTGGTGCTGCTGACCGCCGCGGCGGACATCGCCGGGCAGCTGCGCCCGGGCGTGCGATCGTCGGACGGATAGGACACGATCTCAGGCATGCGGGTACTCATCGCGGGGTCCGGCGGGCTCATCGGCACGGCACTGGCGGCGCGGCTGCGCTCGGCCGGCCACGACGTGCGCCGCCTCGTGCGGCGTGGCGCGCAGGCGGCCGACGAACACGGCTGGGACCCGCCGTCGGCGCGGATCGACGAGGGCGCGTTCGACGGCATCGACGCAGTCGTGAACCTCTGCGGCGCGCCGCTGCTGCCAGGCCGCTGGAGCGCGATGCGCAAGCAGGTGCTGCTCGACAGCCGCGTCGAGCCCACGGAGGTGCTCGCCGAAGCCGTGGCCGAACACGGCGTGAAGGTGCTCGTGAACGCCTCCGCCGTCGGCTTCTACGGCAACACCGGTTCCCACGTGGTCGACGAAACCGCGGGCGCCGGCACGGGTTTCCTGGCGGAGCTCTGCACGGCCTGGGAAGGCGCGACCGCAGCCGCGAAAACGGCCGGCACCCGCGTGGTACTCGTCCGCACCGGCCTCGTGCTCGCACGCAAGGGCGGCCTGCTCGACGTGCTGCGGCCGCTCTTCGGCTTCGCCCTCGGCGGCCGCCTCGGCGACGGCCGCCAGTTCATGCCGTGGATCTCGCTCGACGACGAGGTCGGCGCCCTCGTCCACGCGCTCGAACACGAGACGCTGTCCGGCCCCGTCAACCTCGCCGGCCCCGCGCCCGTCACCAACGCCGAATTCACGAAAGCCCTCGGTCACGCCCTGCACCGGCCCGCACCCTGGTGGGTGCCGGGGATCGCGCTGAAGCTCGCGCTCGGGCAGGCCGGCGAGGAAATGGCGTTGTACGGCCAGCGCGCCGTCCCCCGGCGGCTGGAACACACAGGCTACGAGTTCCGCCACCGCACTCTGGAGAGCGCGCTGGCCGCCGCGACATGACCGTGCCGCGTGTCCGCTGGGTCGTGACGGGCGTGGTGCTGTGCGCCGCTTTCGTCGCACTGGGCCTGCTCGTCGACCGGCAGCCGCTGCAGCTCGACACGGAGGTCGCGAACGCGTTGCGCGGCCAGGACACGCGCCCGGCCGGGTTGGTCGCGGGCGTCGTCACGAACGTCCTCGGTCCCGTGCTGCCCTGGGTTCTCGGAGTGGCACTGCTCGCGCTGGCGTTGCGGGACCGTTCGAACCTGTCGTTGTGCGTTCGGCTGGCCGTGGTGCTGGTGCTGTGCCGGCTGACGAGCCTGGCGTTCAAACCCGTGTTCCTGCGCCAGCGGCCACGCGAGTACCCCGACCTGAGCTACCCCAGCGGCCACGTCGTCGCGGTGGCCTCGACCGGGCTGGTCGTGGTGCTGGTGTGCGGCTGGTTCGCGCCGCGGTTCGGCCGCTGGGCGGCAGGCATCGCGGTGGGCGCGACCGTGGTGGCGGCAGCCTGCCGGATCGTGCTGGGTGTGCATTGGGTCACGGACACCATCGGTGCCGTGCTCGCGGTCCTGGGAGTGGGGCTGGTGTCGGCGACGGCACTGCGGCTCCTGCCCTTTCGCGGGCCCGACGGGCGTAGCCTCGACGAGTGAGTTCTTCGACCGATTCCTGCCGTGCCGCCACCGAACCCGTCGTAGTCCGGGAGCTCGGCACGATCGACTACACCGAGGCCTGGGACCTGCAGCGGGAGATCCTCACCGCGCGCGCCGACAAGACCGGCCCGGACACCCTGCTGCTGCTCGAGCACCCGTCGGTCTACACCGCGGGCAAGCGCACGGAGCCCGAGGACCGGCCGGCCGACGGCACGCCGGTGATCGACGTGGACCGCGGCGGCAAGATCACGTGGCACGGGCCCGGGCAGCTCGTCGGCTACCCGATCCTGGAGCTCGCGGATCCCATCGACGTCATGCACTACGTGCGCCGCCTCGAGGAGGCGCTGATCGTGGTGTGCGAGCAGCTCGGCGTGCGCACCGGCCGCGTCGAGGGCCGCAGCGGCGTGTGGATCCCGGCCGACGACCGCGGCATCGAGCGCAAGATCGCCGCCATCGGCATCCGCGTGCAGCGCGGCGTGACCATGCACGGCTTCGAGCTCAACTGCAACGCCGACCTCGGCGCGTTCGACACGATCGTGCCGTGCGGCATCCGCGACGCCGGCGTCACTTCGCTGTCCTACGAACTGGAGCGCGACGTCACCGTGGCCGAGGTGCTGCCCATGGCGCGCGACGCCGTGCTGGCCGCGCTCGAGGGCGAGCTGGTCGTGCGTGACGACCGCTGGCTGCCGCGCCCGGAAGCGCCTTCGGCGCCGGGCGTCACCTTCGCCCTGCAGAACTGAGAACTCGCCGTCGGCGGCGCCGGTTCGTACCGGCGCCGCCGACGGCGGGTGATTCACAGCTGCGGAGCCACGTCCGAGGCGATGAGCTCGAGGTGGTCCAGGTCCTGCAGGTCGAGCACCTGCAGGTAGAGCCGGGTGATGCCCGTCTTCTCCCGCCACTGCCCGATGCGGTCGACGACCTCCGCCGCCGTGCCGGCCAGACCCGACTCACGCAGCTCGCCGAGGTCGCGGCCGATGGCCCCGGCCCGGCGCGCCACCTCGGCGTCGTCGCGGCCGATCGCGACGGTGAGCGCCACCGAACGCAGGATCTCCTTCGGGTCGCGGCCCACGGCCTCGGCCGCGGCGGCGACGCGCTCGAACTGCGCCAGCGCGGCTTCCGGGCTCGCGAACGGCAGGTTGAACTCGTCGGCGAAGCGCGCGGCCAGCTCGGGCGTGCGCTTCTTGCCGCCACCGCCGATGATCACGGGCGGCGCGGGCGACTGCGCGGGCTTCGGCAGCGCGGGTGAGTCGACGACGGTGTAGTGCTCACCGGAGAACGAGAACGTCTCATCCACCGGCGTCTTCCACAGGCCGGTGATGATCTCCAGCTGCTCCGCGTAGCGGTCGAAGCGCTCCTTCAGCGGCGGCAGCGTGAGCGCGTAGGCGGTGTGCTCGGTGTCGAACCAGCCCGCGCCGAGGCCGAACTCCACACGCCCGCCCGACATCTGGTCGACCTGCGCCACGGAGATCGCGAGCGGGCCGGGGTGGCGGAACGTCGCCGCGGTGACGAGCGTGCCGAGGCGGATCCGCTTCGTCTCGCGGGCGAGCCCGGCCAGGGTGATCCACGCGTCGGTGGGCCCGGGCAGGCCGTCGCCGTCGCCCATCTTCAGGTAGTGGTCGCTGCGGAAGAACGCGTCGAAGCCGGCGGCCTCGGTCGCCTGGGCGACGCGCAGGAGGTCGTCGTACGTGGCGCCCTGCTGGGGCTCCGTGAAGATCCTCAAGTCCATGGCGCCAGCCTAGCCACGGCGCAGTTCACGACGCCGCTCAGCTCGCGGCCGGTCGCTCCCCCGCCTCGCCCGGCTGACGAAGGCGCAGCAGCATCCGCACGATCACGTCCTCGATCTGCTCACCGACCTTCTTCGGGTCGGCCGCGCTCGCGATCTCCGTGGCCGCGCTGGACAGCGCGCCGAACAGGAGCCGGGCCGTGATGTCGACCGGCACGGGCTCGACCTCGCCGGCGTCCACGAGCGACTGCAGACCCGCGCGGAGGAGCCCGAAGCTGCACTGCTCTTCGGCCTCGCGCCAGCGTTCCCAGCCCATCACCACCGGCGCCTCGTGGATCGCGATGCGCTGGTAGGCCGGGTCGAGGCAGCTCTTGATGAACGCGTTGAGCGCGCCCATCGCCCGTTCCCACGGCGTGCCGGGGCCGGTCATGATCTTCTCCAGCCGGTCGTAGACCAGGCTTTCCACGGAGTCGAACGCGGCTTCGAACAGGGCCTGCTTGCCGCTGAAGTGGTGGTACAGCGCGCCCTTCGTCACGCGGGCGCGTTTGGCCACCTCGTCGAGCGAGGTACCCGCGTAACCGCGTTTCGTGAACAGCTCGACGGCGCTGTCGACCAGGGCGGATCGTGTGGACTCCGAGTAGTCGAGTCGTCTGGACCTCATTGTCGGCACCCTCACAACCTTACGCCGGACGGCGATCTCCATACCCATGGTATGTTCACCGCGTCAGGTCCGTACCGGGAGTATGCCGCAAACCCGCGGTACGACCCGGGCCACGGAGGGGGAGCCCACACCATGAGCTGGACTGACTTCTACCGACGCCGGGAAATCCTCGAGGCGGCCGTGCGCCACGCGCAGCGCACCCCGGGTGAGCCGCTCGCACTCGCCGAGATCCCCGGCGCCACCGACGTTTTCGGCGGTGAAGAGAACCTGCTGCTGGCGCTGCAGTACAAGTGGACGCAGGTGCTCGGGGGGCACCTGCGCGCCGAGCTGGCCGACCCGGAGGACGCCGCGGCCGACGGCGTCGGCGACCAGGTCGACACCGTTTCCCGCGCGTGGCGGCGCGCGCGGTCCGAGCACGAGACGCTGCGCGCGGTGCTCGACAGCGCGCTGACCCGGCACCCGTCTCTGGCGAACCTGCACGAGGGCGAGCTGCGGATGCTGGCGCTCACGGCGGGGCTGGCCGCGCCCGGTGAGCCGACGGAAGAGATCACCCGCGTCGGCTACGCCTTCGATTCACTGGTGCGGGCGGGCCACCACCGTCCGGCGGCCCCGGCGCGGCGCCGGAGCCCGATGGGGCACCTGATGCGCCTGCTCGCCCCCAGCGCGTGACCACGTAGTTACAGGCGTGTAGTTAGGTGAGCCCCATGAACCCACGCTGGACCGAGGCCGAGCTGGCCGACCAGACCGGCCGGGCCGTCCTGATCACCGGCGCCAACTCGGGCCTCGGTCTACGCACGGCGGAAGTTCTCGCCGGCCGCGGCGCACGGGTGCTGCTCGCGTGCCGCTCGGCCGAGCGCGGTGCCGCCGCGCTCGACCGCGTGCGCGCCGTGGCCTCCGGTGCCTCGCCCGAGCTCGTGCCGCTGGATCTGGCCGACCTCGCGTCAGTGCACAAGGCGGCGACGTCGGTGCGCGAGCTGACCGGCGACGCGCTCGACGTGCTCGTGAACAACGCCGGCGTCATGGGCACCCCCAAGAGCCGGACGGCCGACGGCTTCGAGCTGCAATTCGGCACCAACTACCTCGGGCCGGCCGCGCTCACGTGGCTGCTCATGCCCGCACTGCGCGGCGGCACGGCGGCGCGCGTGGTCACGCTCTCGAGCATGGCGGCCACCGGCGCGCGCATCCGGCTGGCGGACCCGAACTTCGAGCACGGCCGGTTCAACACGGGCGCCGCCTACGGGCAGTCGAAGCTCGCCGACCAGATCTTCGGGCTGGAGCTCGACCGGCGGCTCCGCGCGGCGGGTTCGCCGGTGATCAGCGTGCTCGCCCACCCCGGCTACACCGAAACCGGTTTGCAGACCGGGATGGCGAAGTCCTACGACAACCCTGTCGTGCGCACCTTGATGCTCGGCACCATGCACCTCGGCAACCTGGTGCTGGCTCAGGACCTCACGCACGGGGCGCTGCCGCAGCTCTACGCGGCCACCCAGCCCGGCGTCGAGGGCGGCGACTACTACGGCCCGGACCGCCTCTTCGGCTCCCGTGGGCACCCCACGAAGGTGCGCCCGCTCGCCGCCGCCCGCGACCTCGCGACGGCGACCGCATTGTGGGACTTGACGGCCCGCTTGACGAACGTCACGCCGGACCCTCAGTAGGCGATTCGCCCGGTACCACGGGCGTAGTGTGGTCGACGTGACTGCTGCGCCTGAAGGGCGGAAGTTGCTGCGGCTCGAGGTCCGCAACAGCGAGACGCCGATCGAGAAGAAGCCGTCGTGGATCAGGACGAAGGTGCGGATGGGGCCGGAGTTCACCGAGCTGAAGGGCTTGGTGCGCCGGGAGGGCCTGCACACTGTCTGTGAGGAGGCGGGCTGTCCCAACATCTACGAGTGCTGGGAAGACCGCGAGGCGACGTTCCTGATCGGCGGGGACCAGTGCACGCGTCGCTGTGATTTCTGCCAGATCGACACCGGGAAGCCGGCCGCGCTGGACCGCACGGAGCCGCGGAAGGTCGCGGAGTCCGTGCAGGCCATGGGTTTGCGGTACTCGACCGTCACGGGCGTCGCGCGGGATGACCTGGCGGACGGTGGGGCTTGGCTGTACGCGGAGACCGTGCGGCAGATCCACGAGCTGAACCCGGGTACGGGTGTCGAGCTGCTGATCCCGGACTTCAACGCGGATCCGGCGCAGCTGGCCGAGGTGTTCGGGTCGCGGCCGGAGGTGCTGGCGCACAACGTGGAGACGGTGCCGCGGATCTTCAAGCGGATTCGTCCCGGTTTCCGCTACGCGCGTTCGCTGGAGGTCATCACGAAGGCCCGCGAAGCCGGTCTGGTGACGAAGTCGAACCTGATCCTCGGCATGGGCGAGACGCCCGACGAGGTCGAGCCCGCGATGCGCGACCTGGTCGAGGCGGGCTGCGAGATCCTGACGATCACGCAGTACCTGCGGCCGTCGCCCCGGCACCACCCTGTGGACCGCTGGGTGAAGCCGGAAGAGTTCGTGGAGCACTCCCAGGCGGCCGAGGCTCTCGGATTCGCCGGTGTGATGGCAGGTCCGCTGGTGCGCTCCTCGTATCGCGCCGGACGGCTTTACGCGCAGACCAAGGCCCACCGTGGCGAGGAACTGCCGGAGAACCTGGCGCACCTGGCCGAGCAGGGTCCGGCCGCGCAGGAAGCCAGCTCGCTCCTCGCGCGCTGACCGACGTTTCGCTCCGAAGGGCCCGCTCACCTCGAGCGGGCCCTTCGTCGTTCCCGGCCCCTACGGGCCACCCCTGGGAAGTCCCCCAGGTCAGGCCGAACGCCGTGACGGATCCCAAAGAATCCGTAAAGTGACCTTGTGGCTTTGGTAACGGATCTCCTGAACTGGCTGCAAGGACTCCCGGAACCGGGCCTTGTCGCCGCGGCCGGCGGGCTCGTGTTCGCCGAGTGCACCATCGGCCTGGGGTTCCTCGTCCCCGGCGAGTCGGCGCTGCTCGTCGCGGCCACGACGGCGACCACGACCCCGCGCTTTCTCACGCTGTGGGCCGTGGTCACGGTGTGCGCGGCGCTCGGCGACTCCGTCGGCTACGCGCTCGGCCACCGGTTCGGACCACGGCTGCGCGAGACGAAGCTGATCCGCAAGTACGGCCTCGACGCGTGGGACAAGGCCGCCGGCGTGCTGGAGCGGCGCGGCGCGTGGGCGGTGTTCTTCGCGCGGTTCCTGCCGGTCTTGCGGACGTTGACGCCGGCTGCCGCGGGCGCATCACGGCTGCCGTTCCGGAAGTTCCTGCCCGCGACGGCCGCGGGGGCGCTGTGCTGGTCGCTCGTGCACATCAGCCTCGGCGCGGCGCTCGGGGAGGCGGCCAAGAACGTGGAGGGCGCGCTCAGCACGGGCTTTCTCGTGGCGGCGGCCGTGGTCCTCGGGGTGCTGGTGTTCTTCCTGGTTCGCCTGAAAAAGCGCAAGGCCCTGGCGTCCGAGAAGACTGAGGAACCCGTGCGCGTCGCGGAATGAGCCGTTGCGGCATCACACGTCCGTGACGCCGCCGTGAGCGCTCACGGTTACTACATTCGGCGGTATGACCCCACTCGATCTCCCCGGGCCGGTGGCATTCGTGCTCGGCGGCGGAGGGAGCCTGGGCGCGCTGCAGGTCGGGATGCTGCGCGCGCTGGACGAAGCCGGTGTGACGCCCGACCTCGTGGTCGGGACGTCGGTGGGTTCGCTCAACGCGGCCGTGCTGGCGCTGCCCGGCGCCGACCGGCTCGGGCGCCTGCACGACATCTGGAAGCACATGACGAAACACGAAGCTTTTCCCGGCGGCGTGTTCAGCCAGGTGCGGACGCTTCGCCACAGCAAGACGAACCTGTTCCCCAACACGGGTCTCACGAAGATCATCGACGACCACCTCGGCCCCGGCCGGCGCTTCGAGGACCTGGCGCTCCCCCTCGGCGTGGTGACCACGGACGTCGACACCGCCGAGCCGGTGCTGTTCCGCACGGGGCCGCTGCGCGAGCCGCTGCTGGCCAGCTGCGCGATCCCGGGGATCTACCCACCAGTGGACCACGACGGCCGGCTGCTCTACGACGGCGGCCTGGTGGCCAACGTGCCGATGCGCCAGGCGCTCGCGATGGGCGCTCGATCGCTTGTGGTGCTGGACTGCGCGTTCCCGGGCAAGATGCCCGGTGCGCCACACACGTTCGCCGAGGTGATGATGTTCACCGCCTTGATCAGCATGCGCAACCAGGCGGCGCTGGAGGCTCCCGCGGCGGCGCGGCGCGCGCCCGTGGTCTACCTGCCCGGGCCGGCACCCGTGCGGGTCAGTCCACTGGACTTCACGCGGACCGACCACCTCGCCGAGGAGGCTTACCAGTCTGCCCGCGACTACCTGAAGGAACTGGTCGTCGACGGCCCCGGTCTGTACGGCGCGCCGGGGCTCGTCACCGCGTGATCCACGCCACTGCAATGCACCTATCCGCTGCGTGAGGCGTCTTCCTGATCGCGTAGTTTTGGAATGGAAGAAGCCTGCCGGCCCGCGATACCCCGCAAAAGAGACAAAATGTTCCCGAAGAAGACTTTCCTTTCGGTTGCCGGAATTCTCGCGGCAACCCTGCTGGTTTCGGCCTGCTCCTCCGGTGGGGACACCACCGGGGGCAGCGCGGCGCCCGTCACCCCGGGTGGCACAAGCCAGGCTGCCACGGCGGCGACGGTGTCGATCGACCCGGCGAACGCCTCCGGGATCAGCCCGACCACCCCGATCGTCGTCAAAGCCGCCAACGGCAAGCTGACCGACGTGACGGTGACCAACTCCAAGGGGAAGTCGGTCGCCGGCAAGCTCGCGACGGACGGCTCGAGCTGGACCACCACCGAGGTGCTCGGCTACGGCGGCACCTACAAGGTTGTCGCACACGCCCAGGGCGCCGACGGCAAGCAGGTGGAGAAGGACGGTGACGTCACCACGGTGTCGCCGAAGAAGCAGGCGAACGCGAACCTGATCCCGGCGCCGTCGGCCGTGAAGTCGACCGGTGTCGGCGTGGGGCAGCCGATCGTGTTCAGCTTCGGCGTCGCGGTGAAGAACAAGGCCGCCGTGGAGAAGGCGCTGTCGGTGCAGTCGTCGCCGAAGCAGGACGGCAGCTGGTACTGGATGGACGACAAGAACGTCCACTACCGGCCCAAGGAGTACTGGCAGCCGAACACCACGCTGACCGTCACGGCGAAGATCTACGGCGTCGACTTCGGCAACGGCGTGTTCGGCGCCGAGGACCGCACCGAGACCTACAAGGTGCACGACTCCTGGATCGCCAAGGCGGACGGCAACACCGAGCAGATGCAGATCTTCCACAACGGCTCCATGGTGAAGACCATGCCGATCTCCATGGGCAAGGACGCCACGCCGACCCACCTGGGTCCGCACGTGATCTCGTTCAAGCAGGCCAACTACACGATGGACTCCTGCACCTACGGCGTCTGCCCGCCCGACCCGAAGGCTTACCGCTCCGACGAGAAGTTCTCCGAACGCATCTCGAACGACGGCGAGTTCGTCCACGAGAACCCGAACAGCGTCGGCCAGCAGGGCAGCTCCAACGTGTCCCACGGCTGCATCAACCTCAACGCCGCCAACGCCGAATGGTTCTTCCAGAACTTCGGCCTCGGCGACGTCGTCGAGGTCACCAACTCGGGCGGCCCGCAGCTCCCGGTCTGGGACCTGTACGGCGACTGGTCCAAGTCCTGGACGGACTGGCAGAAGGGCTCGGCTCTCTGAGCCTTCGCCTCCCTCCTGAGGAGTGGGGCTCGCGGGTGACGGACTGGCGGAAGGCGCCGGAGCGGTTTGCTCCGGCGCCTTTCTCATGTCTGGGGTCTGGGGTTGCCGTGTGGGCTTTGTGCCGAACTTTGTGCCGGGGATTCTGCGCCGGGATTTTGTTTTGCGAAGGCCGGTGAGGGGATCCCGTTTTCGGTCCGGACGGCCGGCTGGGTCGGCTTGCCTGCGGCGACCAAACGCGCGGTACCAATCTGGTGCCAACGACCGAGTGCTGTTTTCTGCTCACCTCGGCGACCGTGCGCGCGGGCGCGCGCGGTCGGACGATGGTCCGGATCGCCGGCCGGGTCCGCTTCCCCGCGGCGAGAAAGCACGCGGAATCGATCGGGTACCCACGACTCAGGTGCGGCTTCCGCTCAATTCGCCTCCGTCCACGTCGGGCCAGACGCAGCCAGACGCTGGCTCGGTTGGCTGGCTGGGCCGGCTTGCCCGCCGCCACGAAGCGCGCGGCACCAATCCGGCGCCGACGACCAGGGCTGCTCCCCGCTCGTCTCGGGCCCGCGCGCGGGCCGAACCGCGTGCGGATGGCCGGCTTCTCCGCGGCGACCAAGTGCGCGGCACCTCCGCGGTCTGGTGCCGGCGACCGAGTGCTGCTTCCGCCGAGTGCTGCTTCCGCGCGGCTCGGCAACCGGGCGCGAGGTCGGGCGCCGTCAGACGGTGGTTCGGATCGCCGGCTGGGTCGACTTGCCCGCGGCGACCAAGTGCGCGGCGCCGATCCGGCGCCGGCGAGCGGATGCTGTTTCCGCGCAGCTCGGGGGCCGGGTGCGGTCAGAGGGTGCCGAGGACGGCGATCAGTTCCACGACGTTGTAGGCAGTCGGGAAGTCCGGTGCCGTGTAGAGGAGGGTGCAGCCGTCCCGGCGGTCCATGCCGGGTACGAGCAGGGCGTGTTCCGTCAGGTGGGGACGGTGGACCTGGACCTCGAGCTCGACCGGGCCTTCGATGCTGCGCGGGCGTACGGAGGCGCGGGCGGCCAGGGCGCGCGGGACCGCGGCCTCGATCCGGCGGCAGGCCTCCTCGGGGTGGATCATCGCGGCGGCGCGGGCGCCGAGCGCGCGCTTCACCACCACGGTGTGGATGCCCGGGGCCGCGCCGGCGGCCTCCGCGGCGACGGTGTCGTCGCCGCTCACCAGTGCCGGCGGCACGCCGTGGTGGGCCGCCAAGGCGGTGTTGAGGCCCAGTTCGCCAAGGGAGACCCCGTTGCAGCGCACGTCGGCGATCACGCGGCCGGCGATCGTGTGCGCGAGGACCGAGCGGGGTGTGCCGGCTTTGCCGTGGTAGCCGATGTACAGCACGGCGTCGAGGTCGGGCGAAAGGCCGGCCATCATGCCCCACGGGCGGGGCGTGCCGCGCAGCAGTTCCCCTCGCTGGTCCAGCAGCTCGGGCACCAGGTTGCGAAACTGTGCGTGCGCGTCGGCGACCAGCACCTGCGCGTCCGGGTCGGCGGCGTAAACGCCGCGCACGGCAGCGTTGGCCTCTTCGGTCAGCAAGCCGCGGTTGCGTTCGTACTCACGGTGGCCGGGCTGGATGTCATCGCTGTGGACCACCCCGGCGATGCCTTCCATGTCGACCGAGACGAGCACCCGCATCCTGAACCACCCCTTCGCCCCGAACGCCACGCACGGCCCACCTGGATGGTTCCGGACGCATGCCGGCTTCTCAAGCGATAAAGGTGCTGAAATAGGGTTAGGCCCCGGGAGAACCGCTTGCGCGTTCTCAACCGGGGCCTAACCCTTACTTTTAGTTCGGCGGCGTCCTACTCTCCCACAACCCTTCGGTTGCAGTACCATCGGCGCTACCAGGCTTAGCTTCCGGGTTCGGAATGGGACCGGGCGTTTCCCTGGCGCTATAACCACCGAAACACTACGAAACACGCGTGGTGTTTCAGAACCGTAGAGTGGATGCGTAACATCTTTGTAGGCAAGTCCTCGGCCTATTAGTACCAGTCAACTCAACAACACATTACTGTGCTTCCATCTCTGGCCTATCAACCCAATCGTCTCTTGGGGGCCTTAACCCACATGGGGTGGGATACCTCATCTTGGAACAGGCTTCCCGCTTAGATGCCTTCAGCGGTTATCCCTTCCGAACGTGGCCAACCAGCCATGCCCCTGGCGGGACAACTGGCACACCAGAGGTTCGTCCGTCCCGGTCCTCTCGTACTAGGGACAGCCTTCCTCAGGTATCCTACGCGCGCGGCGGATAGGGACCGAACTGTCTCACGACGTTCTAAACCCAGCTCGCGTGCCGCTTTAATGGGCGAACAGCCCAACCCTTGGGACCTACTCCGGCCCCAGGATGCGACGAGCCGACATCGAGGTGCCAAACCATGCCGTCGATATGGACTCTTGGGCAAGATCAGCCTGTTATCCCCGGGGTACCTTTTATCCGTTGAGCGACACCCCTTCCACCAGGTGGTGCCGGATCACTAGTCCCGACTTTCGTCCCTGCTCGACATGTCTGTCTCACAGTCAAGCTCCCTTGTGCACTTGCACTCAACACCTGATTGCCAACCAGGCTGAGGGAACCTTTGGGCGCCTCCGTTACTCTTTAGGAGGCAACCGCCCCAGTTAAACTACCCATCAGGCACTGTCCCTGAACCAGATCATGGCCCGAGGTTCAGATTCCCAATTCGACCAGAGTGGTATTTCAACAATGACTCCACAGTAACTAGCGTCACCGCTTCACGGTCTCCCACCTATCCTACACAAGCCGAACCGAAAACCAATACCAAACTATAGTAAAGGTCCCGGGGTCTTTCCGTCCTGCCGCGCGTAACGAGCATCTTTACTCGTAGTGCAATTTCGCCGGGCCTGTGGTTGAGACAGCCGGAAAGTCGTTACGCCATTCGTGCAGGTCGGAACTTACCCGACAAGGAATTTCGCTACCTTAGGATGGTTATAGTTACCACCGCCGTTTACTGGCGCTTAAATTCTCAGCTTCACCCCCGAAGGGATTAACCGGTCCTCTTAACGTTCCAGCACCGGGCAGGCGTCAGTCCATATACATCGTCTTGCGACTTCGCATGGACCTGTGTTTTTAGTAAACAGTCGCTTTCCGCTGGTCTCTGCGGCCACCACTCCCTAGCCTGTAAAAGGCCTCAAGAGCACTGGCCCCCCTTCTCCCGAAGTTACGGGGGCATTTTGCCGAGTTCCTTAACCACAGTTCACCCGATCGCCTTGGTATTCTCTACCTGACCACCTGTGTTGGTTTGGGGTACGGGCCGTGCATGCACTCACTAGAGGCTTTTCTCGGCAGCATAGGATCACCCTCTTCGCCTCAAACGGCTACGCATCACGTCTCAGCCTATAGCCATGCGGATTTACCTACATGACGGCCTACACGCTTACACCAGGACAACCATCGCCTGGCGGAGCTACCTTCCTGCGTCACCCCATCGCTTGACTACTACAGAATCAGATCCCACGCTCCACAACACAGCTCCATCCGAAGACTTCACCATGCGCTTTGGGTGGTTAGTATCAACTGCCTCATCATGGGCGCACATGCTCGGGTACGGGAATATCAACCCGTTGTCCATCGACTACGCCTGTCGGCCTCGCCTTAGGTCCCGACTTACCCTGGGCGGATTAGCCTGGCCCAGGAACCCTTGGTCATCCGGCGGCAGAGTTTCTCACTCTGCATTCGCTACTCATGCCTGCATTCTCACTCCCACACCCTCCACCACTGGTTTCCACCGTGGCTTCCCTGGATGCAGGACGCTCCCCTACCCATCAACACGACTACACACGCTCCTCAAGGGAACACGCGGATCTATTGTGTCAATGACACAGCT